>JBELAE010000005.1:0-33902 GCA_049509155.1 Candidatus Sulfotelmatobacter sp.
CTCGATCCTTTCCTCCTGGACCGCCATCGAGAATCGCGTCAAGGAATACTACATCTGGTTTCTGGTGCTGCAGACCGGCATGCTCGGCGTCTTCATGGCGCTCGATTTCTTCCTCTTCTTCGTTTTCTGGGAAGCCATGCTCGTGCCCATGTACCTGCTGATCGGTATCTGGGGAGGTCCCCGCAAACTCTACGCCGCCATTAAATTCTTTCTCTACACTCTGGCCGGTTCCGTGCTGATGCTGCTCGGCATCCTGTTCCTTTACTTCCACCATCAACACGTGACCGGCACTTACACATTCGCTTTGCAGGCTCTCTACGACACCGCGCCGCGCATTTATTCCGACTACGGCCCGCGTGTCGCGACACTGCTCTTTCTGAGTTTCTTCTTCGCCTTCGCCATCAAAGTACCGATGTTCCCGTTCCACACCTGGCTGCCCGACGCGCACGTGGAAGCGCCGACTGCTGGCTCGGTCATCCTGGCCGGCGTCTTGCTGAAGATGGGAACCTACGGCTTCATCCGCTTCTCGCTTCCCTTCTTTCCTCAGGTACTTGCCGATACCACCACCCACCTCGGCATGACCGTCCGCGGCTGGATGATTTTCCTTTCCATCGTCGGCATCATCTACGGCGCGCTGGTTTCGCTCATGCAGAAGGACATGAAAAAGCTCGTGGCCTACTCTTCCGTCAGCCACCTTGGATTCTGCACGCTGGGGATTTTCGCACTCACGCCCCTCGGCATAAGCGGGTCGGTTCTGCAGCAGATCAACCACGGCATCTCGACCGGCGCGCTCTTCTTGATTGTCGGAATTCTTTACGAGCGCCGCCACACTCGCGAAATCGCCGAATACGGCGGCATCTCCAACGTCATGCCGATCTACGCGACTATCACCATGATCATGTTCCTGTCGTCGATGGGCCTGCCGCTGCTCAACGGCTTCGTCGGCGAGTTCACGATCCTTCAGGGCACGTTCATGGAAAATTGGCGCTGGGGCGCATGGGCGGTCCCTGGGGTCGTGCTCGCTGCTGCTTATTTGTTGTGGCTCTACCAGCGAGTCTTCTTCGGCACGGTCACCAATCCCAAGAACGAAAAGCTGCATGACCTGACGCCGCGCGAAGTTGCCACCTTCGTCCCGCTCCTGATCATGGCGTTCTGGATCGGCCTTTATCCCAAACCGTTTTTCCAGATTCTCGAGCAGCCGGTGAACCACACGATGGCGATGGCGCGGCCTGATTATCCGCAACCCGCGGTTAATGCCGCCGTGCTACCCCCCGCGCTGCTCGCTCCTGTTACAGATATTCCGTCATCCACGACAGCTCCGCCGACCGCGGCCAAATCCGCGCCGACAGAAATGAAGGGAAAGAACTAGTGGTCTGGACTGACTATCTTCTGGCTCTGCCGATCACGCTGCTGGTGCTGTTCGCGCTCGGCATCCTTCTGATCGACCTCATGCTCCCCAAGGAGATGAAGTGGGCCAACGCTGTCACCGCCTTCATCGGCGTCTGCTTCTCTGCCGCAGGTGTCTACAAAATTCAGATCACCGTCCCGACCGGGGCGGCCGGCATGCTGGGCACCCTGCTGGTCGACCGCTTCGCCATTTACTTCTTCTATCTATTCCTTGCAGCCACCGCCATCGCCATCCTCATGTCGGTGCGCTATCTCGAAACTGAACATGAAAATCACGGCGAATATTACGCCCTGATGCTGCTCTCTGTCGCCGGGATGATGTGCATGGCCGCCGGCTTTGACATCGTCCTCATCTTCATCGGCCTCGAACTGATGGCCATCTCCACCTACGTCTTAGTCGGCTTCCTGCGCCGCGACCGCCGCTCCAACGAAGCTGCGTTGAAGTATCTGCTGCTCGGCGCATTCTCCTCGGGCATCTTCGCTTACGGCTTGTCCCTGTTCTACGGCTTAACCGGCAGCACAAATCTCGCAGTCATTCATCGGGTGCTTCTCAAGAGCGTGATCAATAGCGACTACAGGCCCATCGCGATCGTAGCTCTCATCGCCACCCTCACTGGCCTTCTGTTCAAAATCGCAGCCATCCCGTTCCACCAGTGGGCGCCCGATGCTTACGAAGGCGCGCCCACCAGCATCACCGGGTTCATGTCGGTCGCCGTCAAGGCCGCCGGATGGGCCATGATGCTGCGCATCCTGATCGGCAGTCCCTTCTATCTGTGCGGACTTTTGTCTCTGCGTCCGGTATGGGTTCCGCTCCTGGTCTTCGTCTCCATCGCCACCATGACCGGGGCCAATTTCGCAGCGCTCACCCAGACCAACACCAAGCGGCTGCTGGCTTATTCCTCGATTGCTCACGTCGGCTATATGCTGCTCGGCCTGATCGCGGGCACTGCGACCCAACTCAGCGCCGACGGCCTCAAAGGCATCCTCATCTACCTGCTGGTCTACACCTTCATGAACCTCGGAGCTTTCGCCGTGATCACCTCACTGCGGCACCGCAACGTGATCGGCGACGAACTCGACGACCTCAACGGCCTCTACTCCCGCGCTCCGGTCGAAGCCGTCCTCATGCTGATCTTCATGCTCTCGCTGGCCGGCATCCCGCCGCTCGCCGGATTCTGGGGCAAATATTTCATCTTCCTCAGCCTGGTCGAAACCGGCCACTACGCACTGGCCTCGCTCGGCGTTCTGTATTCTGTCTTTGGCCTCTACTACTATCTGAAAATCGCCAACGCCATGCTCATGGGCAAAGTCGAAAAAGGCGAGGAGAAACTATCCATCAGCTTCACCATGCGCGCTGCCCTAGGCCTGACCGCCCTAGCCACGCTCTACATCGGCGTCCTCCCCAACCGTTTCATCGAACTGGTGAACTGGGCCCTAGGCATCGCCCAAAACCCCGCAGTAGCAAAGCTGACTCACTAAGCTGCTCGCCTGATGATGCCGATGCGAAGATGCTCATGTGGCGACGGTCGCCTTCGACCGTCTGGCCTGGGCCTGCCCTGAGTGAAGCCGAAGGGGCGAAGCCGGGCAGAATCTTCCCCTACTGCGGTGAGCTAGAATCGTTGCTGCCGAGCTCAGACCAATGCCGCCCACTCATCCCCCCGACAACCGCCCGCCCGACAAGAAAAACCCCTGGGTGCAAGTCGGCCGCTACAGCCAGCTGGCCTTCATGCTCCCCGCCGGCACGGTTGCCGGTTGGCTCCTCGGCTCCGCGCTCGATCGCTGGCTGCACACTACTTGGATCAGCATCGTCGGCCTCTTCCTCGGAATCGCCGCCGGTATGTTCGAACTAATTCGCACCGTCCTCCGCGACTCGAAGTAAGATCACGAGCACGGGAGGCGGCTTTTGGCTTTTAGATTTTGGCTTTGGGTGGCGCAGCGCTTTCAGCGCTGCGATAGAGTCTGTCTTTCGCTGGGGCTTTAGCCCCCGAGGTACCTAGCAGGATTGTCAATCAAGCAGCTCAACATGAACCAGGAACAACTCAATCCTGACGCTCCCATGGAGCCGGACGCCTTCTATTCCGGCGCCCTCGACCGCATCCGCCATTCCATGATCGCCCTCGCCCTGGTCTTGTCGATCGCGGCATGGTGGGACTTCGGTCGCGCCTCCGCTCTCGGCTTCCTGGGCGGATGCATCATCGCCTACCTCAACTTCAACTGGCTCAAGAACGGCGTCTCTGGCCTTGCCGACCGCGTCACCGACACCGGCAAGTCCCAGTCCGGCTTCGGCATCGTCGCCCGCTTCCTCCTCCGCTATGTGTTGTTAGGGGCCGCCGCGTATGGTATATTAACCAGTTTTCCCGCAAGCCTTCGTGGGCTCCTGGCGGGCTTGTTCCTGCCCGTCGGAGGGATCGCCTGCGAAGCGGTTTACGAACTCTATGCGGCTGTAAGGCGGAATGCCTGAACCGAAAAGTGTGCGCGTCAAGGAAGCAAGCTAAAAGCCAAGAGCTAAGAGCCAAAAGCTGCCATGCCTGAACAACTTTGGTTTACCGCGATTCTGAACCGGTTGTTTGCCAGTCCCGTCACGTCATTTCTGCGCACGCTCCACATCGAACCGAAATACCCGCAATATCCCATTGCCAATTCCTTTGCTATGGAACTGCTCGTCTTCGGGTTCCTGCTGGTGCTGTTTCTTTTAGTGCGATCGCGACTGTCGGTTGACTCTCCCGGAGGCCTGCAGCACTCCTTCGAAGCCCTCGAGGGCTTCGTGCTCGACCAGAGCCGCGAAATCATTGGCCATCACAGCGAACCATACACAGCCTTTTTCGCCATCGTCTTCGTCTTCATCTTGATCTGCAACCTGATCGGCCTGATTCCCGGTTTTGAATCGCCCACTGGTGTCCCCGTCGTGCCCTTGGGCTGCGCCATCTGCGCATTTTTTTACTACCACACGCAGGGCTTCAAACATGCCGGGCCAAAATATCTCCTGCATTTTTTTGGGCCGCCCATGGAAGGTATGCCGCTCATCGCACGGATTCTCCTGGCAGCTCTGATGCTTCCCATCGAACTGGTCAGCCACTTTGCGCGCCTGCTGTCGCTTACGGTTCGTCTCTGGGCCAACATTTTCGCCGGTGATCTGATCACCTTGGTTTTCTTTTCCATGATCCCGATCGGCATTCCGATCATCTTCAGCGGCCTGCACATCGTGGTCGCCGTGTTACAGGCCTACGTGTTCATGCTGCTGTCGATCATTTACGTTTCGGCCGCTGTCGCCGACGAGCATTGAAGAAGAGCATTAGAAACAAGTTGTCAGTTGTCAGTTGCCAGATGTCAGTTGCCAGTTTGTAAAACGAAAGGTCTGAGGAACGAAGAACTGGGAACTGCCGACTGGGAGCTAGCAACTGCGCCGCAAGCGTGAGGGCGTCTGCAAGGTATGGCGTCAACCACCCACTGGCGGCAATTTGATACGAGGAGAAACAACCATGCGTAAATTGAGTTATCTGTTTATGACGTTATCCGCGCTGTGCTTTGCCATGCCTGCGTTCGCGCAGGGCGGCGGAATGAGTGACGCTAGTTGGGTCGCCATCACCGCCGGATTCTCCATGGCGATCGCTTCCGCCGTCTGCGGCCTTGCCCAAGGCAAAGCCGTCGCCGCCGCCACCGAATCGTTGGCTCGCAATCCCGCAGCCCGCCCCGGCATTCAGTTCGCGCTGATTCTGGGCCTGGTCCTGATTGAGTCTTTGGCGCTCTACACCCTGGCGATCATCTTCTTGAAAGTGAAGTAAGAGGTTCGCTTAAACGCACGAAAGCCTCTGCGCAAGCAGAGGCTTTCTGTCTTAAACCGTTTGTCATTCCGAGGAGCGCAGCGACGAGGAACCTGCTGTTCCTCACCACATCAACCGACCCGTATCTCTAAACCTTCCGGTCCCCGCTCCACTCCTGGCCCTTGTTCTGCGCAGCGTTCAGCGCGTCCACCAGCAACCGGCGCAGCCGATAGCGGCTCTCCAAATCGATATTCACAATTTCAAATCCCACTTCGTTCACGCGCGCCCGCCGCAACAGCACATGGGCGCGAATCTTCGCCCGCATGCCCACCGCAATTTCCAAATCCGCTTCGCTGCCGATACGCAGGTTGTCTTCCTTCGTCCCCATGCCGCCGCCCAGGCTCAATTCGCGAATCTGAATCCGCGACTTGCCCCATGAGCTGCCAATCGTTCCCGTCACCGTTTTCGCCAGCACAAGGCGCTCGTAGCGCCGTTGCCGCACCCACGGACATGCCGGAGCCATATCCAACGGCGCGATCGCCAGTTCCGCCGGTTCGAGACCGCTGTCCGATAGAACCTGCGAACTGTAGCGCGGATCGGTCTTTGACAAAGCCTGCGCCGCCGCAATTCTCAACTCGCGGTGATGCACGAAGCCAAACGTTTTCTTGGCTTCCAATATGTCCCGCAACGTCGCCACTGCTTCCACATCCTTCAAGCGCCCTAACGACTCAATCGCCTTGAGTTGGATGTAAGGCGAGCGCGAAGCCGCTTCCCCGGGCCGCGCCATCGCAATCAGCGGCGGCGTGGCGGTGAGGTCGCCACTCATTCCAATTTCGTCCACTGCTTCGGGCAGCACCAGCGGATCCAAAATTTCCGCCAGTTCCAACAGCGTGCGCCCACGATCGCCAGCGGCTCCATACGCAATCTGCCGCACCACAATGTCGTGATAAAAGCGGTTCCACTCGGGCATCCGTACCGGCAACAGTTCCAGCAGCGTTCCAACATCCAGCCGGCTCACCAACCCCACCGCACCCGACGCCTGCCTCGGCTGCCCGGTGCGCAGAATCTCGCGCAACTGCAGCAGCACCGGCGACCCCAGCTGCTTCACCATTTCGATCATGCGATCGCATTCATCGCGCCGCATGCAGCGGAAAAACCGGTCCGCCAAATGCTCCGCTCCCGACTGCGTCGTCCTCCGCAGTACCGCCAGCAGCTCCGCCGGAATCGGCTCCAGCTGCACTGCTTCCTCAATAAACTCCGGCAGCCGGTTCTCCACTCCCACGCGCGGACGCAGGTCGCTCATCAGCACCGGCCGTTCCAGACTGATGTGCTCCATGCCGGAGCAAACTTCGTTGACCGCCGCATAGTTCTTGGCTGAACTGGCTTCCTGGCTCAGCCGCACAAACGCCGCGCTCAGCAGGCTCTGCAGTTCCGCGTCCTTCTCCGCAATCAGTTGCTCGCTCAGCTTCTTGATGGCTTGCCCCATCGGCTGCCCGCCCAGCCGCGCGTAGAGGTCGGCCAGCTGGCTCAGACCAATTGCGGTTCGCCGGCGAGGCTCCGTGTCCTTCGCACCCAGGCAACCCGAATAGTTGTTCAGAATCTCCGTCGCGCTCTGCTTATCGTCGCGGTCCAGCAGCACCTCCACAAACTGGCGCAGGTTGCGCGGTGGAACGCATGGCGCCTCATGCGACAGCAGCACGCTTTTCTTGCCCGACTCCGGCACTTCCGCCCAGAACATGCGGTCCAGGATGTCGGCGTGCGACTCCACCAGAATCCCGGCCTTGCTCATTTTCTCTTCCTGCAGCTTCAGGATGGAGCGCAACGAGTCCATCTGGCGGCTCATGTGCTCCATCATCTGATGTACCGCGTTGACCTTGACCTCGCCCTTCTGATACCGCTCCAGCGCGAAGCGGATCGCCATGTGCTCGGCCGCCTTCATCAATAAAGGCGTGTCTTCTTGCTGTTCCGACGTCGCTTTCGCCGCCAAACTTCCCAGCAATTGCTGCAGGTTCAACCGGGTATTCGGATCGGTCTCAATCAGTTCCTTCTGGATGTCTTCTTCTTTAACATTCGGATCCTGCTGCACCTGCCCAAACCGCGTCAGCAGCCGGATCGCCTGAATCACTTCCTGCTCCTGCAGCGGTACCATGCCGCCCGTCCACGCCGGAGCCGCCCCGGCGGCGGCACCGCCCGCTGCACCGGTCGGATCGCCGTCTGCAACCCACCTTCCCTTGCCCTGGCCCCGCGGAGCATTCGGCACGCTTCCCAGCGGGACCATCGGAACTCCACCCGGCCCGGTTCCTCCACCGCCGCCGCCAGCGTTCGCGCCTTCGGCCGCTGCAATTAACTGCAACAGTTTCTGCGGATCGTTCAGCCACTGCTTAAACTCAGGCCCCAACGTCTGCGCCGCAATCTGCGCTGCAATACTCACATCGCCGGTCAGCGGATCGGCGGCTACGAACTTCACTTCATTAATCTTGATCGTGCCGCCGTGTTTGTTCCCGGCCAGCGCTTCCTTGATCTGTTTCGACACATCCTGTGCTTTCGATCCGGCCACCGTGAACGCGCGCACCAGCCGAATAAAGTCTTCCTCCGTTACATCTTTGGAGAAATGCAGGCTGGCCAGTCCGGCCGTGCTCAACAGCGTGGCGAAGCTGCGCTCCGCATTCCCCGCTTCCAGCGGGATGCCGTCCAGCAACAGTTTGTTATCGGATACGCCTAGCAAAAAGCCCTGGTCCCCGGTAGTGGGCAGGCCCTGCTGCAACTCTTTCCACGCGGTTTCGAATTGCGCCTCGGTGCGTTTGTGGTCGTAGCCATACATCCGCGCGTACTTGATTAGAATGTTCAGGCTGTGGACAAACGCCCGCGCCGAGGCGGCACGTGCATCTTGCGATGTGTTTATGGCAGAGATAGCAAACTCCTCAGAAGCGCAAGTTTGAAGCTCAAGGGTAAAGCGAAAAGGTAAGACCTAAAACGTTACCGAGGTAATAGTCGGTGACTGTAGGTTTAGCGCGCTGCACGGGACGGACATTCCTGTCCGCCGCCTTTGACCGATCCGAGGCCCACCGCAACAGCCAGGAACATTTTCATTCCGGACGCACGAAGGAACGAGCCAAATAAACCTGCTTTTCTTCTAGGATCGCTACACCCGCGCACGGCAAACTCTTATCCCCACAAGAACGAATTCTGGTAATCCATGGCAAACATGGCATAACTGTCTGCGTTCTTGATCGCCTTGCTGACCTCGAGTTGCCTATCCCATTGCTCTTGGTGGTCGTCCCAATACGCATGATCGCCGGTCCCGGCAAATTTGTGTGTTGCCTCATGGATGATTGTCCACGCCGACATTTCTTGGTCAAACAGATACCCGAATGCGATGTGGATTGGTCCCGCCACCGCTGGAATCGCCCCCCGAACGTACCCCAATTCCCCGATTGGCCGAGTCCGGACTATCTTCGGAGTACGGCCCGGGGGAATCGCTGCGTACGTCCGCGCATCGGCGAGTTTGGCTATCAGATCCCGATTCTCCTTGAAGGTACTCTTCGGCAAATCAACAATTTCAACTGGCCCTTGCAGACCCCGGCGTGTCTTCTCCAAAACCTTGCTGATCGACTTCAGCCGGTCCGTTATTTTCTTTGTACTTGGCTCGTTCCCGACTTGAAACGAGCGATGAAGAAGCTGCCACATCGCGTTCGAAAGGATCTTGCTGTCGTGGTCATGGAGTGTGAGGCGCTGCATCGCGACCGTAAGCGCATTGGCGGCTGTTCCCAAATTTTCTCGGGCCTGGTGGAGAGCTTTCTCCAAAAGCATCTTTTCGCCGAGATCCATCGCGTTCGGTGTGCGTGGAAGGGCGTAGATATAGCCATTGACCAGCTGTGGGCTCATTGTTCTTCTCCTTCTCATCGATGGCTCGTAGTCTGGCTCGTAGCCAGCAAATGACCGCCCGTTTTATATCACCCTCTCTGACCGCCGACCACCGCGCGAAGGCCGCGTTACGAAATCCGAACTGTCCCTCCTCACGTGTCAGGGCTTTCGAAAGACGCCGGTTTTCGCTGGTTCCCCTGCCCCCGTGTGAGGGACCAAGAAGCAACGCGAAACCATGACAGCAGGCGGAAACGATTCCGGAGCCACGACAGGTACCGGCGAATGCGCTCTACATTCAGTAGAATGTTCGCCTGGCGCTTCTGCGACAAAGCCTTGAAAACTGCCCCCAAAACCACCGGACTGCGCTACTGGATGGCCCGCGTGCTCGAAGAGTGCGAGCACGTGGCCGCTGACTTCAGCGCCGATCCCGTCCACGATTTGCGGGTTTCGTTGCGCCGCTGCCGCTCCCTGGCCGACGGCATGATCGCCCTGGACCCCGACCCCGACTGGAAGGCCATGAAGAAGGCTGGCAAGCGCCTCTTCCAGCGCCTGGGCGCGTTGCGCGACGTGCAAATCATGATGGAGTGGATCGAAAAACTCCACCCCGCCCCCACTCGTGTGGGCGCGGGCGACTCGCCCGCGCTCCTGGAGGATGCAGAACACTCTGCCAGCTCCGCGGACGCCGCCAGCTCAACCGAATCCGCCCCGCACGATCCCGCCGCGCACCTGCTGCTGCAAATTCTCCAAGCCCGCGAAACCGAGCAAAAGCGCGAAGCCCGCACTGCACTCGACGAATTCGACGGCAAGCAATGGCGCCAGTGGAGCAAGTCGCTGCCCCCACGCGCCGCCCGCATTCGCCCCGGCAGCGCGGTGTTCAAGCATCTCGCGCTTGAGCGCTGGGTGGCCGCCCGCGAACTCCATACCCGCGCATTGCGCAATCGCTCACAGGTTGCTTTCCACACTTTGCGGATCGGTATCAAACGCTTTCGCTACATCGTTGAGAATTTTCTGCCCGTCGAGCACAAGGCCTGGAGCAACGACTTGAAGCGCATACAGGACCTGCTCGGCGAAGTCCACGATCTCGACGTGCTGTGGGCTACCGCGCTCTCGTGCCACATTTTTCCGGACGCAACTTCGCGGCAGACTTGGCATGCGCGCATCATCTCGGAACGCACGAAGCGAATCGACGAATACCGCCAGCGCACAGTCGGACCAGATTCCCTGTGGAACGTATGGCGCGCCGGCCTGCCCCAAGGCAAGCAGATTCAGCAGATCGCCACCCAGCGCATGAAGCTGTGGGCCAAGGCGCTCGACCCTGACTTCGCCCACTCCGAGCGCGTCACCCGGCTCGCCCTGGAACTTTACGATGGCCTGCTTGCCACGGGAATGCTGGGTTCGTCGAATGGCGCCGACGCTCGGTCCAGTCTGCAAGTCGCCGCGCTTTTGCACGACGTTGGCAAATCGGAGGGAAATAAGGGGCACCACAAAGCTTCGTTCGAACTGATCCGAAGCCACAGCAATCCTTTGGGATGGAACCCGGAACTCCTGCAGCGCGCCGCCGTTGTCGCGCGCTTTCACGCCGGCGCATTACCCACCCGCAGCCACAAAGCTCTGCGCGACCTGCTGCCCGACGAGCAGAGAATCACGATTCAGCTGGCCGCAATCTTGAGGTTGGCCAATGCCTTCGATGCCGCGCACGACGGCCACATCGTGCGGGTAAAGATCGAAAACACAAACGCGCCCAAGCGCCGCACCAACGGCTTCCTGCGGAAACCCGCGAAGCTGCCTCCGAATGAAGCCGTGGTCATCGCCGCCGAAGGCTTCGTTCCCGGTAGTTCCACCGCGCAGGCCATCGCAGCCGAGAGATATTTACTGGAGACCGTTTTGCGAAGGCCGATCGTGGTGAAACCAATGAAGAGCGCGGCGCCAACGCGGGTTGCCGCCGAATCCCCCAGGATCGCGTCTTAATTCCAGAGTCGTCACAATTCCAAACCCAAAGACTTTGACCGGGAAGCCATGCAGTCACTTTTCCACCGCGCGATACAACGTAGACTGTCCTCATGACTCACCCCCAACTGGTCGAACGAGCTGTGCGCTGGCTGCGATCCTATCGCTGCGGCGTAGTGCTGTCCGAGCAAGCCTGCGTCAGTGGCGAGATGCCCGACGCTATTGGATGGAAGCGCGCCAACCACTCCGTGCTGGTTGAATGCAAAGTCACACGCGCCGATTTTCTCGCTGATCGCGCCAAGCCCTTCCGCGTTAAGCCCGAGAAGGGTGTAGGCAGCGAACGGTTCTACCTCACTCCTCCTTCTTTGGTGAAAACTGAAGAACTGCCCCCCGGCTGGGGACTGTTGGAATACCGTCACGGACGCATCGAGGTTCTGCAGCCCTCGGCCAGGAATCTGCGCACCGCCACCGGTCTACGCTATGAAATGAATCTGTTGCTGGCCAGCCTGCGGCGGGTCGAGGTGCGCATTGAGCCGCAGAGCATCACCGACTTCCTGAAGTGGAAGAACCGCATGGCTGAATACAATCGCGGCACTCTGCCAGAGGGTTTAGCGACTGCCGAAGAAGAGCCGAACGTTTTCCTCGAACCCGAAGTGCCGTGCTGAAGTCCTTTGCCGAACCCGCATCTTAAACACACCAGAAAAAAACCGGGCTGGTTGGCCCGGCTTCTTCTGCGTCGAGTTGGATGCGGTTACATCACAGCACGCCGCGACTGGCGCTGAGGCTGCTTTTTTGCTCCTCAGGCCGAGTCCACAGATCAAAGGATCCGGAAAGACCGAAGGATCTGCAAAACCTACAGGAAACTGACACGTAAGCGATTGCAAGCCGCCTGCCATGTCATCCTTTCGCTCGACAATAACCCGCAAATGATTGTTGATATTGGAGTTACTGGACGCTTAAATGCCAAGCCTTTTCCGTCGCTGTCTTCCACGCTCTCGGCTCAAGAGCAAAGTTTTGCACAAGTTGCACACAAACTTGTGCGTCGATCCGGGATCATCCTACATATCTCTGCGGCCTTCCATAGCTTTCAGCATAGTTATTTCGTCGGTGTATTCAATATCGCTGCCCACCGGGATGCCCATGGCGATGCGCGTGACTTTCACTCCCACGCGCTTGAGTTGCTGCGAAAGATAGGTCGCGGTGGCTTCGCCTTCCACAGTCGGGTTGGTTGCGACGATAACCTCGTCGACATTACCGGCATCGACGCGGGTAATCAGATTCGAAATGCGCAACTGCTCGGGCCCGATCCCGTGCAGCGGTGAGATCGCCCCGTGCAGCACATGGAAGACGCCATTGAAGTGCTTCGTCTTTTCGATGGCGGCGATATTCGTGGGCTCTTCGACCACACACACCAGCCGCTGGTTGCGAGTAGCGCTGGTGCAGTAGACGCAAGGGTCGACGTCGGTAATGTTGTTACACACCGAGCACAGGCGAAGGTTGGCTTTTACATCGCGCACGGCAGCGGCCAGGGCTTCAGCATCCTCGTCGCTCGATCGCAGAATATAAAAAGCCAGGCGCTGCGCGCTCTTCGCACCCACGCCAGGAAGCTTCTTCAGCTCATCGATCAACCGCGACATGGGTTCGGCAAATTTTGACATGGAAGATTCGGGAACCGAGGAACTGAGTAATTGCGTAATTTGGTAATTGAGTAAATGAAAACCGGCTGAGAGCATTGTAACGGTTGCCCGAATTTCAATTACTCAATTACCAAATTTCCCAATTACTCAATCTGTTTTCGGTAGCGTGTACTCGAAGTCATACGAGTGCTTTCCGCCGGCTGCAACATTGATCGTCATCCTCCCTGTGATTCCCTCTAGTTGGCCGGTGCCGGAATCGGGTGCGACGAGTATGGTCAGATCCGGTTTGCCGTTGGTCATGATTCCGGTGTGGTGCAGGACAAAGCTGCCGCTGCGCCCATGGAGTGTCCCGGTAAACTTTTCCATAGCGACGTACGCGCCCGAATGATTGGCACTGACGCCGCCGGTCAGCATCTCACCTTTGGCCGTGCCTTCGAGATCGCCGTGATATTGCTTGTCAAGCAATATACGGCTCAGACCGTCACCGGCCTTGTCATCCTGCGGAATCATCTTCACATCGAATGGTCCGGTGGCGTGGCTGGTCATGATCGCCTCTTTCGAAGGTACAGATTGTGGTTGGGCAGACAAAGTGAGGAAAACTAAACTTAGCACTGCCCAACTGATGCAACCATGCTTCCTCATGCCTCGATCCCTCAGCGGCTAAAGCCGCATTCAGTTTTGCACTCAACGGCACGACTGAAGTCGCGCCCTTCCCTATTTGTGTCCCTCCCCGGCGCATTCCAATTCGCGTCGGTCCCACCTTCGTTGGAGCGCGACTCGCCGGGCGAGGACTAGAGTCCAGGGATGCCGAGGCCGCCGAGCATGCCGCCAACGGTCGACTGCATCTGCGCATCGACTTTTCGGGCGGCTTCATTGACCGCGGCGAGCACCAGGTCCTGCAGCATTTCTACGTCGCCCGACTTCACCGCTTCCGGGTCGATGCGCAGGCTGAGCAACTGCTTGCGACCGTCCATTTTCGCCGTGACTGTCCCGCCGCCGGATGTGGCTTCGACTACAGTCTCCTGCATTTTCTTCTGCAGGGAGTCGTACTGCGATTTGGCTTTCGACATCAGTTCTTGCAGGTTGAATCCACCCATAGCAATTTTGCAATTGTGTAATTCAGTAATTTGAAATTGAAACTAAGAGCCGACAGTTCGTGCGGCCCCAATTTACTCAATCACCAAATTTCACAATTACCCAATCCTCCCAATCTTTTCCGTTATCGTTTCTCTCGGTAGTCAATCACAGTGCGAATTTCGGCGCCGAATTTCTCCTGCATGCGGCGAACCACCGCATCCTGCTCGGCGCGGCCTCGGCCGCCGGGGCCGGAGCCAGGTGACGCGACACCGCTGCGTTTGTTCGGCTGCGAGGCGACCGCCGCGCCTGGCACGACTCTCAATTTCACAGCCCGGCCGAGGACTCCGCTGGCCGATGCGATGGCGAGACGCCTCGCGTCGGCGCTCAACGACATGTCCACTACCGTCTGCGACTCAGCGATCTTGATGACCACTTCATTGCCCTGCACACTCCATTCGCCCGCCAAAAGCATCGAGACCAGGATGCGCTGGTTCCCGTCGGTAAGCGCCTGCAGAACAGCGCCCTGCAGACGATCGAGGTCTGGGCTCGCGGCAGGCGATTGCGCTTGGGGTTGCCGCTGCGCCTCAGGCACTGGAGTACGTTCTTCCACGCTTCCAACCGCGTGAGTGGAAGTCGGGCCCTTCCCTACTGTATCGATCGCGGCCTGAGCCGGCGAGCCGGCAGAAACGTAGCTTTTAACGTCTCTACTGCTATCTCTGCTATCCGTGCCGCGATCTGGAACGCGAGCTGTCTCTGGCTCGACGACCGGCTCCGCTATTTGTTCGCGCAGGGCAACAGGAGCGGCTGAGCCCATGATTATCGGCTCTAACTGGCTGGCTCCGGCAACGATGCGCGGGCCGTTCGTCGGCGCCTCCGACGAAGCTTCCTGCCGCGGAGTACCCTTACGGGCAGAATCGGCCGCAAAAGGAGAAACGAAATTCGGACGCGCGGCGGGAGCCGGCTCCGGACGCCGAGTTTCAGGCGAGCCTGTGGGGGCCGTAATGCTCAACGATCTTCCCGCAGGCCGCTGCCCAGAAGACACGGGAGCGGCGGCTACGTCGCTCAACAGTTGTTCGATGGGCAGCAACTTCTGCGCGTGCGCCATTTTGAGCAGGCCGAGTTCGAGGTGGAAGCGTTGCTCCTGCTTGTATCCCAACTCGCCGTGCGTGCGCAGCATGATTTGCAGATGGCGCGTCAGGTCTTCTTCGCCAAACATCTCCGCGACCCGCGCCACGCGCTCGCGTTCCTCACTCGAAACCTGCAGCAACGAAGAATCCTTGCCCGCGATTTTCGCGACCGTAGCGTTACGCAGGAAACGCACCATCTGGCGGGCGAAGTGCGTGGGGCTATGGCCCTCGCTGATCAGGTGGTCGACCTGGCGTAGAACATCTTCGCTCCGTCCTTCCGACACAGCCTGCATCACCTGTTCAAGGATGTGAGCGGGCGCGGCGCCGACCAGGTTGCGGACCGAGTCGGCGGTGACGCGTCCGCTGGCGGAGGCAATGGCCTGATCGAGAATGGAGAGCGCGTCGCGCATGGAACCGTCGCCGGCTTCGGCGAGCAGGGCGAGAGCATCATCGTCGGCTTCAATGTTTTCGCGCGTGACCAGGTCGCGCAACTGCGCGACTATGGCGTCGAACTTGACGGCGCGAAAGCTGAAGTGCTGGCAGCGCGAACGGATGGTTTGCGGAATATCTTCGGGCTGCGTGGTCGCGAGCATGAACACGATGTGGTCGGGCGGCTCTTCCAGCGTCTTAAGCAGGGCGTTGAACGCAGCGTCGGTAATCTGGTGCGCTTCGTCGAGAATGTAGATTTTGAACCGGTCGCGGGCCGGACGGTAGCGAGCGCCTTCCCGCAGTTCACGGATTTCGTCGATGCCGCGGTTGGTGGCAGCGTCGATTTCGATCACGTCGACGGCATTGCCGGCGCGAATCTCGGTGCACGATTCGCAGACTCCGCAGGGTTCGGGCACGGGATGATCTTCTTTCGGAAGACCTGACCGGCAGTTGAGCGCCGCGGCCAGTATGCGGGCAACGGTCGTCTTGCCGATGCCGCGGTGTCCGCTGAAAATATAGCCGTGAGCGGTGCGTCCCTGTTCAATCGCGTTCTGCAGGGTCCGGGTAACGTGCTCCTGTCCGATGACCTCGGAGAATTTCTGCGGACGGTATTTGCGGGCCAGGACCGTGTAACTCATGGGCGGAAGAGTCGATTATACGTGATCGGGCGGGCAGGTTGGTGTCGCGAGAAACTCGACCAGGGTCCTGGCGGCTTGCTAAGCCTGCGCGCAAGCGATAGGCTGGTGCGACAGGATTACATGCGGAGGCGGCTGGGGCATAGATTCCAAAAGCGGCCGCAAAGGAGCATTGTGATGCAATTGAAACTGACGAAACGAACGGTGGACGGAATTCTGGCCATTGAATGCAACGGGCGAATTGTGTTTGGCGAGGAGTCTTCCCTGCTGCGGGACGAAGTGAAGCGGGCCATCGCAGACGGCCACAAGCGCATTGTGCTCAACTTGGGCGAAGTAAACTACATCGATTCGGGCGGGCTGGGAACACTGGTGGCGCTACACATCGCAGCACATAACGCCAGCGGAACCATCAAGCTGGCGAACTTGAACAAGCGCGTCGGAGACTTGATGCAGGTCACTAAACTGCTGACGATATTTGAAATACACAACTCGGAGTATGAAGCTCTGGAAGCTTTTCGCACCGCGGCATAGCGGGGTTTGCCTCCGCCTGATTCGGTTGGCGGCTTCCGAGGCATCGGCTTGAACCCCTGGAAAATCGGAATCCCCACCATCTCGCAAAGGACGCAAGCAGGGTGGTGGGGCACCCAATTCCATTTCAGTTCAAATCTTCGCGTGAATGGCACTGTGAAGCGAAAGAGTCGCGGCTCCCCGGCGGGCAAGGCCAAGCAAAACATTACTGGAGCCATGCGTCTGCGGATTGAGCAGGCGGTGCGCGCGATTCCGCGCGGTAAGGTGTCGACCTACGGCGGAGTAGCGCGGGCAGCCGGATTCCCCGGCGCGGCGCGGCAGGTCGCGGCAGCGCTGCGGCGCGGATTCGGATTGCCCTGGCAGCGCGTGCTGGGTGCCGGCGGAGAGATTAAATTGACTGGAGACTCCGCCATCGAACAGCGACTGCGGTTGGAGGCCGAGGAGGTTCGCTTCCGCGGGCGACGCGTGGATCTAGAAGCGCACGAGTTCAAGGGGTTGCTCCCCAAGCGAGCGAAGTCCCGTCAACGGGAAAAGTTCCCTAGAAAATCCTAAAGATGGTCGCGGCATTTCTTCTGAAGTCTTTTTCGGAAATCGAATTCGACACCCTCCGCAACACGTTCCCACCGGGCAGGGTTGCAAAACTCTTCACATTGACACGACCCCGAAAACCGGGATATCTTCAGGCGCACCATCGAAACTGTCGCGCATAGTTTTAGCCCAGCGGATGCCCTGACGTCTTTGCTGGCGACTTGGGTGGCGACTCAACACGAATATCACTTTCTTCAGGATTTCAAGATTCGGATTTCAAGATAAGGAAGCTTATGAATCGCATTCTCTCCGGCTGTCGCCAAAGAACCATTGTTTCTGGAAAGACTTTGCAGGCCTTGCTGGTAATTGCGCTCGGCGCAGCACTTTTGCCTGCTCCTCTCTCACGCGCGCAGGACGCTGCTGCGCGGCCCACCCTCACGCAGATCAGCTCCGACCCGTTCACCATCGGGCCGGGGCAGCATGCCACTCAAGTTGAGCCGCACACGCTGGCGAACGGCACCACTCTCGTGAGCGCCTTCCAAACCGGGCGCATCGTAAATGGTGGCGCCACCGCGATCGGTTGGGCTACCTCCACCGACGGTGGCACGTCCTGGACGAACGGTTTCTTGCCGGGACTGACCACCGGCAATGGTGGCGGTCCTTACGACGCAGCCAGCGATCCTGCCGTAGCTTTTGACGCGAAGCACGATGTGTGGATAATCGCGACGCTTCCGATTTCGAACACCGAAGAAACACCCGCCGTAGTGGTGAGCCGCTCCACCGATGGTGGACTCACGTGGAACAACCCGGTCAGCGTCGGACCCAACGTGGCCAGCTCTGACAAGAACTGGATCGTATGCGATAGCAATTCGGGAAGCCCGTTCTACGGCAATTGCTACGTCGAGTGGGACAATCCCAACGCTGGAGATGAGATTCAGATGAGCACCTCCAGTGACGGCGGTCTTACCTGGAGCGCAGCTGTTGGCACCACGAACCGCGCCTTTGGCATTGGCGGCCAGCCCCTGGTGCAACCCAACGGAACCGTAGTCGTGCCCATCGAGACGGACAGCATGTCGTCATTTACCTCGAGCGACGGCGGCACTACATGGTCGAAGCCTGTCACGATTTCCAACATACAGACTCATACGGATGCTGGCGGCATTCGCAGCGGCCCCCTGCCCTCCGCTGCCGTGGACGGTGCGGGGACGGTCTGGGTGGTCTGGGAAGACTGCCGCTTCCGCAGCAAGTGTTCGACCAATGATCTGGTCTACAGCACGTCGAGTGACGGCGTGACATGGTCGGCAGTTACGCGTATTCCGATCGACCCGACCACCAGCACGGTCGATCACTTCATCCCGGGCATTGGCATTGACCCTGCCACTTCCGGTGCAACTGCGCACGTGGCCATTCACTACTATTATTATCCGAAGACCAGTTGCACGCAGTCGACCTGCCGGCTCTTTGTCGGTTACGTGTCGTCTCACAACGGTGGAACGACCTGGAATGCGGCGGTTCAGTTGACCAGCGCGATGCAGCTCACTTGGCTACCCAATTCGCAGAACGGGCTGATGGTCGGGGACTATATCGCGACGGTTTTCAACAGCGGCGTCCCGCACGGTGTGTTCGCGGTGGCTGCCGCGAAGTCGGGAACGACCTACGACGAAGCGATGTACACCGCGCAGGGGCTGAAAGTGGCTGAGACTGGTCCGCAATTTTCATCTGCGGGCGATAAACCGCTGCACAAACTTTCTGACGTGATTGAGAAGGAGCGTCCGGAAAAGGGTGTAGTGCCGCCGTCGAAGCGCGCCGCGAAGCGGAGCTCGAAGTAGAAGCGGAAGGCTCTGACAACGACTAACGGCTACTTTTTGAACTGCGGGTCGATCTCGACCTGATATCCCGTGACCATTTTGTTGGTTTCGTTGGCCATGCCGACGACGGCCATCAACTCTTTAAACATCGCGTCGGTCATACCTTTCTTCTGCGCCGACACGGTATGCGACGCGATGCAGTAGTGGCACTGGTTGGTCACGCTCACCGCGACGTAGATCATTTCTTTGGTCAACGGGTCGAGCGCGCCCGAAGCCATGATCTGCTTGATGTCTTCCCAGGTGCGCTTAAGCGTGGCGGGATCGTGCGCGATAGCCTTCCAGAAATTATTGATCCAATCGGTCTTGCGCGTGGCCATGATGTCGTCGTAGACGGCGCGGACTTCGGGGCTGGCGTCTTTGTATTCGATCAAGCCGAAAGTGGACATGGGTTCTCCGTCTTGTAAATTCATTCACCACAGAGTCACAGAGACACGGAGAAAAACGAACGCAAAAAGATCTTCTCTGTGACTCTGTGTCTCCGATGGTGAAACATGCGTTGTAATTCCGTTCGGAGGCAACATTGCGGCGGCAGCGAGTTAGTCTCCACGCTTCATTTGCTCGGCAGTTCTCCGGCCAGTAGTTTCTCCAATTGCCCCGCCAGAACTCGCACGCCAACATAGAAGTGTCCAAACAGCGCGTACACGGCGCTGACTTCGTCGAAACGCATCTCGTAGATCAGTTTCTTGAAGACCAGCGGCTCATCAGCAAACAAATCGACGCCCCATTCCCAATCGTCGAAGCCGATCGATCCGCTGATGATCTGTTTTACTTGTCCGGCGTAGCGGCGGCCGATCAGTCCGTGATCGTTCATCTGGCGCGCGCGTTCTTCGATAGGAAGCTTGTACCAGTTCTTATCCTCGCCGCGACGCCGGTCCATGGGATAGAAGCAGGCATAACGCTGCGGCGGAATCTCAGGAAAAAGGCGCGGGCGCATGGCCTCGCTATGCCGGTTGAGCTTGCATTCGATCTCGGCTTTCCATTGGTCCGAATGCGGCTCGATGCCTTGATCGGTGAGCTCTTTGTAAATCTTGAGCGTGGAGTCGTAGAGCCCAAGTTCGATAATCGAGAGATAGGAAGTCGTCGGCTCGAGGTAATCGCTGAGCCGCAGATTGGCGAGTTTCAATTCAGCCTGGTTGAGATCGGCGAACGACTCGCGGAAATGAATCAGCATCAGGTCGCCCTTGTGCCCGATCAGCGAGAACAGGGCCGACTGTCCGGCCGAGTTTTTCTCCATGGCAGAGAGTGCGTCAGCGGCTTCCTTGGCGATAGCCGATTTCTCGGCCGCGGGCAGCGCCCGCCAGGCGGGCCAGCGCAAACGCATCATCTGATGTAGAACGCTGTAGCCTTCAGTGGTAAGCGGCACTGCCGGAATCTCCGCCGCGACTTGGGGGCGTGGTTGTTGAGTGGTCGTCATGCAAGCCTCTTTCCGGGGCGTCTTTCCGGATCATGTTTCCGGAGCCAACGGGTTCAAGTGCAAAAGGCTATTGTACGCGGATGGTCACCAGGAAGACTGAACCTTGGCTAGCGATCAGATTTTCGCGAACGCGGACGAGCCTGCCGATGCACAAGAAAGACCTAAAGTCTTTCCCGCCGCGCGCCGATGAAAGACAAGGGCTATACCCCGACCTATCCAATGATCACCTCATCGAACAAAGTGACCGCCTGCGCACTGCTGATTCTGGTTGGCATCGGAGCGCTTTCGTTCTGGAGCGAAGAACGAAATGAGCATGACCGAGAATGGGTTACTCACACGCTGCTGGTGGTGGAGAAGCTGCAAACCGTGCGCATCGACATCACCCAGGCGGAAACCGGGCAACGGGGTTACATGCTTACGGGAAAAGAAAGATACCTGGAACTGTACAGTGCCGGTGTACAGCAAGTACGCGGGGATATGAACGAATTGCCGGATCTGATTCGTGACAACCCTTCGGAGCGAGACGCGATTCAAACGCTGCAGCCGCTTATCACCGCCCGGCTGGCGGAATTGGACGCGGGAATCGAAGTACGGAAGCGAAGCGGCCTGCTGGCCGGGGCGGAAGCCGTGACCCGCGCCAATAACGGTGAAAAGTGGATGGGACAGATCGCGGCCCAGATTGGCCAGATGCGCCAAGCCGAAGAGGGTTTGCTAACCCGGCGATTGGAGACGGAAGCCGCCAGTACCACAAAGATCAAGGCCGCAATCGTTCTGGGCAACTCTTTGGCCATTCTTATTCTCTTGCTGAAAGGCCTTGTGATTCAGAAGGAAATCGTCAGACGCACCCAGGCGGAAGAGAATTTAAAGCGTTCCAATGTCAGTCTGGAACGGCGAACTACGGAGTTGTCGGAGAGCAACAAGGAACTGTTGGCGACCAATGTTGAGCTGGAGAGTTTCGCTTACTCGGTGGCCCATGACTTACGCGCCCCCCTGCGGCATATTGCCGGATATTCCAACATCATTGCCCAGGACTACGGACCTTTGCTGGATGCAGAGGGGCTGCGCTTCCTGAAGAAAATCATCGCTGGCGCGCAGAATCTAGGACATCTGGTCGATGATTTGCTTGGTCTGTCGAAGGTCGGGCAACAAGTACTTTCGCTCGAAGCTACGCCCCTGGATGCATTGCTTCGGGAACTCATGGACGACCTTGCGCCGGAGCTTGCGGCGCGAGCGATCGAGTGGCGGATCGGCGAACTGCCGGTCGTCGAATGCGACCGGGTATTGATGAGGCAGGTATTCGCGAATCTGCTTTTGAACGCCGTGAAGTACACGCGGAAGCGAGACCTTGCTGTAATTGAAGTGGGCCAAATAATGCTGAACGGCGAGCGCGTCATCCGGGTCCGGGACAACGGCGTGGGCTTCGAGATGCAATACGCGGGGAAGCTTTTTGGAGTCTTTCAGAGGTTGCACAAGGCGGGTGATTTCGAAGGCACGGGCGTAGGCCTGGCGGTAGTACAGCGCATTGTTCGGAAACATGGAGGGCGGATCTGGGCGGAAGCGGAACTGGATCGCGGAGCCACATTTTTCTTTACTCTGGGGTCATCCGCCATCATTCCGAGAACAGATCCAGAGCTTGCTAACGAGAACGAGGAAGAGGCCATGCATGTCGCACGAAGTTGAGATTTTACTGGTCGACGACAGCCCCGAGGATGTGGAGCTGACGATTCGCGCCTTGCGGCGCAATAAGATTGCCAACGAGATTCAAGTTGCCGAGGATGGCGCCGAGGCCCTGGACTTCCTGTTCTGCCGCGGCGTGCACAAGGACAGGTCACCGGACCGTCCTCCGCGACTGGTGCTGCTTGATCTGAAGCTTCCTAAAGTCGACGGCCTGGCCGTGCTACGGGCGATAAGGGAGGATGAGCGGACCAAGACCGTTCCCGTGGTCATTCTCACTTCTTCCAAACAACAAAGAGATGTCATCGAGGGCTACAACCTGGGAGTGAACGCTTACGCTCAAAAACCGGTTGACTTCGAACAATTCGGCGAAGCCATCCGGCAGATTGGGATGTTTTGGATGCTGATCAATCAGGCCCCTCCCCCAAAAGTCCATGAAGCCGGCAAGGCGCAGGGAGCGTGACGCGCGTCGCTGGTTTGAGAGTCCGCTGTCAGAGGCAGTGATCGGTGCTGCATGCGCATCCGCGCCGCCCAGCTGCGCAAATTCGGACTGAAAGGCTGCTGGCCACATGCTCTATATCCGAGCCGCCCCCGGAAAAGACTATGAGGTGCGTTTGACGATGAACACCGTTTTATCGTCGATTAAGTCCGTATCGCCGTTTTCTCTGAGTCGGTTATCTTGCCTTACCGCATGATCTAGCAAAGCATTGCAGATCTCTTTCGCGGGCTCGCGGTAGTGCTCACGCATGATTGCTTCCAGGAGTTCACGCGCCTGTTTGTCGCTGCCATCGTAAACGCCATCCGTGTAGAGAAAAAGAATATCTCCAGGACTCATCAGCGTGATCTCGCCGAGATCTGATGAGCCGAACTCTTCTCGACGGAAGTTCAAGGAGTAATACTTGTTACGATCCGGATGATCTGCGGGGATCTGCAAACCAAGCGCGAGAAATTGCACCATTCGGCTTTCATTGACGTTCATGAATTTGCCATACTCCGCGGAGAACACCAGAGGTGGCGGATGCCCGAAATTCGCAAAGCGGAAATTACCGCCTGAACGGATTTCGCCATATACCATGGTCGCGATTTCGCGGGCGCCTTCCTTCTCGATGATCCCCAATGCGTTGCGGGCGCTCACCGATTGCGCCAGGCGCAAGTTGATGTTCCCGAGCAGCATGGGTGTTGTCCTGCCGTATCGATCCAGTTCGGTGAGCATCAAAGCGTGAAATGTGTCATGTACTGTGGACGCAATCTTGGCTGAAATAATTCCATGTCCCTGCGCATCCACGATCAGAACGCCCGCTGTCGAATAGAGATTACGCAGTTCTTCCGCAACTCGCACCTGCTCGCAGCTCCGGGCGAATCGATATTCCGCTTCCATCTCGGGCTTGTAGCCCGGCGTTGTTTTCAGCCACTGCACTTGATCGTCAACCGAATTGCGTAGGAGACCGCCCGGAGGCAGCGGTTCGAGAAACTCTTTCGCCAGTCGTTGAGCCTGCTGAATGCGCGCATCAATGTCGTAGCGCTGCTGAAAATTGATGTATTCAAAAAGATCTCCACCGACCGTTCCCACAGGGACAGAGTTCCCAAACATCTCGATGCCCTGAATGTGCGGTATCGCTCCTTCCACCGGCATCAACCGCTTATGCAGATACTCATCGATGCTTGGAGGTGTGTTCGCCTTCGTCATAAAATGATTCTCCAGCATTACGTTGATGCCGGTGAGATTAACTTTCTTCGGACATCAATCGCCTCACCCACAAATTGTTCGACGAGATCACGCCACCTGGATGGCAGGCTCCGTTCGCACGGTTGCTCTACGTTGATGTGACCGTGCGTGGCTTTGGAGTAGGACATTCCAGGTGGGCGCCATCCACGATGCCGACTCTGCCTGCGTCTCGATTCTGCGCTTCGTTTCCATGGTCAGGCCCGCGATAGCGCAATGCTGGCGAGATAACAGGCCAAAGAAATGCTGACGCCCGTGAGAGGCGCACTGAAAAAATAAATCTTGCAGAGCACAACCAAACCAATAAGCATCGCCAGACCGACAAGGAGCAGGAAGGCTGACTGAAAGAGGAGTTGGGCGTGAGCCAATGCGAGATAGCCGAAGACCAATCCGAACAAGATAAGCCCCATGCTATGGCTGGCATTGAAGCCAACCCAGGTCCGCCACATCGTTGTTTCGTTCGTAATAACGGGTGAAATCTGGCTCATGCTGATTTGCAGCGTGGGGTCACGGGGCGTGAGATTTGGCCCCCAGAACGTATAGACGAGGTGGAGTACTCCGAGCGTAAGGATGATACTCGCGCTAAGAACCATGAGAATTCTGGCGGCCAAGATGCTCTCTCCTTCGGCTATTCAAAAGTCTAAGTGGGGTTCGGCGGCTCTTCGCCCGTTGGAGCGACCGTTTGGAGACTCAGAGCATGCGACAGGGAATGCGCAGCCAGAGCACTAGGACTTTCACGGCTTCCTCCTGCCGGAAATGGGCCGCCGCTGTCGCGCAGCGGCCTTCACCGCTACTTTTCAACGTCGAAGTAAATTTTCGTAGTGGTGCGGTATTTGACTATCTTCTTGCCGTCCAGTTCCATCTCTAATTCCGCTACTCGTGCCCACTTCATGCCCCGAACGGTTTTTGCGGCTTCCGACACTGCGTTTTCTGCCGCCTTCGCAAAGCTCTCTTTGGAAGTTCCGACCACCTCAATAATCTTCTGCGTCATTACGGCCTCCTTTGACCTCTGACCGTTGGATTGTACCGCTAGTTTCGGTCGTCGTGCCCGTCGCAAGGCCCGCCGAAGAGATTGCCGGCTGATTGCAACCGTCTTCCCAGTCCCCAGCGGATACAGACACTCGTGCAGGTATGGAGCAGCTCTGGAAATGGCGCTGAGCATCTCCATTGAATTGCTCGCGATTACCGACCCACTTGGCGCATTCGCTCAAGTATGAGCGCGCTGTATCGTCAGTTTCTGATCGGGCGAAGTCTTTCGGATCACAACTCCCGGCCTACGGCTCAACGTTGGTCACTCCCTCTTCGCCAGGCTTCCGGAAGTGCTTTTCGTACCACATGATAGATCGGTCGGTAGCGTCGATCTGATGTTTGACCTCGGAGAGGCCGTGTCCTTCTCGGGGATAGCGAAGGAAAACCGTATCGACGCCCACATCTTTAAGCGCGATGAAAAGCTGCTCTGCTTCCGCAATGGGAACATCGTTGTCGTTTTCGCCGTGAATGATAAGAGTCGGCGTGTGAGCGGCAGCGATATGCTTCAGTGCCGAGCGTTCCCATGCGACATCCATCAGGTTTCCCTGATGCAGGAATTGTCCAAATTCCATTTCCTCGTATTGGTTGTAGTAGGTCATGTAGTTGTAGCTGACCAGATTCGCGATTCCTGCCGTAGGAATCGCCGCCTTGAATTCGTTGGTCTGAGTGATAAGCCAAT
The DNA here is from genome assembly GCA_049509155.1 of Candidatus Sulfotelmatobacter sp. GTDB lineage: Bacteria > Acidobacteriota > Terriglobia > Terriglobales > Acidobacteriaceae > Sulfotelmatobacter. The sequence continues at coordinate 25,328 of JBELAE010000005.1, forward strand.
CGGTGAGCTGGCCACCGTAGCTGACTCCCTCGATCCCCATAAGCTCTCGATCGATCCACAAGTAGCGCCGCACCGCCGCGCTTACCCCGTAAAGAACGTCCTGTCCTTCGTTGCCGTCCTGGTCGCCGAACACCGCATCGGAAAACTTCTGGCCGTAACTCGTCGAACCACGATAGTTCACATTGAGTACGGCGTAACCGTGCGCAGCATAGATCTGGTTCTTGAAGTTGAAGCCCGGACCATTGGCCCCATGCGGTCCTCCATGAATCACCACAATAAGAGGATGCTTGGATGTGGCGGTCATGCCGATGGGCTTGGTTAGAAACGCTTCGACATCGAATCGATTGTCGTTACTGACAAAAGTGAACGATTCAACCTCCGCGATGGACTTATCTGCGAGAAGTTCGTGGTTGAGGTCCGTGAGCTTGCGGGACGCCGCAGCGCCGGATTTGTAGTAGAGCTGTGCAGCATCGCGGGGCGTCGTGAAACTGTAAGCGACCGCTTTGTTCTTACCGACGGACCATGCTCCAACGCCACCTGCGTCGTTTACGACGTATTCAGGCTGGCCGCCGGAGACGGTCAGCCGAACAAGATGATTGCTGCCGCGTTCCTGCACGGTGAAATAGACGGAGCTGCCGTCGGGCGCCCATTGTGGCGTGCCTTGACGATTGTCGATCGCATTCCCGATTTCACGGCGATTGCTGCCGTCGGCATTCATGATCCAGACGTGAGTGTCTTCCATGGTCGTTTCGCGGTCCGTGAGGCCTCGGCGCGTGCCGCGATAGACGATGGATTTGCCGTCCGGCGACCACAACGGATCGTATTCGCAGGATTCGGTAGCCGTTAATCGATGAATGCCGTTGTCAGCGAGTTGCAGCGTGAAAAGGTCATAGTGAAAGAACTCATCCTGATTGGGTTCGCGGTTGGAAGCGAAGACGAGTTGCTTTCCATCGGGCGACCAGTCAATGGAGTGCTCGTCGAAATTCCCTTGGGTGAGCTGGCGGACCTGTTTTGAAGCGATGTCGACAACGAAGATATGCAGGCGTTGATTGTCGTTGAACCGTGTCATACCTTCCCTCGCGTCGGGCTTGTAGAGATAGCGCGTAATGACCATTGGATCGCCACTAGCCTCGGCGGCGCCTTCCCCTGGAGTGGACGAGACGAAGGCAATCTGCCTTCCGTCGGGCGACCACGTGAAGTCCTTCCCTGTTCCAGGCAACGGGGAATTGGTACCCGCCAACGCCGCCAGGAAGGTTGTGTCGCTGCCGTCGGGATGTGCGATCACGATGCCGTGCTGGTCGCCATCAGCACCACGGAATGCGATCCACTTACTGTCGCCAGACCACAGCGGACCGCTGGCGGGCTGGTCACCGCCGAGGCGAACGCTCTTCTCCGTGCTCAGATCCAACACCCATAGTTGGCCGTAAGGCCGGCCGGGGTGATCCCGCATCGTTATCGTGTACGCAATGTAGTGGTTGTCGGGCGAGAGCGCTACGCCGCCAATGGAACGCAGACGAGAAAGGTCGCTGCTCGCCAGGAGCCGAGCGCAGGCCGGTGTCGCGATAGCGGCTAGAAGCGCGGCAAAAGATAGACAGACGCAAACGCGGAATAACATGACACTCGAGCGGTGAAGCATGGGCATCCCCCACTTCCAAATGTGTGCAAATGAGCAACATCCAGCACCGGCTGAATTGGTCAGTTGGCGAACGCTGCCGTGGCCGTCGTAGCTGTAGAAGCTTGTGGTGAGCACGGTGTTGAGCGATTGCGTCTCACTGATTCGTCCCGACCCGTAGCTATACGTCCGGCTGACTGCACTGCCCTGCAGCTCATCTACGACCTGAGTTTAGCCTGTGGAGTTCCCCGTATCCACCAGGTAATTCGTCGTCGGTCCAGCAACCGTCTCGCTCACGCGATTTCCATCTCCGTCGTAGACGATCGTCACCCCGCCGTGGGTGATCAGGTGATTTTCGAAGTCATATGAGTTGCCGCCCGCAGGCGGGATGGTCGAGATCAGCATCTTGCGATTGCCGACAGCATCATAGGTGTAGCTGCCGACCCCGTTGTTGTTGTGCGGAATTGATGAAGAATCTCGGATGTCGCATAGCATGTCTCCTATTTGGATTTAGAGGTTGATACGGCCAGCCCGCGCGGCTGGAATGGCCACTCTTCCGCCAGACGCCGAAGGCCATCCGCGAAACCGTGGCGGTCGAAATATTCCCGTTTCTTCAGGTTGTCGCGGGCGTTGTTGGTCGCCATCCAGTGCCAAACGGAATCGACGTTCAAGTGCACTTTCTTTGAGGTCTGAGCCTTGCGAATGAGCATCTGGCCGGGCGGAATTAGCCCGTTAATGAGGTCCAGTTCCGTGTCGTTCAGATGAAACGCTTCCCGGTAAACTTCGCGGTTCATGTCCGGGTTGGCGTCAAAGCCAGAGAGCTTTTGCTTCAACGTTCGTTCGCTTGCTTACTGCATCGAGTTCGCTAAACTATGGGCGGCGTTTCGCCGAGAGTTGCCGAGTGTGAGGGCACTCTGCGGCGTGAATCGAGAGGGCAACTGTTGCAGAAGAAGAAGCGGGTGCGGTCCGAAAAACTCGTTTCAAGTGTTCGGCAGCCCGCACGTGACCAGGCTGAACAGGAAGCTCGTCGTATCCCTTGGCAACTTCTCCTGGAAGCCCGCAACCAGAAGTGATGGCACGATTTCAAAATGGGCGGCTGCAGAAGAAGCCACGCAAATCAGGGGACATTGGGGTGTTCTGCTACCGTCGGCAGCGACCGGAAGATGGCACGTGGGTGCAAGCCACGCCCATCAAAGTTGGCAAGGTCAAGGACTATCCAAGCGAGGAAGCGGCTTGGCGGCGCGTAGACGAACTTCATCTCAATCCCAATCAATCACCATTTGAAGTGGGTGCTAAACCGCTATTCGGGGAACTTGCGGCCCACTACATACAGAAGGAACTACCCGAGGATCAGACGCAGGCCACGATCGAAAAGGCCTATTCGACGATCCGCAAATACAAACGCTACCTCAGTCGCTGGGCCTTGCCTCGTTGGGGAACCATTCCAGCTCTGGCAGTCCATCCGCCTGATGTAGAAGACTGGCTGAGGGAACTCAAGAAGAAGTTCGAACTCAGGAATCCAACCCTGGGTGAGATCCGCAAGGCCATGAATAACGTCTACGTGCACGGACAGCGCCAGGGATTTCTACCCCGCACAACGGACGGGAATCCCATTGGCTTCGTGCGCCAGTCGCTCGCGAGCGACTTCGAACCGGTCATCCTTACACTACCCCAGGTGCTTGACATCTTCGACAACCTGGATTTGATGCGTCGCACCATGGCTCTCACTGATGCTGCGACGGCGCTACGAGTCAGCGAAGTCCTAGCTCTCGAGTGGAACGACCTGGATTTCATTGACCATCTGATCCAAGTACGTCGGGCCTACGTCGACCGACGTTTCGGCCCGCCGAAGTCGAAGGCATCGAAAGCTCCCGTGCCCACGCATCCGTTGCTGGCGGCGCATCTTCTTGCCTGGCGCAAGGAAACGCTCTATCCCGGAGACGAAGACTTCGTGTTTCCCAGTCTTCGCTTGAAAGGGAAGAAGCCGCCCGCTGCGAACATGCTGGTCGCGGATTACCTGAGAGTAGCGGCGAAGAAGGCCGGAGTGGCCGCGCCACCGCGTACCTTCGGTTTTCACACTTTCCGAAGAACGCTGGCCTCGGTGTTGGTGAAGATGAAAGTCGATGTCAAGACGGTGCAGGAGATCCTGCGGCACCAAAACTTGAAAACGACTCTCGAAGTCTATGCCAGGTCGATGTCGGAAGATAGGCTGCTGGCGCAGGGAATGTTTCTTGAGCTGCTGTTTAGCCACAAGAAACCCGAGCTACTGGATGGCGTTGTGGTGGAGCAATAGCAGCAACTGCCGGTAAACTGCCGGTAATATGAAGAATGGAAAGTGATGCTAAAACCTTTGAAATGTGGTGGCCAGGGACGGAGTTGAACCGCCGACGCCAGCCTTTTCAGGGCTGCGCTCTACCACCTGAGCTACCTGGCCACGTTTCGAAACCCGCTCTCCGCAGGCTGCGAGGACTGTTCGCTTCACGCTGATGGTGGCGGGAATTCGCAACCGAACAAGATTGCCGCATTGCCGGAAGCGCGCGGAACGAAATCGATTATAACAACAGCACCGGTTTCCCTCAACGTCGCGCCGGCTTCCTTGCGAAAAAAACGAAGGGCAAAGACAAGAACGCCACTGATTTCACGGATCTTCACGGATCTGTAAAGAACAACATCCCGAATCAATTAAGAAGCAGTATTCGTGCAAATCCGTGGCTGAATTTCTATCCCACCAAACTATCCCGCAAAACTCTTCACGAATTCGACCAGGCTGCGCAGGGCTATGCCCGACGGGCCTTTCGCGATCCACGGTTTCTGATCTTCCGTCCACGCCGTGCCGGCAATGTCGAGGTGAATCCACGGTGTGTCTTCGGCAAATTCCTTCAGGAACATGGCAGCGGTGATCGCCCCGCCCCAGCGTCCGCCGGAGTTGACGATGTCGGCGATGCCGGAGCGAATCTGCTCTTTGTACTCGTCATCGAGCGGAAGGCGCCACATTTTTTCGCCCGCCTTCGCATTCGCGCTGTGGAAGCGGTTGTACATGTCGTCGTCGTTGGCAAAGATTCCCGCGTTGCTGTATCCGAGAGCGACCACGACCGCGCCAGTCAGCGTGGCGGCGTCGACCAGGTGAGTGCAGCCCAGTTGGCGCGCGTAAAAGAGGCCGTCGGCCAGGACCAGCCGGCCCTCGGCATCGGTATTGATAATCTCAATCGACTTGCCCGACATGGCGATCTGCACGTCGCCGGGCTTCTGCGCCTTTCCCGAAGGCATATTCTCGGTCGCGCAAACGATGCCGATGACTTTGACTTTCGGTTTCAGCAGCGCGATGGCGCGCATGGCGCCGATCATGGTTGCGCCACCGGCCATGTCGTATTTCATTTTCTCCATGCCGTCCGCTGGCTTGATCGAAATGCCGCCGGTGTCAAAAGTAATTCCCTTCCCCACTAAACCCAAGACCGGCTTCTCCGGCGCGCCGGCCGGCTCGTAGCGCATCACGATCAGCGCGGGCGGTTCGTCAGAACCCTGGGCCACGCTCCAGAAAGCTCCCATCTTTAATTCTTTGATCTTGTCAGCGCCGTAGACTTCGCACTTTAGGCCGACTTCGTCCGACATCTTCTTGGCGCGCTCGCCAAGAATCGTGGGCGTCATCCGGTTGGAAGGTTCGTTCACCAGATCGCGCGTGAAGTTCTGCGACTCGCCAATGATTTGCGCCTCGTTGGCCACCTTTTCGAGAGAAGCCGTGTCGCCGCTGGCCACGACAGTAAGCACGTCAATCTTCTGGTCCTTGCGGTCGCTGCGATAGTAGTCAGGGTCGAAATTGCCCACGTGCGCGCCTTCCACAATCGCGCGTACAGCTTCTTCCGCGGGAATGCCGGCCGGAGCGATGAAGGCAAAGCTGCGAATCCCGCGCGACTTGAGGGCGCGGACGGCGGTCCCGGCAATGCGCCGCAGATCGTAACTCGAAAACTTCTTCGCACTTCCGCCGGAAACCAGCAGCAGGCGCTTCGCCATCAGAGTGACGGGCCTGTGCATCAGGTTCGTTTCAAACGGCTTGCCGGCAACTTCACCGCTGGCCAGCAGATCGGCCGCGACCGCCTGAACGGCCGGGTCGGCGGCGGCAACTTTGAGTTGCGGCTTCTTGTCTTTTTCTTTTTCGCTGGGCGAGGGCTCGGCATGGTCAAGCACCACGGCGACCAGTGATTCGGTTTCGAGTTGCGACGGCGAGGACGTAACAATAGTTATTTTCATGATTGGTTATGCGTTGTAAGCAACGAATCCAGTATCGTCGGCGGGAAGGGAAAAACGCAAGCGACGGGCACCCAGAGTACCGCTGCCTAGCCGGATTGCTCCCGCCTAACCAGTCCGCCAGTCTTCGAGCCCGGCAGCTTGAAGCTATTTCTTGGCGTGCGACACGCTCAACAGCGAAGACGCCACCAGTAACCGACCTTCGTCGCTGTTCACCAGATCCAGGTCGATGAACGCCGTGTCGCCGGAACCATTTCTTTCGGTCAAAGATCCGACGCCACCCTGGGTGCGGGCTCTGAAGTAGTAGACGTGGCGGGGCTCCGCCGTGAACCCGAACAGCGACACGGCTCGACCGGATGGCAGGAAATCCGACAGCCAATCCACACACAGATGGTGCTCACCCGGCTCCAACGAGAAGTACAAATAAGAATCACCGCGCGTAGCCCCTATCCAAGCGCCATCGACGCCGATTCGCACCGTCACATCCTTGACCGCTTTATATTTTTGATCCTCCACGACATAAATCAGCGCCCTTCCGGATTCGACTTGAGGCTCTAGCGGTTGGCCAGCGCCCGTTTTGATTTGGAATTGGGCAGGCATCGGCCCACAAGCAGGCTGAGCGGAAGGAATCGACGCCGGGGTTTGGCAAAAGGCCGAGGACGCGAGAAAAATCACCAGGAGTGCAGATTTCATCCCTCTCCCTCCAGTTGTGACGCGGACCACGCCGGGGTGACGCGAATACCGCATAACCACACACTCCATCGTACGCGCCGCGTGCGTAGAGAAACGATATGGAATGGTCAAGATTCGTAAAAACAAAAGCGAAGGAAGAAGGCCGAACGATGCTCCTGCTGACGCCGCACAGTCTCCCATGGAAAGACCTGGAACTAAGCACTCGGCCACGACGTACAGTGTTCTGTCTCAATCAGATGACGGCTTTCCCGCGCCTAGGGTATGATTCAATCCCGACCGATACGGTGAGGTTTTCTTCATGCAGATTCGATGGAAGCTTATTGTTCTCGTCGTCGCGCTAGCCCTGGCATTCACTGCACTCACGACCCGCAACGCGACAACGGTGACGGCGGCCGCGCCGCAGGCAGCCGCTCCAGCAACAAAGGCCCCGCTTCCCGCAAAGGACGCGAGCAGTGGCGCGCCCGCGGAGTTCTCAATCCCTGACACCACCCTGGCGATTAATTCCGACAAGCCCATGTCACAGCGCGTCGTCCACTATGAGATTGACGCCAAGTACGATGCGACCACGCACACCGTCGATGCAAGCGAAGTTCTCACCTATCACAACCTGACCGGGCAGGCGCTCGACCACTTCCCTTTCCATCTTTACCAGAATGCATTTCAGCCCAACGCAACCTTCGTGCGCGAAGCCAAAATCGCCGGGAATCGAGACACTTCCTACGACAAGTGGGAAGCGAAAGAATACGGTTCGGAAACGATTAAGAGTCTTGAAGTCGTCGGCCAGGGCGACCTGACCGGACAACTACAGTTCATCGCGCCCGACGACGGCAATAAGGACGACAAGACGGTAGTCGACCTGCACGTGCCCAAGCCGATCGCCCCAGGTGCGTACGTACAGTTCAAAATCGCATTTCAGACCAAGTTTCCCGAGACTCAAGCGCGCTCGGGATGGAAGCGAGACTTCGTGCTCGGCGGCCAGTGGTTTCCAAAGGTCGGCGTGTGGTGGAACGGAGCCTGGAACTGTCATCAATATCACGCCATGACCGAGTTCTTCGCGGACTTCGGCGTCTTCGACGTGAAGCTCACCGTACCGCAATACGAAATCGTCGGCGCCAGCGGACTGCAAGTCGACGAAAAAAATAATCCCGACAACACGAAGACCGTGACCTATCACGGCGACGACATCCACGACTTTGCCTGGACCGCCAGCCCGCGCTACAAAGTCCGCGAGAGCGTGTATCAATCGCAGATGGGCCCCATCAAGCTGCGCTTCCTGATGCAGCCCGCACACTGGAGCCAGGCGGAGCGGCACGAAAAAATCACCATCGAAACGCTCGATCACTTCGAGAAGTGGTACGGTCCGTATCCTTATAAAACGCTGACTGTGGTCGATCCCGAACCAGACTCGGCCGCCGGAGGCATGGAGTATCCGACCTTCATCACCGGCGATTCGAGCTGGTTTATGCCTGATGGCCTCTACCTGCCGGAGATAGTGGTGGAACACGAGTTCGGCCACCAGTACTGGTACGGCATGGTGGCCACCAACGAATTTGAAGACGCCTGGATGGATGAAGGCATCAACAGCTACACCGAAGTCAAAGTTCTGGACTCGATCCTGGGCAAGAACACCTCCATCATGAACCTGGCGGGCGCGACCATGGGCGAACGCGAAGTGCAACGGCTCGGCTATGCCGCCTCCGCCGATCGCGATCCCATCGCACAGAAAGCCTACGACTACTACAGTTACGGCTCTTACGGCGGCATCACCTACGGCAAGACTGCTAGCGTACTGCTCACGCTGGAGGGCATTATCGGCGAAGACACGATGGCGAAAGCCATGCACGTGTACTTCATGAAATATCGCTTCACCCATCCCGGGAAGGAAGATTTCCTGAAGACGATCGAGGAAGTTTCCGGCAAGAATCTGCGCTGGTACTTCAACCAGGCTATCTACGGTTCGCAGGTGATGGATTACGAAGTGTCCAGCGTCGATTCCTTCCCGATCAACTGGTACGAAGAAAAGAGAGA
>JBELAE010000050.1:0-18986 GCA_049509155.1 Candidatus Sulfotelmatobacter sp.
GCGTGCTCGTCCATTACGTCGATCTGCGGCAGGTTGTGGCGCAGGCCGGCCTGAAAATCGTTGGGATCGTGGGCCGGAGTCACTTTCACCGCGCCCGTGCCGAACTCGGGCTGCGCGAGTTCGTCGGTGATGATGGGAATCTCACGGTTCATCAGGGGCAGCAGAGCGCGCTTGCCGTGAAGATGAGTGTAGCGTTCGTCTTTCGCGTTGACCGCGATAGCGGTATCGCCGAGCATGGTCTCGGGCCGCGTGGTAGCCACGGTTATGAACTCGTTGGTGCCTACGATGGGGTAGCGAATCTCCCACAGCTTTCCGGTCACGTCCTCGTGCTTCACTTCGAGGTCGGAGATAGCGGTTTCGCAGCGCGGGCACCAGTTCACGATGTACTTGCCGCGATAGATCAGACCTTCTTCATAGAGGCGGACGAACACTTCGCGCACGGCGTGCGAAAGATTGTCGTCCATGGTGAAGTACTCACGGTCCCAGTCGACGGATGCGCCGAGACGCTTCATCTGGTCGAGGATGGCGCCGCCGTAGAGTTTTTTCCATTCCCAGACGCGCTCGATAAATTTTTCGCGGCCCAGGTCGCGGCGCTTCTTGCCTTCTTTGGCGAGATCGCGCTCCACCATCATTTGGGTGGCGATGCCGGCGTGATCGGTGCCCGGCAGCCAGAGCGTGATGAAGCCGCGCATGCGGTGCCAGCGCACGATGATGTCCATCTGCGTCTGGTTGAGCATGTGGCCCATGTGCAGGCGGCCGGTAACGTTGGGCGGCGGCAGCAGCAGCGTAAATACGGGCCGGGTCTCACCCTCCGGCGGCGTGGGCACGGAGAAGAGTTTTTCTTTGATCCAGTAGTCGGCCCAGCGCGTTTCAATCGCGCCCGGCTCGTACGATTTAGGCAATTCGTGCGGCATAGAATGCAGTCAGCACTCAGCCTTCCGCACTCAGCCAGTTGAAAAAGGACGGTTGTGGCAAATTCTGAACTGGCGGCTGGGTGCTGAGAGTTGAGCGCTCTTTTTATCTTAACAAGTGATCTTAACAGGCGCGAGAAAAGGAAGCGCCAAACGGAAACGGTGCTTCCTTTTCTGCTGAAGGTCACAAGTGCAGTTGTTCCAAGTCGGAAGCTGATGTACGCTACTTTCCGCGATCACCCGCGATCATCTGGAGCACGTGATGGGCGACGATGTCAGTACAAACGGACGGGGGCCGCTGGGAACACCCCAGAATAGTCCGGTGAGCGACACGGACACCAACGCGCTCATTCAGCACCGGGCCCACCGGCCGCGGGGCACCGGCCAACCGGACCGATACATCGATGCGATTTCCCCATTTGGCGCGACGGTTCTAAAGGCCGCCCGGAAAATGGTGGCGTTGGCGCGAGGTGATGATCAAGGCACGGAGTTGCTTAATCTGTGGATGAGCGGCACCGCGCCCGGCGACGTTACCCTGGATAGCGATTCCTGGGGTGACTATATGCGAGCTGAGCCCGATCTCGCCAAGCAGATCCGGAAGCAACTCGAAGCCTATGCCTGGTCCGACAGCACCCGTGCGGCCGTTGATGCCAGCGCTGGCACGGTGCAGGGCGATTATCAAGCTACCTTTCACGGCCAAGTGGGCAATTGGTCCCCAATGGGTACGCCCATCAGCGGTGGATATTTCACTGGCTATGAACTTCTTCACGGCTCTAATAGGACCGTCGGGGACGTACAGATTAAAGGCAAGTTCACAGCTATTCGCATCACACCCAGCTCCGAGGACAAACTCAGTGAATACAATGTCACGTTTTCGGCACTGGAGTTCGTCTGGAACGACATCATGGATGCAAACGGGAGCTATTCCGGTGATCCCCCGCTGAAGCGATACGCGCAGTGGGAAAACAAGTACACGGGGCAACCTGATCCTGCGGACTTCACCGTGCACATCAAATGGAAATCGAAGGAGTCAATTACGATTAGCGTGACGAACTCGATCCAACTCAAGCAGTTCCAGCCTTAAGGGTCTCGAACCTTACGAAGGCCGGTTGTCGCTCACCCGATCCGGATCTGTGCCGGTGAAAATATCACTGGACCATTTTGATTTTCGTGCGGGAAGCGAAACGCCGGTAATTGCGGAAAGCGATTTCGTTCAGTTCGATCTGCCGGCGATGTCTTTGCAGGCTCACCGTGGAACTTACGGGCAGAAGGTAGTCGCGGCCAGCGATGGCGACATAGTCGTAATCCACGGTCATGGATGCGGCGTGCATGGAGAATTCACGAGGCAGGCCATCGGCCTCTACCGTGATTCGGCGGACTCCGCTGGTTGCGGCATCGATGTAAACCAGACCGTGAAAGCCGACTCCGATGTTGTTGTTACTCTCGCTCAGGTTGAGTGTGGCATTTTCTTTGGCCACACGATAGCTCAGTACCTGCAGGGTTGCGCCTGCGTCGCCCAGAGCACCGGCTTGCTTCCAGGTGAATTCCGTTTTCGAAGACGGCGCGAAGACCAGGTTCAGCAGGGCGCCAAACTCTCCCACTGAAATTGGCCAGGTGGAGTTCAGGTCGGTCCGTTTGAGGCTGCTACGTTTGCCGTTCACTTCCAGCGTGCTGCGCGACTCCAGCCGGTCGTGATAGGTGAGGAGCTCCGCGATCGAGTCGCGGTGTTTCCAGTTGCCGTTGCCGGACTGGTCGACAGAGCGGCTGGTGACCTCGATGCACATGAAGTTGGGTAAGGACTGGCTGTAGTCCAGGGCGCGCTTTCTAGCGCCGGCAATGATTGTTTCCTGCTCGTCCGCCGAGGGCGGAGGAACGGCGCCGGCGGGCAACGAAGTGATGACCAGATGGCGGCCATTGCGTCCGTCAGTTTCGGGGGGTTGGCCGGAAGTGGTGGCCGACTCGCTGGCATCACTTTGCGGCTGGGTTGCGCCGGCGGCGCTGTCGGGTGTGGTCGCGGCTGCCAACTCGGGGCCATCGATTCTGAACTCCACGCCACGTTCGGTCGATTTTCCACCCTGGGTGAGCCTCTCAATGACCTCGTAATCACCGCTGGGCAGAGAGGTCGACTGGATTGACGCCAGATAGGGGATGGAGCCTGTCCCATTCAATTTCGTAAGATGCAGAGGCACTTGTGCGATGTCCTCATGACCTCTCAGGACTTCCATCTCCAAGGTCGGTTGCTCGGTCGAGCTGGAATCGGGATGAACCATAAAAAAGAAAGAGATCTGTTTCGCGCCATGTGGCACGCGGCCGGAGATGCTGGGAACGACCTTGCCTTTTCCGTACTGCATCGGCTCGGCTGATTCCATTTCCGCGGGGATGGGATCCAGACGCTGGACCATCGCTACATCGCCGAGGGATGGTCCGGTTGCGGCGTTGGGGATTTCGAATTCCAGACGCTGGGCGCCGGCTTTTTCGCTATGACGGTCGAGGACGGCCGTCTCCATGACGTATTTGCCGGGCTCGGCCGTGAAATGCCGCTGCATGGTGATCCACTCGGACTGCGCGCTCTCTTTGGATTCCAGCGATCCGTGGCGCGGAACATCCTCGCTGAAATGCTCGATCACTTCCCCCGCCTGGTTCTTGATTTGGGTCACGATGGATACATGCAGCGAATAAAGGTTGGCGTTGGGATCGTCGCGGGTTTCCAGTCCGCCAATCGGAACCTCGATCACGAGGGCGTTCTCGTTGCCTGTGGGCAAATCTCCTAGGCGCAAGACAGCGGAGTGGAATGTCAGGTCCGTGGGCAGTTGGGATTGGCTCAAAAGCTTCAGCAGAGGAGCTTCGAACGGCCGTATGCCCGAGCCGGCATCGGGAGGCACAGCGAAATAGCCTGCCCGGGAATGAATTTTGAGACCCTTGCGCACGGGCTGCACCGCGACTGGCCGAAACTTTCCGTCGTATTCCTGGATGGGCGGAACGTAGGAAGCTTCGTAATACGTGGTCATATCTTCGATCAACTGTTGCAGAGGTTTCTTGAGACGGTCGGAGGCTGTAAGGTAAGCGCCGCCGGTGTTCTTGGCCAGCTCGGCGAGAGGATTCTGGTATCCCGCGAGGGGACCCAATTGAAGCTGGGTCAGGGTGTCGGCGATCTGCACGATCATTCCCGCAGGCAGTCGGGGCTGTGCCTGTCCACTTACACCCGAAGGGATAGATGAATTGGCATTCGCATTGACGGTGGGCGCAGCCGTGGCGATGGCTGCGCTCGCGATCAGTCCTTCACCGGCTTGTTCGTTGAAGGGGTTGGCGTCCACGGTATAAATGCTTACGCCGGCGCGGTTGGCGGCTCCAACGATTGTGAGCAACATGTCTCTGGCGTTCGAATCCAGGGACGGCGCCTGCTCGAAAAAGATCACGACTTTTCGCCCGGCAAACTGACGTTGCGTGCGGGAAAGGGCAAGCAAGCCTGCGAGAGAAGGCAGGCAGTGCTGGTCCTGGACAATCTTCTGCGATTCTTCGAGCGAAGACAGCATGACGCGGTCGACAGTGCGCTGCTCCGCGTTGACATGCTTTCCCGAAGAGTCGGCTCCGGTCTGCGCCGCGGAGATAAGGTCCTTTTCGGGCTGGGCGGCAAGATCCTGTTTCGTCCCATTCTCCTTCGCGTCATTCTCCTTTGCCCCATTCTCCTTCGCCCCATTGACTCGTTCGGTAGCCGCGCCGACCGCTTTTTCCACGGCGGCGAGGTCGGAAGTGAATTCCTGAAACAGGCGGAGACGGCCCTCAATGCTGAGTACGGAGAAGGAGAACTGATCCGGCGGAATCATCTTCAGGATTTTGCTGGCGATCTCGTGCGCGTTCTTGGCCGATGCCGGATCCAGCCGATCAAAAACCAGACTGATTCGATGGTTGGCGCCCGGCTGACCGTTCACCAGGCGAAGGGCCGTGATTTTTACGGCGGAGCCGCTGTCTGAAACCGCGATGTCTTCCGGCTTGAGATCAACGACTGGTTTGTTCTTCTTGTCATGAACCACCAGATCGAGAGTGACCTCGTCGGCGTTGGAAACAATCGTCGGACTCGCACTCGTTTGTGCGGAGGGCGGGGCGCTACTGGGTGTGGTTTGGGCGTAAGCGTGCGGGAAAAGGAGCGAGAAGGCGAGCAGCGCAAACAGCTTTTTCGGGTCCATAAAAGGACTTCACCTTACGGGGGAATATCATCTTCGGCCCAAAGTAGCTGACATTCTACATCCATTCCGCTGCTTGCTGGGAGTGGGAAATGCGGGGGGCTTGCGCCCTGGGGAGGCTGGACGCGCGCGACGGACGGATAGGGGGAACCTGCGATTTTTCTGGACCCTCCGTAATCTGGGGGGCTTTATCTTGCGGGTTCGGCGACACAACTCCCTCAGCGCCACGGATTGATCCGTGTCATGACCTGCTGCGGCCCGAAGCGGCTTAGGCTACTTCCTTCTTTGTAACCGGCCAGGGGGTGACGACGATGTGCGGCATGCCCGGCGTGTTCCAGGCGGGGTCGGTGAAGGCGCCACCCTGGAGATTGGGAACGGGCAGGACCGATGCATCCGCTGTGCCGCCATTCCCCGGTACGTCATACGTGTCCTTATTGGCCCAGTTCCCGCAGTTGGACAGCTCTACGTCGTTCGGCGTGTTATTGAGCCACTGGAACGGAGTGTTGGCGCTGAGGGTGCTGCCGGCGGGGGTGATTTGGCCGTTTTCAATGTTGACTTGAATCATGATGCTCCTCCTGATTTTGTAACGTTTACTTCGCCTGCATGAGGGCCTGGTATTGCGGGTTATCGTGAAGATTGTCGAACGGGGCGCCAGTTGCAACTACCGATCGCGAATAGCCGGCCGCCAGGGCTTTACTCAACCACTCCAGCGCCGTGCCAGTTTCGTGCAACTGGTTGTACACCACGGCTGCGTTCAAGAGCAAGTCCTTGTCGCCGGGTCCGAGTTGCAGGGAGCGATCCAGATAGCTCAAGGCCTGCTTGCGGTCGCCGAGCATCGAATAATAGCTGGCCAGGTCTCCGAGAACGCCGGCGTCGCGGGGGTTGACTTTGAGTCGCGGGCCGGCCAGCGCAACGGCTTTGCGGTAGGTCTCCATGGCCGAAGCGGTGTCGCCGCCATAGTATTGTGCGTCGCCCATATTGCCCCAGGTCTGATAGTCAGTGTCGTCGAGTTTCAGGGCCTCTTTGAAGTTTTGCACGGAGTCTTTGAAACGATGCAGATGGAACTCCGCCACGGCCACGTTGTTGTAGGCGTCGCGGGTGGGACGCAGGGCAAGTGATTTTTCGAATGCCTGCGTGGCTTCGGCATCCTTGCCGGCGTAGAGAAATGCTGCGCCCAGATTGTTGAAAGCGAGATAGCTGTCGGGATCGAGCGCGGTCGAGCGCTGAAACTCGGCGGCGGCCTTGTCGTATTCCGCCTGCGCGATGTAAAAGCTTCCCAGAAACGAATAGACTCGCCAATACTGCGGGCGCACAGCGATGGCTCGCTTGTAAGTCTCCTCGGCTTTGTCCGGCTGATTGAGGTGCTGGTAGGCACCCGCCAAGCTGGTATAGGCGCGGTCGTTGGCGGGTTCGAGTTGCACGGCCTGCTGGAATTGCTCGGCTGCTTTCTCGTACTGGCCGGTGCCGTCTTCGAGCAATCCGAGACACATGTGGCCTTCGGCGCCGGCGTTGCCCAGATCCACCGCCTTGGTGCAGGCCTGCTGCGCGGGCGCGATCCACTGTTTCTGCTTGCCGACTTGATACTTCCGCCAGTAGGTCTGGCCCAGTCCGGCTTCCGCCGATCCGAAATTCGGGTCGATTTTCAGGGCCTGCTTGAAAACAATTTCCGCGCTGGTCAGGTTCTCTGGCTTGGCCCAGTCCTGCAAGTAGCCACGTCCCTGCACGAAATACTGGTAAGCCTCGGGCTGGGTGGTAGCGTGCGCGCCCAGGGCTTGCTTCTCCTCGCCGCGCAGGGAAATCTGCAGCGCGGAGGCTACGCCGTTCGCGACTTGATCTTCAATCGTGAACAGGTCTGACACTGGAGCAGTGATTTGCGCTCCGGCCAGATTCCGGCCGCTGATGGCGTCGGTCAGACTGTAAGAGGCGCGGAAGAGATCGTTTGCCTGCTCCAGCGTTACGGTCAGGCCGAGGTTGACGCCGAATTCTTTTTGCGCGTCGCCCAGGGTTGAGACTTTCTTGTCTTCGAGCGTGCGCGCCGGGACGACCTCGAGATCGTGACTGGCGCTCAACTGCGAAAGCTTCGCGGCGACGTCTTCGAGCAAACCTTTGCCGAATGCGGTCAGCTTCTGATCTTGTGCGGCGTCTCCCCCGGCCACCGCGAACGGCAGTATGGCAATGCTCTTTCGCTCCGGCGCCACAGCAGCGGGCTGCGTCCCGGGCCCCGCGGGGGAAGTGGCCAAAGCCCAGCGGCGCAACGCGCGCGGGCCCCAGATGATCGCCGCCGCGAGAACGACCACCGCTGCCGCGGCCATCGCCAGGCGCAGCTTTCTTTGTGGAGACCATGTGGTCGCGACCCGCACCGACTTCAGGCTCTTGCCTGATTCGAAGTCTTTTTTCAGCTTGAGCAAGTCGTGGTGAATCTCCGCCGCGCTCTGGTAGCGCAGGTCACGATTCTTGATCAGGCATTTGTCGATGATTTCCTGGAGGCGCTGGGGCAGCCCCGGCACCGATTCGTTCAGCGACACGGGAGCCTGGCCGAGGATCGCGTAAACCGTTACCGCCCAGGTGGGACCGGAGAACGCCTGCCTGCCGGTAGCCATTTCGTACAGCAGAACGCCGAAGGAAAATAAATCGGTGCGAGCGTCGAGCGGCTCGCCGCGCGCCTGCTCGGGCGACATGTAGGCTACGGTGCCGATAGCCGCGCCGGTGTGGGTGAGCGGGCCGGTGGACGTTAGAGTCGCCTCGCCCGAGCCGGTGAGGTCGACGGCGGTCAGCTTGGCCAAGCCGAAGTCGAGAATCTTCGCGTGCCCGCGCTCGGCGGTGATGAAGATATTCGCGGGCTTTATGTCGCGATGCATGATGCCTTTGGCATGCGCCGCCTGCAACGCGTCGGTGATCTGCAAGGCCCAATCGAGCAGCGTGCCCAGCGGAACCGGGTGCTCGCCGATGCGCTCGCGCAGAGTTTGTCCCTCGAGCAGTTGCATGGCGATGAAAGGCCGACCCTGGTCGTCGTCGATTTCGTAGATGGTGCAGATGTTGGGATGGTCGAGCGCGGAAGCGGTGCGGGCTTCGCGTTTGAAACGTTCGAGAGCGCGCGGATCGCGCACTGAACTGTCGGGCAGGAACTTCAGAGCGACCAGACGGCCGAGGCGAATGTCCTCGGCTTTATAGACCACGCCCATGCCACCCGCACCAAGCTTCTCGTGAATGCGATAGTGAGAGATAACTTGCGCGACGGTCTTCGGGACACTCTTCGGGTCATTCGTCGCGTCGGGCGGCGAGACATTCGGCGAGACAAACTGGTCGTCCATTGGCGCGCAGCTCCGGCGGTGCCCCGATAGCTGGAATGGTACTCAGTGAAGCGGAGAGGCGCAATAAGCAGCTGATAACTCCTCGGCGGGAAATTCCTACTTCAGGCCGGTGACCACGTACGCCTCCGAAAGCACCCGGACGTAGACATAGGCGTAGGCGGAGCCGTCAGAAGAAAAATGTGGCGCGCCCGTTTCGGTGACTCCCGCGCCGCCTTCGCCTCCAAACGTTTTCCACGGGTCCATCTTCCCCGTCTGAATGTTCACCCGAAAGAAATGGCACGGGTGCTGGAGGATGGGGGCGTTTGGAGGCTGGCAATCCGAAGCGCGGTTTTGCGTGAGAGACTGCCCTGAGCGAGCGGAAGGGAATCTGATTTGCCGGGGGAAATCTGCTGGGACATTTGCCGGAGAAAAGCAGGTTCCTCACCGGGCTTTCAGCCCGGTTCGGAATGACAAATCTAAAGAATGCAGACCTAAATGCAAATCTAAAGGCAAATCTGAATGCAGATCTAAAGGCAAATCTAAAGAATGTTCTGCTGCTGAAGCTGCTTATTTCTTCTTGCCCATCTTGCGCGAAATCTCTTCGACGATCTTAGGACGCATGTCGGCGAGGACGCTGTCGACGATGCCGGCGATGTCATCCGGATCGGAGTCATTCGCGGCACGCGCTTCCTCGGGACTCTTTTCGGCCCCGGCGGCGACGGCCATGGCCGCGGCATCCTGAGGAGTGGATGCTATCGGATCTTCTTTCCCGGACGGATCTGCCGAGGGTGACGCCGCCTTGGGATCAGTCTCGCGAATACGCCGCCAGCTGGCCCAGGCGGCCGCCGTGTTGGCCGCGATTTCGGATTCCTTTTTCGCCATATCTCCTATGCCTCCCGCAGACGGTTCGTCAAACGACCCCGCTGCCATGTTTGAAGAAACAATGTTTGAAGAAACAATGTCTGAAGAAAAAATGCTGGAAGAAGAAAACTTCCCCGACTCGATCTCCGAAGAAATCGGCGGAACTTCGTTGGCTGGCGTGGGCGCTTTCTCGGGCGCCGTCGCGGTCCCCGTGGAGGTTGGTTCCGTCACAGCCGCAGCGGCGGCGGGAACCGGTGGCGCGACCTCGCTCTTCACTTCTTCAATCTTCACTGCTTCAATTTTGGGTCCGTCAATCTTTACTTCTTCGATCTTAGATTCTTCGATCTTGGATTCTTCGACCTTAGATTCTTCGAGCTTCGCTTCTTCGATCTTTGGCTCTTCGACCTTCGATTCGATCTTCGGTTCCTCGATCTTCGGTTCGAATTTTGGTTCGATCTTTGCCTCGGCCATCTCAGGTTCTTCTATTTCCTGCTGGCTGAGTTCTTCTCTCCGTCGGTTCGGTTCCTCGTCCGCAGGTTGCGACGCTTCTGGCCTGGGGGATTCGACTTGCGGAATCTCCGGCACTGGCGCTGCACTCTGTTCAGGATTGGCTGCTGTGCTGGTTGAGAAACTGGTCGCGCCGCTGCCTGCGACGGTCTGAGGAGCTTCCGGAGCATGCGGGCTCGCGATTATGAAATCCTTCACCGGAGCCGGCTGAAGTGGCGGTGGAGCGGGTTTCATCTGCTCGGCGTATGCCGCCGCTTTCGCTTCCAGTTCCTGCACGGCAGCGCTGATGGCATCGGTCGCAACGCTGGTCACCGCGCTAAAACTCCGTTCCACTTCCTGAACGAGAGTGGCAGGAACCGCGACGACAGGTTCCAACGCCGCGGTTGATCGCGGCGCGGCCTCTGCCAAGGAAGAGGTTTCAACTGTTGACGCCGACGGAGCCGGCGCGGGTTGGGATTGCGGAGCCTGGGATTGCGGAGCCTGGGCCTGCGGAGTTTCGCTATGCGGGTGCTGGGACTGGGGCTCGGGGATCGTCGCGCTTGCTCCCGCGCGAACGCTCGCAGCGGCGGCAAATGCCGCGTAGGCTTTCTGCATTTCGTGTTCGAGAGAAATCGCGGCTTCTTCCGGGGCGAGGGTCGTTGCAACCGCCGTCCATCGTGATGCTGCCGTAACGGACTCCGCCATTCCCGCCGCAACCGCCATGGTCACAGGCTCGTCAGCCTGGTCGGCTGCACGCTCCAACCACGATCCGGCAGAACTGTTTCCCAAGCTTGGTCTAACCGAACTTGGACCCGACGCGGCGGCTGGCTCCGGTTCCAGGGCGGCAATCGCGGACATCAGATCGGCGTGGCTGGGGGCGGGGATGCTGGGAGCGGCGATGCTGGCCGCTTCCGGAAGAGCGTCAGCAGGCTTTTCAGGCGTCTCGTCGGCGTTTGCTTCGGTCTTTGCTTCGGTCTTTGCTTCGGATTTCGCTTCAGATTTCGGTTCGAATTTCGCTTCGATTTTCTCTTCGATCGTCTCTTCCGGCTTCTGCGCCGCGAAAGTCGCCGCTGACGGTGCTGCCTCCGCGACTTCGTGCGGGAGCGCGGGCGCAGCCTGAGCTGGTTCAGGTGCGGGCGCTGGTTGTTCCACCCAGGCTGGGACCAGAGGCTCGTTGGCTTCGGCGATCTTGCCCTTCACTTGGGCGGCTGCGGCGGCGAGCGCGGCAATCTCTTCGGGCGTCACGTCCTTAGGCAAGCCCTCAGGGGCCAGCGCGCCAAGATCGACCCGAGGTTCTTCTGCCCTGAACTCGCGCGGCTTCTCTGCTGGCTTGCGCTCGACCACGGTGCGCAAGTCCTTGTTCATGGCGTTGTAGATTGTGGAATCGTCGGCTTCCTCGGGCGCGGGCTCAGCCTTTTTCTTGGGGAACCCGATCCGGTTCTTCCAGCCTGAGTCTTCGTCCACCGCGACGGACTTGTCGTAACGGCCTTCGTCCATCGCGGCATTGGCGCGGGCAAAGCGGCCGGGCTTCGATTCGGAGCGAGGCACGATCTTGTCTTCGAGCTTGCTCAGGGCGCTCAGCAACTCGCTGGCTTCAAAAGGCTTGACGATGAAGCCATCGGCGCGCGCACGCCGCGCTTCTTCCGGTTTGAAAGGCTCCAGTTTGCCCACGGTCAGCAGCACCGGCACCCGCGATGTTTCCTGCGCGTCCTTGAGCCGCTGGCACACTTCGAGGCCGCTGTAGCCGGGCATGTAGACGTCGAGCACGATGAGGTCGGGCTTCTGCTCGGCGATCTTCTTCAGCGCCGCGGAACCGTTGTTGACGGTGATGACTTCGTATCCCGCATCGGCGAGGATCTTCCGTCCCATATTCTGGGCGGTAACGCTGTCGTCTGCGAGCAGTATCTTCCGGGCCAAAGTTTCCTCTGCTGAGGGGAGATAGCCCGAAGGTAACCCGAGCCACAACCTAAGTCAATGATCCCGAAGGGAAGTAACACGTTACCAGTGGCCAACACCTACCGCGCGGACTGACTCGGCTTCGGACTTCGGACCTCGGACCTCGGACCCGGACTTCGGACCCGGACTTCGGACCCGGACTTCAGGCCGAAGCAAGGGAAGTCTCTTTAATTGCGGCGAACGAGGATACGGGGCTTAGGCGAACGTCTGAGGTCGGAGGTCCGACGTCCGCCTTCAGAACGGAATCAGCTTCTTCAGCCCCTTCTTCTTTTTCTTCTTGCTGCTGGAGAGATCCTTGTCGCTGGCGGGAGCCGAATCGTCGGAAGCGGCCGTGGCAGAAGACGAGGACGAGGCAGACAGAGCCTCTCCCTGGTGGATTTCATTGACCTGCGGAGGTGGGGGCAACGCCTGATCGCTGGCGCTGTCGGCCGGTTTCAGTTCGTTGGAATCGGCGGGAGCAGTCGGTTTCAGCTCGTTGGGATCAGGTCCGGTGGGCGCAGTGGCCGGGGCAGGCAGGCGCCCGAACGGCAAACCGCCCGTTGAAGCCGGATCTGCGGTTGGTGCGGGCGCGGCGGGCTGGCTGGGATTCAAGATGGTTACTCCCACCTCGGGCAGCCCCATTGCCGACCTGGCCTCGCCTTGGACGACTCCGGTCGCTGCGACCGGCTCCGGGTCGGCCATGCTGGGCTCGCCCACGCGAGCCGCGTTGGCCACGTCCGGCCCTTTCTTCACGATCTGCATCACACGCTGCACCGTGGTGGCTTCACCACGGCTGGCCAACTCGGCGCGATTCACGTCGACTTGTCTTTTAGTGGGCCGGGGAACCGGCTGGTGCAGTGCGGTCAGGCGGGCCTTGGCATCATCGGAGCGATCCATCAGCGGATATCGAGTCAGGATTCGCGAGTATTCCTCCGAGGCATGCTTGGTTAGATCTGCCATGTAGGCCCCTTTGATTTTCTCGGGCATGCAGTGTGGCGGCTGGCCCTTGGGGTCGCATGTGACGGTGAGTCGCAGACGCGCAATCTGTCCTTCGTAGTCCTGACCTAGCAGATAAAGTGCCTCATCGGCGCGGCTATAGAGCGGATACTTTTCCACCAGCGATTGCAGGCGCGCGATCGACGCCGGATACGACTGGCGCAGGTAGTAGAAGCGTCCAATCTGAAACTCGCGTTCGCCCAGCACTTCCTGCACTTCGAGCAGGCGCAGCTTGGCCTCGGGCACCAGCTTGCTGTCGGGGTACTGGAGAATCATCTTGCGATATTCGTCTTCGGCGCGCTTGGCGTGGGTGTAGTCGCGGTCGGCTTTTTCCATCTGCTGATAATGGATGTTGGCGATCTTCAATTGAGCTTCGGCCGCTTCCGGCATGTTGGGGAAGAAGATCTCGAAATCGCTGTACTCCTGTTCGGCCTGGGCCAGGGCAGCGGTGCCGCCTTCGGCGTACCAGGAGTCGCCGACCGACAGCTTGGCGCGGGCGATGAATTCGGAATCCGGGTAGGTGTTGATCAGGGTCTGGAGCGTGAGTCGGGCCACGTCGAAGCGGTTGTGCCGCATGGCGTCCATGGCCTTGTCGAACAGGACCTTGTCCGGCTGCTTCGAGCCGACATTGGCCAGCGGGTTCACCGACTTCTTGTTGGTGCAGGCAATCGTGATCACCAGCAGCATGCCCAGCACGATCGTCAACGGAATTCGACGTGACATAAGACCTCGATATAAAAGAGAAACCATCAACCACGAAAGGCACCCTTCGACTTCGCTCAGGGCAGGCTCCGTATCACGAAGGGATTCGTCCCTCCGGATTTCCTTTGTGATACTTCGTGTCCTTCGTAGTTAAAGCGTTAGAGCCATTACGCCTACACTTTCAGCAGCGCGGCTTCCGTCGCGGCCTTCAGCAGCGCCTGCGCATTCTTGCTTGGATCACCATTTCCGAACACGGCGTTGCCCGCCACCAGAATTTCTGCGCCAGCCTGAACCACATCGGCGACAGTCTCGAGCGCTACGCCGCCATCCACTTCAATGCGGTACAGCAGTCCGCGCTGGTTGCGAATCTCAGCTAACCGCCGCATTTTGTGCAGCGTAGACGGAATGAACTTCTGTGCTCCAAAGCCTGGATTCACTGACATCACGAGCACATAGTCGACGATGTCGAGCACCTCAACGAGCGTCTCGACCGGCGTCGCCGGATTAATCACCACACCGGCCAGGCAGTTGTGACTCTTGATCAGATGCAGAGTGCGGTTCAAGTGCCGGCAAGCTTCCTGGTGCACGGAAATCCAGTCGGCGCCCGCGTCGGCGAATGCGGGAATGAATTCGTCAGGATTCTCGATCATCAGGTGGCAATCGAGCGGCAACTTCGTGGCCTTGCGCAGCGACTTGACCACCGGCGGACCTAACGTCAGGTTCGGGACGAAGTGGCCATCCATGATGTCGACATGAATGACACTTCCACCGCCTTCTTCGGCGGCGCGCACTTGCTCGCCCAGCCGGGCAAAATCAGCCGAAAGAATCGACGGTGCCAGTTCGATCATGCTTATTTGATCATGCCAGTTCGATCAGGTGAGCTCTCATGAAGTCCCGGGACGGCGGCGCATGGAACGTGCAGAAATTCTATCACGCGGCTCGGGCGCGGCGGACGCTCCTGAGTCCTCGTTTTTCAGGCGCTGCTCTTTCCCGCCCAGCAACTCGTTGAGTTCTCGAACGAATTGCTTGAATTTGGCAACGTCTTGCTCTTTAGCGATTCGTTCACAAAGGATAGCCATGCGCTCGCGTTCGTTAGGAGTCATCGGTTCGCCCCCCTTCCCTGTAGACCAGAGAATGCCCGACTTATTTCCAGAATACACAGGTTTCCCCGGCTTGCGAACAATTCATAAATGGTGGTCAGGTGAGGCGGGGTTATGGGGAAGGACGTTGCGCCACTTTGCCCTCACGGATGGCGAACTGGCGGTCAGCGTCGCTTCTCGAACCCTGGCAATGCCCAGGTCGGGCGCTCTCGCCCGCTAGAGGCCCGGAATTGTATCTAACTCACGGGCGCAAAGAAGCCGCATACGCGGCGATCGCTGCCATGTCGTCGACGGTCAGCTTGGCGATGGCGGGCTTCATCTTCCGAACGGCTGCGCCCGCGCGCGCGCCGCTTTGAATATCGTAAAGTTGTCGCACAATGTAGCTGGGGGAACGTCCGGCCAGCGCAGGCGCTTTGCCCAGGCCCTTCAGGTCGGGTCCGTGGCAGGCGGCGCAGCGCAGAGTCCGGTTGGGGTTGGCGGTGGTGAGCGTCTCGCCTTTCTTGATGCTGCCCACCGGCACATAGGCGATGAAACCGGAATGGTCATCGCGCATTTCGGTGCGGTCCAGATTTTCCGGCGTCTCGATGATGCGCTTACCGATCGGCTCGGTCTGGACGGCGGGGCCAATCGCGGAAGGGGTGATTTCGGCCGGATCGTTGGCCACCAGCATCCAACCGGCGACGTACGTCCTGGGAACGGTGTCGGTTTCCACCACGCGAATCCACGGTCTCGGTTTCAGAGCGGAGAAGTACCCGGCGGCGGCCAGAATTTCCTTTTCGGTGGCTTTGGTTTCGTACGCGATCATGGCGCTGGTCGGCCCATGCTTAGGCTCAGAACTCTTGCGCAGCCCGCTCTTGAAGTCGGCCATCTGTTGCACGATGTAAGCCACGGGAAGGCCCGCCAGACTGGCATTCTCGGGGCGGCCCTGGCCGTTGGGCAAGTGGCAGTAGCCACAGGCGAAAACGTCGGGCGCACGGCCGCGCGACACAATCTCCGGCATGGCCGGACGGTCGGCGGGGTGCCAGTCCGGCGGGTGAAACATGTCCGTAGTTTGGGAGAAAGTGAAGGCCGCGTCGCTATCCGGCACGTGCCGCGGTGCGGTATCGGGTGGTTTCGAGGGCGCGGCAGTGGCTTCGGTGGGTGGGTTGACGACGTACGCCCAGTACGGAGGGGGTTCGTGTAGCAAGGACGTTCGTGTTCCCTTTATCTCTGCGGTTTGGTTCGGCGGGCCGGGAGTCTGTGCCGCGGCGGAGATGGGGAATGAGCCCAGGGGCACGCACGCAGCCAGTGCGACCCAACGGAAGCATGCGCGAAAACAGTGGTTGATGGTCCGGAGTCGGGGCGTCGGCAAACGGGAATCTTATCCGATCGAGGGGGTTTTATCCATTTCTGCTTTGCGTTCGAGTGGGGGATAAACCAAGAGCTTTAACCACGAAGGGCACGAAGGTGCATGAAGGAAACACTTCGAAATAAAACCTCGTGATAGTTCGTGGTTTATGGTTTCTTTCCGCGTCAAGCGTCGGCCCTCTGGGTCCGCAGCGTGTTACCCTCGTCCGGCGTGCCCCCGCTGACCCAATTCGCGCCTGCTGTTTATAGCGTGATCGCGGTATTTCTTTGGGGCGCGGCTGACTTTGCGGGAGGATATGGATCGCGCCGCGCCAACGCGTTCGTGCTGACGGCGTTTTCGCATCTTTGCGCGTTCGCGCTGATGCTTGGCATCGCATTCGCGCAGCACGGGGAGTTTCCTTCGGGTGCAAGCATTGTGTGGGCGCTGCTGGCGGGCGCGATCGGAGGATTCTCGCTGGCCATTTTCTATCGCGCCCTAGCCTCGGGACAGATGGGCCTGACGGCGCCGATTGCGGCCTTGCTGGGCGCGGCCATCCCTACCATGGTCGACATCGCTCTCGAAGGCTCGCCCAGTCGCTGGACCATTGGCGGCTTTGGGCTGGCGATCTTTGCCATCTGGCTGATTACGCGGCCGGAACCGGCTCGCGGCGAATCATCCCAGGAAGAAGCTTCGAGTAAAGAACCTTCGGACAAAGAACTGTCAAACAGGGCGGACTCCACCGGTCGACCGGCGGGCGTGGCGATGGCGGCGCTGGCTGGAGTTGGATTCGCAGGCTTCTATTTGTGTGTTCATCAGGCGAGCGGGTCGCCGGCCTGGATCGCTACGATCTCCCGCATCGGCTCGTTCACAACTACATCCATTGCGGTGATGGCGACGCGCGCCCCGCTCACGCTTGACCGTCCCCGCGCCGTGCTCGGCATGCTGGCCGGAGTCTTTGACATCACCGCCAGCGCCTTGTTCATCTTCGCCAGCCAGCGCGGACGGCTGGACCAGGCCGTCGTGATTACTTCCCTTTACCCGGCTGTGACCGTCGTGCTGGCGCGGCTGGTGCTGAAAGAACACTTCAGCTTGTGGAAGTTCGTTGGTTTGCTGGCCGCGCTGGCGGCGGTGCCGATGATTGCGGCGGGGTAGGCACCTATTCCATATTCTCGAAATGAGAATCATTGCTAAATGTTGCTGTAATAGACCGCAAATAAGTTTTATTCTCTATTCGAGAATAGGGAATGGAAGACCTTAAGCCTCAGGACGTTGTACTTGTTCTAAAGCTGGTTGCAGCCGGATCAGCTGCGTGGAGTTTCGCCAAGTTGGGGAAGGGACTCCTCATGAGCACCTCCCACGCCTTCGGATCCGCCATGCGGGCGCAGGCTTCGAACTTGCTTAGAATCTCTGCGGCGCCGTCGTCCCCTCCGAAGGGCCGGGGGGTCCTGTTCGAACCACAACGAAGCAACTTAAAGGAATTCCTCATTCACGGAGTGAAATACGCCTTCCCCGTTCAGCGCGGCGGGCCCACCCGCGGGATTCCCACCGCGGAGGCCGCTCCTCCCCTCAATCAATATTTCCCGGAGAGCTTCTCACTCCCGCCGGTCTGGCCGTCTGCCAATGACGATGAGCGGTCAACCCGAGGGATCGAGTTCTCGCCGCTGTACAAGAACGTTGTAGCGGCCTCGCGTGATCCGAAACTTTACGAACTCCTGGCCTTGGTGGATGCCATTCGCGAAGGACGTGCCCGAGAACGTGAGATAGCGATCCGCGAACTCATCGCGAGAATCGACCTCGTGAATGTGAGCGTTAAGGTTAACTCCCCGTGAACGCGCGCCCGGGGAATCCGAATCTTGATCACCTGGTTGCGGCAGCGGCTAAGGTCAAGCCACTGCTCGACCAAATCGCGTTCGTTGGCGGCTGCGTTACGGGATTGTTGTTGACCGATGCCGCCGCGCTCCGGTTCGGCCCACACTCGATGTGGACGCGATTATTGCCGTCGGGTCCTATGCCGAATTCACGGAACTGGAGACCCGCATGCACGATCTGGGCTTTAAGCATTCTCTCGCCGAAGGCGCCCCGATATGCCGCTGGGTGAGTGGAGATCTGATTCTCGATCTGATGCCAACCGACGCGTCGATTCTCGGCTTCAGCAATATCTGGTATGCTCCCGCCCTCGAAAATGCGCAGCGAATCCGGATCGGCGACCTTGAGCTTCGGCTCATCACCGCCGCTTATTTTCTCGCGACCAAGTTGGAAGCGCTCCATGGGCGCGGCAAGAATGATTTCCGCATGAGCCACGATCTGGAGGATATTGTGACAGTGATTGATGGTCGCGCTGAACTTGCCGGGGAGGTCCACGTTGCTCCGGCGGACCTGCGACAATACTTGAGCCGCGAGTTTGGGGCGCTACTATCGAATCGTGATTTTCTCGACTCTCTGCCGGGCCACTTACTGCCGGATGCCGCCAGCCAGCAACGCCTGGGTCTGGTTATCAAACGGATGCAGCAATTGATCGCCAAAGGATGATTGTCTAAGGAAAGTCGATGCCGTTGCTTGAAATCCGAAACCTGACGAAAGTCTTTCCGCATGGCGAAACGGCGTTTGGGAGGAAGTCGCGTGGAGAAGTGCGCGCCGTGGATGACGTTTCGTTCGACATTCATTCTGGCGAGACGCTTGGTCTGGTGGGGGAATCGGGTTCTGGCAAGAGCACGCTGGGACGGTTGATTCTTCGGTTGATCGAACCCACTTCTGGGGCTGTGCGTTTTGAAGGGCGCGATCTGCTGGCGGCCGGTCGTGGTGAAATGCGGCGGCTGCGCCGCGATCTGCAGATTATTTTTCAGGATCCGTTCGCCTCGCTCGATCCGCGGTTTCGGGTGGAAGAGATTATTGCCGAGCCGCTGGTCATTCATGGTCAGATCGTTCACGGGCAGATCGTTGGCAGGAATGAGGAGGACAGGCCAGCGAAGCTCGACATTCGTGCGCAGGTTGGGGAACTGCTGCGGGCGGTGGGGCTCGACGAATCGGCGCGGATGCGGTATCCGCATGAGTTTTCGGGGGGACAGCGGCAGCGCATTGGAATCGCGCGCGCTCTCGCTCTGCGGCCCAAGTTCATAGTTTGCGATGAGCCGGTGTCGGCGCTCGACGTCAGCGTGGGGGCGCAGATCGTCAATCTGCTGGCGCAACTGCAGCGCGAC
>JBELAE010000500.1:0-3241 GCA_049509155.1 Candidatus Sulfotelmatobacter sp.
GGCCGCCTAAGGGCGGCTCTACCCAGAGAGGCACAGGGGAGGGAGATATGAATACCGATCAAGTCACAAAGCTCAGCGAGGCGGCCATATCGAAGCTCATGGATGCGCTCGAACGGGGCCAAAGCGAAGGACTCAAGAACTACCTCCGGGTGATGTCCCGTTTCCATCACTACAGTTGGGGCAACTGCCTGTTGATTTACAGCCAGCGTCCAGACGCTACGCATGTCGCTGGATTCCAGGCTTGGCTCAAGTTGCGGCGATTCGTTCGCAAGGGGGAGAAAGGCATCGTCATTCTTGCGCCCATGGTCGGCCGCAAGAAATCCGATAACGAACTAACGGAAGATGAACAAGCCCGAGTGTTCGGGTTCCGCGCGACCCATGTGTTCGATGTCAGCCAGACCGATGGCGAGCCCTTGCCCGAATTCGCGACGGTGAAGGGCGATCCGCAAAACTACGCCGATCGTCTAAGGCAGTTCGTCGAGGGTCAGCACATTGTCCTCGACTACGACGCCAGGATCGCGCCCGCGCAAGGCCTATCATCCGGAGGAAAGATCACATTGCTGCCGGATCTGCCGCCCGCTGAGCATTTCTCAGTCCTGGTCCACGAAGTCGCACACGAACTCCTTCACCGTGGCGACCGCCGTAAAGAGACCACTCATACCGTCCGCGAGACCGAAGCAGAAGCCGTCGCATTCGTGGTTTGTTGCGCCGTCGGCCTCGACACAAACACATCCAGCGTGGACTACATCCAGCTCCATGCCGGCGACAAGAACACCCTTGCCGAATCGTTGTCCTTCATTCAGCAGACGGCTGCGGAAATTCTGCAGGTGCTGCTTCCTTCCATAGAGGTGCGATCGTGACCGACACAATATCTGCTCAGAAGGCTGGGAGCAATCCAGCCCGCGATCTGACCTCATGGAAGGAAATCGCAGCGTACCTCGGAGTGAATGTCCGCACGGCGCAGAAGTGGGAACGGGAGCGCGGCCTTCCCGTATGCCGCGGCTCCGGCCCGCGTAGCCGCGTCACTACAGATACAGGGGCGGTAGACCTTTGGAAAGGTAAGCTTGCCATTTCGACGCGACTACTGGACCGCTGCTACCAGTGGCCCTTGGGGCCAGGTCTTACCGCGGAGGTTCGCTTTCTGGGTGGCGCTATCAGCGCGGCCCAGATTGATCTCCTGTGCGAGTACTTGCACGTCGTCAAAACAGCTTTATCCGTCTCGGCGAGTGATCCATAGGAATACGCGCGTGATTTATCGCGATGGGCATGAACGCCTTCCCCGCAACGAAGGTGCGCAACCACTCCACCGATTCCCACGAGTTCGAATCACACCTACTTTCGCTCAGTCACGCGTCCGTTCCGGTGACGAACAACGTCGGTGGATGATCAGCATCAGGAGTCCGAAGGCCAGGTAATCCACGGTGCGTGGCTCAGGAACCGTGGACGACACATCGGTCTCGATCCGCAACCCGAGGGGTCCTGCTCCGCGCGTCACGGACCAGCTTTGGCCTTGGTCAAAGCTCAGGGCAATGTCGGGGATACCGTTCGGCGCGGGCGCCGGTAAAAAGTCGCCGCTGAATAGATCCGCGGAAGACGTGTACTCGAACCAATAGGTGACCCCCTGCGTGAACGAAAACATCGCGGGCGTATAACCCCACGACCCACCGGGGTCCCAATCCGTCTCGTTGATTGTCCAGGCATCCAAAACAAGACCTGGCAACCCTGACGCATCTGTCGCCAGCTGTAACGTAATCGGATCGGTGCCCGCGGCGAAGGCACCGACCAGCGCCATCTCCCACCCCCCGGTGGCCATAAACCGTTGAGCGACCCACTGGTCGGAAAACAAGGACGGGCCGGGCCCCTGCGGTGGATCTCCACTGTCAAAGAGAATAGTGGAGGCGTGAATCGGCTGCCAACCTACCAAAAGGCCGGCCACCATAAGACAGACTCGAACGTTGGTCTTCCGCCTGAGGCCCGCTCTAGGTTCAATTGATCGTGAAGTTGAATATTCCATAAAAAATTCTGGGAAGCGTGGCGAACATCCACGGACTTGAGATCCAGCCCTTATCGAATGTGGAGGCAAAGCCGCTCAGTTTGAACTGGACGGCCGCTCCACTGTGCGCGAATACGTCCAAGGGCAACGGGCCTCCGCTGGAGCAACTTCCCAGAGGCACACCCGCGGTGCAGCCTCCGAAGGCCGCCTCCCAAAAATTTAGAATTCCGACGCTCGGTATCTCCTGCATGAGATACTCCGTTCCGTTCACGACGAGCCCCGGAGCCGCGGTCGTTCGGCTCTCTTCCGGGGCGTCCACCGGAAGAAACGAGGTGAGGACGACAGACGTGCTCGAAAGGTAGCGGTCATATTGTTGGCCCGGTAGTCCCCACATGATTTGTGATCCGCTGATTGTGCCGTTGGCTGTAACGGAGTTGTGCGATAGGCTAGGAAAGAGATAGGTGATCTGCCACGTATTCGAGAAAGCTTGGTCGGCGAGGAGGCTGGTATCGAGGGTCGTGGAATCGACATACCGGGCCGTTCCGTCTGTTCCGATGATTTCAAGAAGATGCGGTGAATGGGCCAGCCCTTCAATATTCGGGACGGACAAGGTATAGCTTCCGGGGGATAGGACGCCCAGGCTGTTCGTCACGTTACCATCAAGCCCCCAGTCGATCGTTCCCACATTCCCGGTGACGGTGAAGCTAACCAGGGGATTGTTCGGGTCATCGTCATCCACCGAAACGAGCTTAATCGAATTGATCGGAGTGTTGGCGGTCCCGGTAACCGTAAGAGTCGAAGTCGCTTGAGCCTGGCCTGGCCCTGGCCCCGATCCAGCGTCGCTACCAAATCGATAGCCCGCAGCCAAGGTATACGTTTTTCCGAAGCACGTAATGCTGGCGCCCTGGGTCGTGCCGTCTATCGTCGCGCTATCGCTGTCGTTCACGTGTTGTCCGCCAGTCTTACTCTGGCCGATTTGAGCCGTCGCAGTTTTGGAGAAATCGGTGGCGTCGGCGATCCAGCCGCCGTCATCCCCTGCCGAAACGCTGACACTGGCCTGTCCCGTCCAGTTCTTTTGCAAATGAAAGATCGTGCCGGTGGGTCCGAGGGCGTAGACAAACAATATGCCTCCCCAATTGCTGTCTGCGGTGATGTAAAGCGTCGGACCGCTGGCGCGTGTCATTATCGAGGCCGTTACGCTGCTCGTACCCGCGGATTTCGTCGATGAAAAGAACGCGTCGCTGTAGG
>JBELAE010000501.1:0-3237 GCA_049509155.1 Candidatus Sulfotelmatobacter sp.
CCAACTTAGCTTCCCAGCTTAGCTTCCCAGGTTATCTTCCCAGCGCTTTCGAAAACTGATAGGAAATCGAAATAAATTCGCGATTGGTGTCCGGATGCGCCGCCAGCACCTCGACCGCGCTGTAGTCCTGATGCAGCCGCGTGTACCCGGCCTGAACATTCAGGTTCTGGCCGATCTGCTGCTGTAATGAGGCGGTTGCCGAAATCGAGTGGCCGTCGCTCGCCCCGAGCGCGGCCGAATCGAGAACATCATTCCGGGCATAGAACCCGCTGACCGAACCAGAAAACGTCCGCGTCATCTGCTGCCGCAACGAGACGCTCGCGCTGTCAGTTTTGACCGCTCCCGCCAGTCCTCCGCTGCCCGCGATGATATGGGCGTAGCTGAGGGCGACGTTGGTGAACCGGGCCTGCCAGCTCAGGCTCGCGCCCGCCGCCGGCGTCCACGACTGCAAGGCTGGCGCGGAAGCGAACTGCTGTGTACTCGATTGCACGGTACCGGAGAGCACTGTGCTCGATTGCAGCGTTCCGGACTGCACCGTGTCGGAATGCTGCGGACCTCCAAACAGCGAAAGCGAGAAGGCCGGCGTGCGGTTGAAGGTGTAAAAGAAAAGCACCGAGTGGGTCTGAGTTTCGTTCTCTCCCTGCGCCGGAAACGCCAGCAGCCTCTGATACTGATAGGTTGCTCCCAGGTAGTTTCCCTTGGCCACGCGAACGCTGTAGAAGGCCGACCCGCCCTGCCCTTCGGAATCATACAAGCCCGGCACTTCCGCCTGATCGGGATAGTGCAGATTCGAAAAGCTGCCGCCCGCACCGATCATCGAATTGGCCGCGAACTGGTAGGTCATGCCGACATTCCCGTTGTTGCTGAGCCGGTCCGCCAGGGGTGCAATTACGCTAAGATTCCCGCCCTGGGCTCCGCCCGAAACCGCGCCCGCCGACCCCAGATCCGGCTGGTTGAACACGTTCGAGCTTTTCTGGAAGCTGTCCACGGCGCTGAAGGTCACGTGCGGGCTCACCCGGTACTGCAAATTGATGGCCGCGTTCTCGTCGGCCTCATTACGCGCGCTGGTGCGCTGGTAAAAAGTAAATCCGGGAGCGTAGTTCAAAGTCCAGTGCAGGCGCGTCGTGGTTTCATCCAGAGCTACCGTCGGCCACACTGAATAACTCACGTCGCTCACCGGCGCCGAGTTGGCTCCGGTAGTTCCGAGCACGTTGTCGCTGTAAGCGCTGGCGAAGGTCACGCCGCCGCGCAGATAGTTCGAACGCTCCTGCGAAGCCGTCGCCACCGGGTACGATTGCCCGCTCACCACCGGAGGCGTCAGCATGGGAGGCTCATCCATACTCACGCTGATGCCCGCACCGTTGTTATTGTTCGCGTTGTTATTGCTGTTGCTCATGGGTGCGGAAGTCTGGGGTACCGGAATCTGGGAATTCTCCGCCACCTGCCCTCCGGCTGGGACTCGCGCCAGCAGGATCAATCCGAACCAGAGCAATCGGCAGCAAACTGAGTTGGCGATTCTCATGGTCACGGGACAGATTTACGGGACAGATTTACGGAACAATATTTACGGAACAATAATCGTGTCGCCGGGCTGCAGCTTGATATTCTGCGCCATGTTCTTGCCCTCGATGACTTCCTTGTAGTTGAAGGGCAGGCGCGACTCCCCGCTGGGGTTGTGCCTTAGAACGTAAATAGATTTCTTCTTGGCGAAATCCCGGAAGCCGCCGGCCAGCGCAATCGCGTCCAGCACCGTCGGAGAATTTGCGATCACGTACGCGCCCGGCCGGCTGACCTGTCCCAGAATATTAAATTTCTGGCTGTTCACCTGCTGCACCATCACCGTCACTTCCGGCTCGGAGATGTAATTCTTCAGCCGGTCGGCAATGTCTTTTTCGAGTTTCAGCGGAGTCAGCCCGGCAGCCTGGACTTCTCCCGCCAGGGGCAGCGAAATTTTTCCATCCGAGCGCACCGGAATCGAGCGCGAAATGTCGGGCTCCTTCCAAACGTTGATAGCCAGCACGTCGTCATTGCCAATCACAAAACTGTCATCATGCGGCTTGTCGGGCAAACTTGCGGACGAAGTGGCAGGAGCAGGAGAAGTCGCGGGCGAAGTTTGCGCGCCGGCCGCGCCGGCCAGCAGCACGCTGAACAGCAATACCGCCGTCCCGAAAATTGTTTTGTGTGCCACGGTTATCTTGCCTCGCGTGTCTTGCCTCGCCTACCTTGCCTTTGCGTATCTTGCTTCCCCGTTGCCTTTAGCTTCTTCGTATCCTGGTTCGTAGCCTGTTTCGTACCCGGAGAGTTCTCCCGCGGGCAGCGGAGAAAAATACGGCTGCGGAGCGCGCATCTTATATTGCTCGATCTTGTACAGTATGGTGCGGTAGCTGACCTTCAGCATACGCGCCGCCGCCTTGCGGTTCCAGCCAGTTCTCACGAGGGCGGCCGCGATGGCATTGCGCTCGGCTTCCCACTTGACACCCTGAATCAGCAGCTTCAGCGATTCCGGCTTGGTTTTCACCGGACTCGCCTCGCTGCCCTCCAGCCCAGGCGCTCCCAGCTTCATCGCACGCGCGGCCGCGGCCTGGTCGACTCGGCCCATCGTTTCCCGGCCCACCGTCTCCACGCCGCTCTCGCTCCCGATCGACTCCTGCTCGCCCGTAACCAGATAGCGCTTCACGAAGGCTTCGAGTTCGCTCAGATTTCCCGGCCAGTCATAACGCTGGCACGCTGCCACCATGCTCGAAGAAAATCCGCGCGCCGGCAGCGCGTAATGCCGCGCCAGGTTATGCATGAAGTAGCGCAGCAGGGTGGCTATTTCGTCCTTACGCTGGCGCAGCGGCGGAACCTGCAGCGTGAACCCGCTCAAGCGATGGTACAAATCCTCGCGCAGCCGTTTCTCCGCCAACGCGCGGTCGAGGTTGGCGCTGCTGGTCGCGAGGACCCGCATCCGGGCCGGCATGCCATCGCCGCCCGCCGGGGTCCGCGCTTCGTTATTCCGCAAATCGTTCCGCAAATCGTTCTGCAAAATGTTCTGCAAAACCTGCAGCAGCCGGACCTGCACTCCCGCCGGCATCTCCGCAATCTCTTCCAGAAGAATCGTGCCGGTTTCGCCGGACGCGAATTTCCCCAGGGTCGTCCGCGGCGAACCCGATCGATCTTCGTCCCCAAAAAGTTCTGCTGCCAGCTCGGCCTCCGGCATAGCCGCGCAATCCACTCGCACCAGCTTGAACCCAGACC
>JBELAE010000502.1:0-3233 GCA_049509155.1 Candidatus Sulfotelmatobacter sp.
AGACCCCGAGAACGATCCGCCAGTGTTCGGGTTCGGCGTGGTCGCATCCATTGACGTTGACCCAAGCCTGATCGCCTCGGTTACGACGCAGCCGGGTTCGCGCTATGCCCTCGGTGTTCTCAATGGGAGCGTCACACCCAACAGCGCGTATTACATCGCACCGGTAGACTCGATCGGCAAACCAAACCCAACCTGGCGCAAGGTTGCGGATTTTGCCGACGGCGTGACAGATATCGCGATTCACGGCGACGACCTCTACCTCCTGACCTACAAAGATGCTCCACGGTATAAGATCGTGCGCATCGATGCCCGCAAGCCCGACCTCGCTTCCTCTGAGATTATCGTTCCGCCCAGTGGGGCTGTGATTGCCAGCATAAGCCCTGCTGAGGATGCGCTCTATGTGCGGCTGCTGGACGGAGGAGTTGGCCGCCTTCTGCGCATTCCCTACGGCGCTGCTCCGAAGGCGGAGCGCGTCGCCCTTCCGTATGATGGGGCCGTCTTTTTACGGGCTGATCCCGGCGTGCCCGGCACCCTGCTTTACGTGACCTCCTGGACCAAGGCGTTCAAGGTTTTTGCGTACGATCCCAAAACCAA
Organism: Candidatus Sulfotelmatobacter sp.; assembly: GCA_049509155.1. Classification (GTDB taxonomy): domain Bacteria; phylum Acidobacteriota; class Terriglobia; order Terriglobales; family Acidobacteriaceae; genus Sulfotelmatobacter. Next base: position 595 of record JBELAE010000502.1, read on the forward strand.
CCGAGTCACCGACACCAGACTCCAACCGGCAGGTCCTTACGACGATCCCGTCAATGTCGAGTCGGCGGAGGTCAAGGCGCCCAGCTACGATGGCACGCTCGTGCCTCTGTCCATCACTTATCAGAAAGGCATGAAGCTGAACGGTTCGAACCCCACGTTCCTCACAGGCTACGGCGCTTACGGCACTTCGCTGGATCCGTATTTCGATCCGACCAATCTTGCGTGGTACGAAAAGGGCGGAGTCATGGCGGTTTGCCACGTTCGCGGCGGCGGAGAGTTCGGAGAGGAGTGGCACCTTGCGGGAAAGGGGCAGACCAAGCCGAACACCTGGCGCGATTTCATCGCGTGCGCCCAGTATTTGATCGACAACAAGTACACCTCCCCGGCGAGGCTCGCCGGCGAAGGCGCGAGCGGCGGTGGCATTCTGATTGGCCGCGCCATCACCGAGCGGCCTGACCTGTTCGGCGCCGCTATCATCGACGTCGGTTTGGAAGACGCCCTGCGTTTCGAAACCACCAACAACGGCGAGACGAACATTCCTGAATTCGGCAGTACGAAGACAGAGGAAGGCTTTAAGGCGCTCTATGAGATGAGCGCATTCCACCACGTGAAAGACCACACGCCTTATCCCGCGGTCCTGCTCACTACCGGCATCAACGATCCGCGCATTGACCCGTGGATGCTGGGCAAGATGACGGCGCGCTTGCAAGCGGCGACTTCCAGCGGCAAACCGGTCCTGCTGAGGGTTGATTACGGCGGGGGTCACGGTGCCGGCAGCGGCGAAACGGAATTTCAGGAAAGCCTGGCAGACGTGTGGAGCTTTCTGCTGTGGCAGTTCGGCGTGCCCGAGTTTCAGCCGCAAAAAAAGTAAGGTCGCCCGGCCAGAAAAGTGCCGGTCGGCGCTGGCACTTTGGATTATTGAAGGTTTTCCCGTGACTCGGGGAAATCCTTCCGCAAAAGCACTCTCTCCTTGACTATCTAGGTGAGTTTTGTTAAACCTCTCCTAGACAAACAAGGAGAGGCCGTGGGCAAACAAATTGACTTGCTGCAGGGCACGCTGGACATGCTTATTCTCAAAGCTGTCTCGCTTGGCCCATTGCATGGTTACGGAGTTCTGCTGCGCATTCAGCAGATCTCTGGCGAACAGCTGGAGATCCAGCAGGGCTCGTTGTATCCAGCGCTCTATCGTCTGGAACATCAAGGCTTGATCGTCAGCGAGTGGGGGGAATCGGACAACAACCGCAAAGCGAAGTTCTACAGCCTGACTGCAGCCGGGCGGCGCCAACTCCATTCGGAAACTGAAAAGTGGAACCGCATGGCATCGTTGATCGCCAGCATCCTGCGCACCACCTCGGAGCAGATATGAATCTTCTGACTCGATTCCTTTCCTGGTTGAAGTGGATGGTCAAGGGACAACGTCTTGAAAGTGAAATGGAAACGGAAGTGCGTTTCCACATTGAGAGCCGCGCAGCGGACCTGGTTCGCAAAGGCCTTTCCCAGCAAGAAGCGATGCGACAGGCGAGGATTGAGTTCGGCGGAATCGAGTCTCACAAAGATGCCGTGCGGGCATCGGTGGGCGTGCGCTGGTGGGGTGAACTAGCTTCTGACCTGCGTCACGGATGGAGATTGTTGCGCAAGAATCCAGGTTTTGCCGCGGTTGCGATTTTGACTCTGGCTCTCGGCGTGGGAGCTAATACCGCGATTTTCAGCATCGTGAATGCCGTGTTGCTGCGCCCGCTTCCATTCCGCGACGCTGACCGTTTGGTAAGAGTCTACTTTAACGAGCCCGGCGTAGGATTGCGGGACGTTCCGTTTTCCAAGCCGGAAATGGATGACTTGCAGACGCGAGCGGGCGCATTTGAAGATGTGACCCCGATCTTCGAGGGTAGCGAGAATTTGACCGGCGCCAAACAGCCCGAGCGTCTCGAGGCGGTCAATGGCAGTTTCAGCTACTTTTCCATGCTGGGTGTGACCCCGCAAATTGGACGGTTGTTTGGTCCGCAGGACTTCGTGCCCGGTTTCGCTTCAACGGCCGTGATCAGCGATGGTCTGTGGCGCCGTGCCTATGGCGCCGACCCGAATGTTGTCGGCCGTACCCTCCTGATCGACACTGATCCCTTTACAATTATCGGGGTCCTGCCACGCGGATTTCGCCATCCCGGACCGACAGTGTCCGGCGAAGTGGACGTGTTTGGCGCCGGCGGTCTCATCGGAGATCCCTTTCCCCCGCCCATCCGTGGTAACCGGGTTTTAGGCGCTGGAATCGGACGACTGAAGCCTGGCCTGACACTGGTGCAAGCTCAGGCGCGGCTCACCGCCATGGCTGCCCAATTACGCCACGACTTTCCCACCGATTATCCGCCGCAGGCGCAATGGACCATTGAGATTCAACCGTTGCAAGAAACTTTGGTGGGCAACGTTCGGCCCATGCTGCTGGTGTTACTGGGTGCGGTAATCCTGATCGTTTTCATCGTATCGTTGAACATTGCCAATCTTCTCTTGGCGCGCGCCTCGGGGCGACAACAAGAGATGGCGGTGCGGTTAGCGCTGGGGGCGAGCCGCGGCCGCATGGTGCGCCAGATGCTGACCGAGTCCATGCTGCTGTCGCTCATCGGCGGTGCCGCGGGAATCGCAACCGC
>JBELAE010000503.1:0-3224 GCA_049509155.1 Candidatus Sulfotelmatobacter sp.
GGACAAGGCTCAGAACAAAATTCAGAACAAGGTCCGGGACAAGGCTCGGGACAGGGCTCGCAAACCAGCCCGGAACAGCGTGGGGCGACTTCGACCGGCGAGCAACCGGCGGGTGAACGAGTTCGCGGCAGTGTCATGCCCGGCAGTGTCATGCCCGGCAGTATCATGCCCGGCAGTATCAGTGGAACGGTGGTCGATCAGAGTGGAGCGGTCGTGGCCGGGGCCCGGGTGAAGCTTAGGGGTGAAGATTCTGCGGCCAGCCAAGAAACGCTCACGGGCAGCGATGGGACATTCTCCTTTGCTGGCGTTGCACCTGGGCCCTTTCAGCTCACGATTGTGGCGGCGGGATTCGCGCCGCAAGCTTCGTCTGGAATTCTGCATGCGGGAGAGAACTACATAGTCCCTGGAACGGCGCTGGCTGTGGCTACTACCGTCACGGATGTGGAAGTCGGAGTCTCGCAGGTAGAAGTGGCGGAAGAGCAGATGAAGGTGGAGGAGAAGCAGCGGGTGCTGGGCATTGTGCCGAATTTTTATGTCAGCTACATTCCCGATGCGGCTCCGCTAAATACGAGGCAAAAATTCAAGCTGGCGTGGAAGACGGTGATCGATCCCGTCACCATCGCATTCGTGGGAGGGGCGGCGGGAGTGCAGCAGGCGCAAAATCACTTTGAGGGATACGGGCAAGGCGCGCAAGGTTATGCGAAACGCTTTGGCGCCGGCTTTGCCGACACGGTTTCGGGGACGTTCATCGGAGGCGCGATTCTGCCCTCGCTGCTGAAACAAGACCCGCGGTATTTTTACAAAGGAACTGGCAGCAAGACTGCGCGGATACTTTATGCGATCGCCAATGCAGTGATTTGCAAGGGGGACAATCGCCGCTGGCAGGCCAATTACTCGGGCATACTGGGAAGCCTGGCGGCAGGGGGGATTTCCAATCTTTACTATCCAGCGCAGGATCGCGACGGGGCGGCATTGACGTTTGAAAACGCCGCCCTGGGGATTGGCGGGTCAGCAATTTCGAATCTGTTTCAGGAATTTGTCGTTAAGAAGCTGACGCCGAGAGTGCCGGACAACGGCACGGCTAGACCTTAGGGACCATCAGCACAGGCTTACCTGCTGGCGCTCGTGCCGCGTGCTTCGGCATTTTTCGCCGTTCACACGCTAGATTCCATAGTTCACGGCGCGGAGAGCGTCTTTGTAGGCTTCGCGCGCCTCGGTGGCTTTCGCGCTGGCGTCTTGCTCGGTGAAGTGGGCGGCGTCCCAGCGCTCCCAGGCGACCATGGAATGATCGGGAGTGGCTAATGATTCTTCGGCTCGAATGCTGTTCACCCATTCGTCGGTTGCTTTTTTGTATGCCGAGCGTAGTTGATCCATATCCGCATTGCTGATGGCTTTGCTCATAACGACGCAGGTTAATCACCACCCTGCGGCCTGTCAATCGCGCGCAGCGATTTTAACGGAAAATTAATGCTGTCGGAGAGGCTGACTTTTGCGGATAGAAAGTTACGCGGGTCGGCGGACCATCACTTTTTATCCTTGTATTCCTGCTGAGAGATCGCGACCGCACCGTCGGGCCCGGGCACGTAAACGTCTTCCCTGACACTCGTCTTGAGATCATAGGTTTGGTATTTATCAGAGGCTCCGATTTCGCCGACCAACATCTCCAGTCTGAGCGATTCTTTTTTCCACTTGGCGAGATAATGGGCGTTTCCGACCGTCCTATGGAAAGGCACCGCCGAGGAGTAAGTAAAATCGAAACCGCGGATTGAATCGCCGTCCCTGACATCTCCGCGTCCCCATCCATCCACACTTTCGATGCCGTTGTACCGGCGATTGTGCCAATGAGATTCGATCACCTGGATTTGCAACGGATAATCGGCCAGGTTTTTTCCTGCAAGCAAGCTGGTCGCGAACAGGACGGGAAGGATTGCGGTCAGAATGAATTTTCGCATTTTTTTTCATCTAGCTCCGTCGGATTTGAATGGTTACGCCGGAATTTCCGATTTGGCCCCAAGAGCGGCTGCCATTTTCCCGCCAATCGCCGTTCGCGTCAATGTGGAAAATAGCTATCTCAGCGGAAGGCCTAGCCCGCCGGTGGTGGAAGTCGGAAACTTAAAACCAGCGCCTAAAGGCGTATTGATTTTGCGGCACTTATGGCACGCATGAATGCGTGCCCTGATACGAATCGCACTTGCACCGCAGGCTGCTAGCCAGGACTTCGACTGTCGAAGAGTCCCGATAGCACTCGTTGGCCGGGTCGGGCCGCGCCTTTTTCGGATCGGATCTAGTAGTAGCAGAGTTTGAAGGCGCTCTTGTAGCAGAGGGCGCGGGTGCGGTTGCCGCGGCTGCGGGTGTAACTTTCCCAGCGGTTGGCGACGCGGGCGAATGTTTCTTCTCCGGTGAGGCGATGCATTACACGCAACTGGACGATGTGCAACTGATGATAGAAAGCGCTGGCCACCATGGGCAGGCGGGTGCCGGATTGTTCGTAAAGCGACCAGAATCCTAAATCGTAGCGATCGAGATTGTGCAGCAGGGTGCGGACGGCGTGTGAAAACAACTCTTGCGCAGAGGCGTCTTGGGTCGCCAGGAAGTAGTCGTAAACGCCCCATGCGGCCCAGATGAATCCGTTCAGAATGTGAGTGGGTGGCGAGACGATGTATTCCTCGAACCAGAGGTCACCGGATTCGTCGGTGAAGGCGACGCCTCCGTCTTTGATGGGCAGGTAGAAGCAGGCCAGAGCGCGCTGCGCCGCATCCAGATAGCGCGCGGCGCCTGGATCGCCGTGCGACTCTTTTTGTAATTCTTTGTGCGCCCGCACCAGGACGGAAATTCCCTGGCCCTGCGCGAGGGCTGAGTACCAGGGGGCGCGGAGGGTGTCGCGGTATTCCCAATCGAAGTGGTGGTTCCAGACGGCGAGGCCTTGCGGGTTCTGCTCGAGGTGGGAGCAGAGCCAGTCGGCGGCGAGGAAGAATTTTCGGCGGCGGTCGAGGTCGGTGTTGCGGCGGAACAGATTGTAGTTACCCAAGCCATATTGCGCGATGGCGATGGGGTTGTACTGCAGGCCGATGTGGCCGTGATAGTCGAGTTGTGGGACGCCAGAGGAATCGTAGTGGCCGGGATAGTCCGCCTTCTCGGCGAACAGCATGTAGTACTCGCCTAATTCTTTGACGGTCGCATGGGGATTCTCCGCGGGAGATTCGTGCCAGAAGGTGAGGTGACTT
>JBELAE010000504.1:0-3214 GCA_049509155.1 Candidatus Sulfotelmatobacter sp.
GGTTGAGGGTCGCGCTCGGCGGGAGAAGCCGTCTGCGCACGAGACAGAGACGCCACAGCGATGCACAGCGCCAGACACACTACGGATTCACGGATCGCTCTCCGCATACTGTCTTTCCGGCCTCAATTCGAACCTAGTGTAGCGAAGCCCCGTCTGGAATTTGTCACTTGGATGCGAATACCCATTGCTCGCTCACCAGGAAATTTGCCAGCGAGCACACAATGATCGCAATCGCGTTCGCGAGCAGATAGTTCATGTGTCCCAGGCCGACCATCACCTTCATCAGCGCCAGATTGCCGAGGATCGAGACGGCACCGTTCCCGAGATGAAAGCGCAGCAGCCGTCGAAAGCGCGTCCGGTATAGCTTTTGGGTGGCGCAACGCTTCAGCGCTGCGACTACCGCACCCAAGTAACTTTGGGCTCCAGCCGCCGCGGTACACAGTACACGCCGTGACCTCATCGTTCGATCCGCCCATGTGAAGCGTTCATGCCAGACGAAGTTGTGCAGCACCGCGGCTTCCACCGCGAACGCCGTCGCCGCGAGATACTTGAAGTGGAGAACACTCTTCAGCACCAGCAGCGCGGCGAACTGCACGAGAATTCCGATTGCACCCACCAGGTTGAACTTGCACCACCGCACCAGCGTGGAGGGCGGAACACTGCGGCCGCACCGGCCGAGGGTGAAAGTCATTGCGCGATCCTTTCCTCGCGATACAGTCGAACGGTGTTCTGCGCCGTGAACACGACGACCATCGATCCCATGCCCGCGAGCCCAATCGCTCCGCCCATGTCGAACAACCGATATTTCCCGCCAATGCAATGCACGACCGGTTTCCAGAACAAAACCAGGTTCCCCACCGCCAGCAGGAGGCGCAGCTCTGTCGGCCCAAAGCGCCAGAACGAGATGCGAAACTCGCCCAGCGTGTGCGTCGCCAGATACGACTGGATCGACAGCATCAAGAATGCAATGAGCAATCCAATTGCGATCCACGGCTGCATGTACCCGGACAGGGCCAGACCGCCCATCAGCGCGAGAGCGCCGAAACTGTCGACCATGTGGTCGACATAGAAGCCGTAACGCGGACGCAGCCGCTGCCGCACCCGCGCGAGTGTGCCATCGAGCGAATCGCCCAGCCAGTTGAACGCGAGGCAGACGATCACGGCGAGCAGCGCGTAACGGTTCCACGCGGCGAGGGCGTAGAACATTCCCGCCCCGATCTGCGCCACTAATCCCAACGCGGTGAGGTGGTCGGAGTTGATGCCTGCCGGGGTGCGTGCCGCCAGCCACAGAAGCGCCCGCTTCTCCACCGCAGCGACCCAGCTTTGCTGCACTCGCAGCATGTCTGGGAAGGGGCGCATGCGGCGCGACTCCTCTTCGCGACTCACCGCTGACCCGCGCGGGGTTACCTGCTCACAGAATTCAGTCATGTTTCGCGTGGGACTTACCATCATCGCCTCCGTTTTTTGCTTTGCGTTCCGCACGCGTCAAACATCGCGCAGACCGCGGCGGGCGACAATGCACGCGTAGTCAACCGGGCATCAAACAAAGATCAACCGGCAAGCGCTTGAAAACATGGGGCGTCGAAGAAGAGATCGACCCGATTAGTTGCTGGGCGATTGAGACTACGAAAGCGACGCGCGCGCTTCGCGGATGGAAGCCGCCAGTTGCTCGATGGACCAAGTGATCTGGCTGGGCGTGATGACGGCCGGGGGCGCGAGAAGAAGATGATCTCCCGAGATGCCGTTGACACAGCCCTGCATGGGATAGACCAGCAGGCCGCGTTTCAGACCCGCCGCAGCCACGCGTCCCGCGAAGTTCGCGGTGGCCGGGAACGGACGCTTAAGGGCTTTGTCGGCAACAAACTCTACGGCCCAGAGCAGCCCGATGCCGCGGACATCTCCCACGGCTGTTTCGGTGTGCAGGGTTTCGAGCGCCTGTTTGAACAGAGTGGCTGCCGTGCCGGCGCGGCTGGAGTCGGCGGCTTCGACTAAGTTCTTCTCTCGCACGTGCCGCAGCACCGCGCGTCCTGCCGCCAGCGAAATGGGGTGCGCGTTGTAAGTGAAGCCGTGCAGAAACGCACCCGAGCCCACGGCAATCGCGTCGACAACTTTCTGGCTGGCAATGACGGCGCCGAGCGGGGCATATCCGCTGGAAAGTCCTTTCGCGGCGACCAGAATATCCGGGTTCACCTTCCAGTGCTCGACGGCAAAGTTACGGCCAGTTCGGCCCATGCCGGTCATCACCTCGTCGGCGATGAGCAGAACGCCGTGGCGGCGGCAGATGTCGGCGACCGACTGCAGGTATCCCGGTGGCGGAACAACCGCCCCCAGCGTGGCCCCGCTGACCGGCTCGAAAATGAATGCCGCAGCTTGGCCGTTGCAGCTTTCAATGGCTTCTTCAAGTTCAGCGGCGTATTGCTGGCCGCAGTTGCGGCATCCGTCGGTGCAATCGAAGGCGCAGCGGTAGCAGTAGGGCATGCCGACGTGCGGAAACTCTTTCACCATCGGTAAGTAAATTTCGCGGCGGCGCCGGTTGCCCGACACCGACAACGCGCCAAGCGTTGATCCGTGATAGCTCTGCTGGCGGCTGAGAATCTGGTAGCGCGAAGTCTGTCCGATTTCAACCTGATACTGGCGCGCCAGCTTCAACGCCGTCTCAATCGATTCGGAACCGCCGCAAGTGAAGTAAACGGCGCCGCCACGGAAATGTTCTCCCGCGAATGCCAGCAATTGCTCGGCGTACTGTTCTGCGACTGGGGTGGTGAACTGGCTGGTGTGGACGAACTCCAGTTTCGCGGCCTGCTCGGCCATGGCCGCGAAAATTTCCGGAACGCCGTGTCCGACGAAGTTAACCGCAGCGGAACCGGCCAGGTCGAGATACTGTTTGCCGTCCGCGTCCCAGATGTAAACCCCTTCACCGCGCACGGCCACGGGAAAATCTCTGCGGAACGATCGGCGGAAGACCGCGGAGCGGGGCGGGATCGGCGCGGAGTCAGCCACAGCTGAATTATCGCACCGTGCCCGAAAAATGAGCTTCCGATGCGCCCCACCTTTTTTCTCATCCGGAACATCTAACTATTTAGGACCGTTGTGCCGACCATCAAGCTGTGGAGCTGCAACGGTTTTGTAAGGAGCATCTATGAATAAACATGGTTTTATGGCGAACGCGGTATTAAGTCTGGCGATGTGCATGTACGGCGGCGCAAGTCTTTCC
>JBELAE010000505.1:0-3167 GCA_049509155.1 Candidatus Sulfotelmatobacter sp.
GACTACGACTGGGACTATCGCGTGAACACGACCAGCGGGGCCGTGGGCTGGCGCGACCGGCTGCTGGGCATGTTCCATTCTGCCTACCAACCCACCGAGCCGGCGGCGTTTCACGAGATGCTCGACGCGCTTCAGCAAACGCTTCAGCAGACGCCGAATCCTGATCTGGCTGCTCTCGACTTCCGTAACTTCACTTTCGTCGACCTCGGCTGCGGCAAGGGACGAACACTTCTGATGGCGTCGGATTATCCTTTCCGCAGAATTATCGGCGTGGAGCTTCTGCCTGCTCTGCATCGGATTGCGCAGGAAAACCTGCGGCTTTTCAAGAGTGCATCGCAGAAATGCTTCGCGCTGGAAGCGATCTGCGGCGACGCCAATGCTTACCTCTTCCCAGAGGGTCCGCTGGTGATTTATCTCTTCAATCCGTTCCCGGAATCGGGAATGCGGCAGGTGGCCGCGAACCTGGCGCAAAGTCTGCGCGCCCTTCCGCGGCCGGTGTACGTGCTCTATCACAACCCGCTGCTGGAGCACACATTGAGCGAGAACGGCGCGCTGAAAAAGATTGTCGGCGCGTCGCAGTACTCGTTGTTCGGCAGCGTCGGTTGTGCGTGCATCCCTGACCTGCATCGGAGAAGCGGGCGATAGGTATTGACATTATGGTGATTAGAGCTGGCAGTGGGTTTAGGATGGCTGTATGAGATCGATCGGCGTCCGGCTCTCACTTCTGGCGGCGGGGGGAGCCATGGTCGCCTACGGGCTGCAGTTGATGCACCGCGGAGTATTGGTTTATCAGAATACCTGGTTTCGTGGGACGAATTACTCTGCCGGCACCGTGGCGGCCGGCGTATTCGTGGGGCTGCTGGCGTTTCTACCGCCAACATCATGGGTAGATCGTTGGATGGCCCGAAGAAAGAAAAAGCCTCAGCAAAATGACCATCCGGCATTTCACCAGAGGCATCACGGCCCAAAATAACCCTTCTGAAAGCCAGACTCTTCCCATCCCCAACCATTGAAAATGACAACTCCTGGGTCACCGCTTACAATCGTTGCAGGAGCCCTCCCGTAGGAGCTTGTCCCGTGTTTCCCTCCCGAGTTTGCGTGAGGGGCTGACTTTGGGCCGGTACCCGGTGAAAAAGTATATCGAGATGCGACTTCGTTTCCCTGGTTTTGCCGGTGTTCCGGGTCTGACCGATCTATGTCTGACCGCTCTATGCCTGACCGCGACCCTGTTCGCCGCTGCCAGCCCTACGGTTGACGTTCACGCGCTGGCGGCAGCGGTCGATGCGCATTACAACCATCTGCGCTCGCTGCAGGCAGAGTTTACCGAGGTGTATCGCGGGTCGGGGATGGAGCGGACTGAGAGTGGGACGCTGTGGTTGAAAAAACCTGGCAAGATGCGGTGGGAGTACCGTTCTCCAAGGGAGAAGGTGTTTGTCAGCGATGGGAAAGATGCGTGGTTTTACGTCCCTGCCGACAAGCAGGCGCGCAAGACGGCGGCCAAGAAGCTGGAGGATGTGCGAAGTCCGCTGGCGTTTTTGCTAGGCAAGACCAAGCTGGAGAAAGAGTTACAGGGATTATCTCTAGCTCCGGATGTAGAGCCACTGACGACCGGAGACTCGGTTTTGCGTGGTGTGCCGCAGGCGATGGCGGATCGGGTGAGCGAGATTTTGCTGGAGATTACGCCGGACCATCGGATTGCGCGGATTGTCATCCAGGAAGTGGATGGGGCGGCTACGGAGTATCGGTTTGCCGGGATGAAGGAAGATGTGACGATCGGGGATGAGCGCTTTGAGTTTAAGCCGCCGGCGGGGACCGAGACGGTGGAGGGGTTGGAGCCGTAACGGTGCAGGTAAAAAGCAGGTTCCTCGACTTCGCGCTCGGGATGACAGAGTTTACTCGGATATGACAACACGGATGGGTTACTTGCGATACACACGAGGGGCGGCTTGAGGGTGGTCGGCGGCTTAGAATTGTAAGTGGGAATGTTAGACTGAGCGGTAGCGGAATACTCGGGAAAACTGGCGGAAAAATCGGCAAATGGCGGAATTTGTAGTCAAAATCGCGGACGATCGCGGGCGAGTGCAGCAGCACATCGAGCAGGGCTATTCCGAAGCTGAAGTGCGCGACCGCTTCTCGCAGCAGGGCTATCTCGTTTACTGGGTCAAGCCGCAGGGCGTGCTGACTTCTGGGGTTTCGTTGCGGCGGCGGCGGAAGCTGAAGCAGAGCACGTTTCTGGTTTACAACCAGCAGTTCCTGACGCTGATCCGGGCGGGGTTGCCGATTCTGAACTCGCTGGAACTGCTGATCAAGCGGCAGAAAGATGCGCAGTTGAAGCAGATTCTGGAGAACGTGCGCGATCGAGTGAAAGGCGGAGAGTTGCTGTCGGACGCCTTCGCGGCGCAAGGCATCGTGCCCAAGATTTATACAACCACGCTGATGGCGGGCGAGAAGAGCGGCAACATCGACGAAGTGCTGACGCGCTACATCGGGTTTCAGCGGCTCGCCATGACGTTCCGCAAGAAGCTTTTCGTGTCGCTGATTTATCCCACTTTGCTGATCAGTGTGGTGCTGATCATGGTGACGTTTCTATTTACCTACGTGGTGCCCAAGTTTGCCGACTTGTTCAACAGCCTGGATCAGAAGCTGCCGGCGATCACGGTGTTCATGTTGAACGTGGGGCAGAATGCGCAGAAGTTTGGTCCGTATGTGTTCGTGGGGTTGGTGGTCTTGGCATTCGCGGCGTGGCGCTGGAAAGAGACCGACAGCGGCGCGGACCGCATTGACCGCATCATTTTGAGCACGCCGCTGCTGGGCGATATCCGGCTGAAGCACCAAGTAGCGAGTTTTTCGCGGATGCTTTCGACTTTGCTGCAAGGCGGGTTGCCACTGGTGCCGGCCATGGAAACGGCGGGCTCGTCGATGACCAGCCGGCGCATTTTAAAAGGTGTGATGCGAGCAGGCGTCCGGGTGCGCGAGGGACACGGACTGGCGAACAGTCTGGAAGAACAGAACATTTTTCCCGAGCTGGCGGTGGAAATGATCGAGGTGGGCGAGGCCACGGGAGCGCTGCCGGCCATGCTGAATTCGGTGGCGGAATTTTATGAGGAAGATGTGCAGACGGCGCTGGGCGCATCGATGGCGCTGATTGAGCCGATCATTCTGATGAT
>JBELAE010000506.1:0-3164 GCA_049509155.1 Candidatus Sulfotelmatobacter sp.
CAGCAGCCGTACCAGGCGCCTCCACCGATCCGCCTGACCCATCATCGCGCCGGCGGGATCCACAAGAATTGCCTCTCGTGTGTACCAGATGTTCGCGGCAGAGGTGGGCAGCACTTCGTTGTCGCGATACACCTGCCCCGCCAGCAGTTCCGGATCGAGCGCGGAGTGAATGACGACAGTCGTCTTGGTGGAACCAGAATCCCCCAGAACAAATACCAACGGAAGGCGGCCCAGGTTGGTCCCGCGCCCCAGCGTCGAGTGCTTCAAGCGCCGGACGGCTTCCCGCACCAAGGCATCCAGATCGTCGGTCGCGCCGGCTGGCGAGTCACCTTCCCCGGAAGCCTCCTTCGCCTTCTTTACCTTGTACGCGTACCAAAACGCGACGCCGCCAGCTACGAGCCCCAGGAACGCAAGCACGCCGCGCAATATCCAAATATCCGAGCCGTGCAGATGCAGCCACCCTCCCAGAAGCCAAACCAGCACCAGATAAACGATCAGTACTAGAATGGTCACCAAGTACAACATCCCATCCCCCTATTTCAGTAGTCCGCTTACCAAGGCGGAGAGTGACGATACGCCCGACATCAGCAGGACTTTGAAAACCACAAACAGCACCACAGTCAGAGCGGCCGTAATGAGCGCGGTCCTTCCTAACCACTTGCTCCAGCGGTCCGAATGCACCGGCCGCACCGCATCTGCGGGAATCGCCCCGCGCGGAGACAGCGGCCCCATGGGCCCCCGCACTCGCCGGATCTTCTCTTGAACCGCCGCCATGATCGACCGCAGGTCCCCGCCCGCCGCGTATCGTCCCTTGAAACCCAGCAGCAGACAAAGGTAATACACCTCGAGCAGATCGGCCGTCTCATGGGAATCGGGACGGTTCAATGCCTTTTGCAATTCCTGGAAAAACATTTCGCCCGCCAGTTGATGACCAAACAGTTCCGCCTGCAACGGCAGCCGCGGCCAGTTGGCGAACACCGGATTGCCAGAACCCAGCACGGATTCGTCCAGAAACGCAACCACCCCAAAAATGACCTGATTCACATCCTCGGGGCTGCACCCGTGAGCGCGCGCCTCCTGGTCGGCAACGCGCAAGGCCTGCCGCATTTGCGCTCGAAACGTGTCCGCATCCTGCACGGCCTGGCGGTTGTAGCGCAGCCGCACCACGGCCGTGAACACTTCCTGAAACCCCAGAGCGAGGTTCCAGCCGCGGCGGTCCATGGCCGGACTCGATCCGCGATAACTTCCCAGCGGCGTAACCTGGTTGGACGATCCCATATCAACTCTCGAGCAAGACAATCAATTCGATCTCGGGCGACGGCAGGTCTCCCGGCACATACACGCCCACGCTGCGCGTCCGCATGATGTGCTCCCAACACGGTCCGCTCCGTGTCACCACAAAATACTGGCTGTCGACTTTCGCCGATATCGCCGCCGGAGGAACCTGCATATGGTTCAGAGTCAGACCAGGCAAGGCCCGTTTCACCAACTCGGAAACGAATTGCCCGGAACACACTTTCACCAGTTGCAAAGTTTTCGAGATCACATCCGCTTCTCCCACCGGCGAGCGCAGCCCGAGTATCCAGCGCGAACGTCCCAGGCAACGCTGGTCCCGGATCTCGCCTTCGTAAAAATAACGCACTGCCCCCGGCTTCAGCGGAATCACCACCGCCTGCGACGGAACAATAATCTCGAGGTGGCGAATAATGTGATCCTCAAGGTAAGCAAAGCCGGCCTCGGGATCGTAGTGGTTATAGGCCGGAAGCGAACGCGGACTGCTGTCCAGGCTGAACGTGCACAGCGCCCCGGCCAGCCGCGACATTTCGCGAAACAGTTCTTCCGGGTGCCGGTGTTTGGCCAGCAGAATATGCCGCAACGGAGTCAGGCTGGAGTTGATGGCATGCAGAAACCAGAACTGCGAGACTTGCCGGGCAGACATTCCAGTCTGAAAGGTCCCGGTCTGGTGCTGCTCCTCGCTGACCACTGCACTCTTCTCCTCCAGAATTCCAACCAGCCGCTGCAGCATGCTAGTCAACCGTTCGCTGCAACTTAGACTCAGGCAAGGTGGAATATGCGCAGGATCATAGACGAAATGGCCCGACTGATCGCGCATGACTCGTGCAATCGGGATCGTCAGAAGATTTTCATCTCCCGTCGGCAGCACGACCAGCCGGATGTTCTTGCGTCCCAGCTTGACTGGCTTGGCATCCAGGCCCGTGTTCTCGTCATGCACCATTTCGACCGTGCTGGTGTAACGGGCGCTTCCGGAGGGTACGAACTCGAGGTCGCAGTTCTGCTGCCCCGGAATCCAGCGCGGCACAGCCAGAGCCACTGTCAAGCTGTCGGTCGCAGGCAGGAACTGCTCGACGATATTGCGCGGGTCAGGGCGGGGGTCACACTCTGGAATGTCAAACGGCAGCCCGTCCTGAAACATTCCACGGGCATGTAGCAGGCTTACCGTGCCGTTGCGCAGGGCATCGGCATCGAGCTGGCAGCCCGCCAGCCCATAAGCGTCCCTCCAAAGGCTGGCCGTGGCAAAATGGACGGCTTCCTCAAAGTACCGGTTCTGCGCCTGAAAATGCTGTGGCGCCAGATACATACCTTCCGCCCACACTACTCTGGACAGCAACTTCATGCCCGCTTCACCTGATACTAGGGAGGTTTTACCGCTGTGAGTTGCGCTCCGCAGCCCGACGCAAACGCGCGCGTCCGCGGCCAACGTTTCGCGTCTGGCCAGCGATGCTAGGCGACTCGGTTCCTATTGTCAAGGAACTCACTCCATCGGTAGTGGTGCTGCACCACTACCACTCCATCCTTTAATATGCGGTAGGACTGTGGAAGAAACTAAAAACTGGGAAGCCGGGGAGCAGTTCGGAGCGCGAGAGCGCGCCCGCACTTAATTCCACAACGGTGGTTGCGGCAGAGACTATAACAATCGTTCCTCACTCACTGAACGACCACCTGCAGCGCCACATTGTTGCTTATGCTGCCCGACGTCGCGGTAATCGTGACGGCGTAGGTTCCCGATGGTGTTCCGGGGGTGGTGTGGGTGGACGACGAACCGCTGCCACCACACGACACCAATAACGCCAAGGCAAGCACCACGATTGGCGCACCAAGGGCTGTCAGCCGCTTGCGATTCCGCACCCACAGCCAGATCGATC
>JBELAE010000507.1:0-3161 GCA_049509155.1 Candidatus Sulfotelmatobacter sp.
GGAGTGATCGGAGTCAATCCGTCGCAGTCTCACGGAACGTTCTCGGTCACTGGGACACTGCGCTTCCCCATCTGGGAGGGCGGCCGGACGGGAGGCGATATCGAGCAAGCCGACGCTACCTTAACGCAAAGACGCGCTGAACTCGAAGATCTTAAACTGCAAGTGGAGGGCGACATTCGAAAAGTCTATCTCGACTTAGAGGCGGCAACCAGCGAGGTGGAAGTGGCGCGGAAGAATGCGCAGGTCGCCAAGGAAACTCTCGATCTCACGCGACAGCGAGTGGAGGCAGGCGTGGCCGACAGTGTTGAACTGGTTCAATCGCAGGAGGCGCTGGCGGGCGCTGAGCTTGACTATATCAATAGCGTGTTCTCCCACAACGTCGCCAAACTAAGCCTTGCGCGCTCCATGGGCCGGGCAGCAGAAAACCTGCCGAAGTTTCTTAGCACCCCATGAAGCAGGCGTGCAGCGGTGGTCGTTGCGAAGAGCAATTGATGAGCATTTGCCGCCGAACGAACCGGACCCTTAAAGACCGCAGCATCACAGAAGCCCGTTCGGGTGGATGCGGGGCTGTCCGCCCTACTGCTGGACTGGCGCGGACGATGCCCTTACAATCAAGAGAGCGATTACGTCTTTGCATCCGCTGAGAAGCACGGCAAGCAACCGCTGTGGCCTAGCTCGGCAATGTCGAAACACATAGGGCCCGCTGCGAAGCTGGCTGGGATTGTGAAGCAGAATCGTGAAGCACGTTCGCTGGCACGTGTTCAGACACTCCTTCGCTACACTCCTAAAAGGGAACGGTGAGGACGTGACAACAGTGCAGGAATCACTGCGGCACGCGGACAGCAAAGTGACGCTCGACGTGTACACGCAAGGATTGATGCCTCTGAAGCGTGCGGCACAGCGGAAGGTTATCGAGGGGATTGGACCGGTATGGACCCACGCCGCCGAGATGACAACCGCAAGTGCCGGGTTCTAAGGTGAGGGCGCGTAGCTCAGTTGGTAGAGCAATGCCCTTTTAAGGCATGGGTCGCAGGTTCGAATCCTGCCGCGCTCACCAAGAACCCTTTTCGGTTCATTGGATTGCATCACTCTCGGCATTTTCTGCCAAGAGATTCTGACCCACACTCAACCCACAGCTCTCAAACCAACGCACCTGGACGCTCTGCATTTCAGGAGTCACGACCTGAGCATATTTGCGCAACATGATCTCAGGGCCCGCGTGACGCATGTTGCCTTGTGCGGTCTTCACATCGGTCTTGTCGATCGAGATCATCCAAGTAGCCATGCTTGAGCGCAGAGAGTGAAGCCCGAAACGCTGCCCCTGGGCAATCTGAATGCCTGCTTTCAAGGCAGCCAGACGCAGGTGATCGGTTACGAAGATCCCCGCGCACATTGGAATCTTCCCGTTCATCTTGAATGAAGGGAAGACCCAATCATCATCCTGGGCGTAGGGCGTCATGCGACGCCATTCACGCAGGTACGACGCCAATTGCGGAGACATTGCGACCGGAGCTTTCGAGGCCTTGGTCTTCGGTTTGTCGATACACGCCGCTGTCCAACGACGCTCGATCTTGATTTGGTTTTGTTCCCAATCGATGTCGCGCCATTTCAAGCCGCAGGCTTCGGAAGCCCGGATCGCTGTCGAGGCACAGACTAGAACGAGCATCTGGTGCATCGGGTTGGGCAGCAGCATGATGATTTGCTTCACCTGCTCCGGGTTTACGATTACCGGAACATACTCTGATCCCACATCCTCCAGCCTCCATCCAGCAGCCGGATTCGTAGTCACAAGACCCTCGAACTGTGCCCAGTTGTAGATGGTGCCGATCATCGTCTTGATCTTCGAGATGGTCGGCCCGGCAAGCTCCCCGTCATCCCGCAGCAGATACAACCAGTCACGGATATCCCGTTTCGTGATCTTTTCCGCGACCTGGTTGCCCCAGTGAGGCATGATGTAGTTCTTGACGTAGGACTTGGTGCTGGCTGTAGTCGTCTTCGCGCGACGAGAGTCTTTGACCGCCTTCCACTTGCGCTCGGAGATGTCGTACTCCATCCCATGCACCTTGCTCATGTATTCAGCCAAGACTTTCGTCATCGTGACCTCGGGCCCCGCATCCCTGTTGATGAAGGCTCGAAGACCCAGCCGATCTACCTCCTTCCAAGCCTCCTCCTTCGTTGGAAGGTCGGTGAGAGAGCCGATAATCGTGCCATGCTCGACCCGCCGACCATCTTTGTACATGCGGAACCTCAGCAACCACATTCGACATTTCTTACCTTGGTTCAGACGCCAAACTTTCTTTAGACTCCCGCTTTGGTATGCCATTACTGGCCTCCTTTTCGGGAGCCGCCTGCTGGCGATCTTACGGCCATGCCTTGCTTCCTGCCAAGCTCAGTTGATGGACTGTTGAGCATCCAGTCGCGCAGCTCAGTGAGCAAGTAGCGCCACGTCTTGCGTTGGCTCGAACCAGGAAGGGGATGTGCCGGAATCTTGCCCGATATGGACAGTTTCAAGACATGTTTTCGGGAGCAACAAAGATATTCGGCTGCTTTGGCTGCATCGACAAACTGTTCTTTATGCCCGACGTCAGAGTTTAGTTTGTTGAAGCCGGCGGAATCCGGCCCTGATGAAAATCGACCCACAAAGACACTCCTCGGCCTGCACCAGCTTTTCTGGTCGCAGAGCCGAGGGGAACAGGAACAGCACACCGCCTCAAAATTTGAATTTGCGCCGATGACTCGCCCAAATCCTTTACGATCCAGACAATTCGGCTTATATCAGACTAATACTGCTCTGTGGCGACTTTCGGGATCTGCGTGGAATTGAGAGGCGCAACCGAAAAGCAGCGGTCACTGGCGGACTCGCCCTGCCTACTCGACGAGCACAACTTGATTCTCGCTCTCGACCCGGGCCAGCGCGGCTTCGATCTTGCTCCACATCTTCTGCCCGTCCTCGTGCTGGTAGTGACCGTAATGCAAGTTATGCTGCGAGTCGTAGCGGTAGCCGTATGCGTCGTAAAGCACGACATCGCGATCGCTCCTAAGCACGTACTCGTCGCCCAGGATCACTTGGCACGCTTCGTCCATGCACTGCTTCATAGCCGCGTCCACGTCCAGCCAGGAATCCGTTGGCGCAGTGTAAAAGAGCGCGTCGTGAACCGACC
>JBELAE010000508.1:0-3128 GCA_049509155.1 Candidatus Sulfotelmatobacter sp.
ATGGGGGTAAATCCCGCCTGTACGTACAACTCCATTTCGCGGTGCAGGCTGTGGCCCGGAACCGTCTGGTCGGTGCCCGCGACCACCGGAATTCCCGCGCGATGCAGCGCTCCTACGATGGCCAATTCTTTCGCGAAAACTTTTTCGCCAATCCCTGACCGCTCCGTCGGCGGCCCCACATCGGTAAGTTGTTCGGCGAGTTCGGGAGCGACTTTATTTACGCCGGGCTCAAAGCTGGCGGGAGGCTTGGCCGTCGTTGCGGTGAAGAATTCAAACAGCGCCATCGTCGGATCAACGACTGTGTGATGCTGCTTCAAAAACGCCAGCGCCTTCTGCGCCTCGGCGGAATCAAGGTCAATATTGGCCTCGGCCTTGGCCTTGTCGATGCGGCTCATGCCGCCGGGAAACGGCGTGTGCATGATATCGGCGATATAGGTGATGTGGTTGATCTGATCCTGTCCCGCCTCGATGGTCTGATACGCGTTCAATCCTTCCGGGACGTGCCCGGTTACGGTCATGCCCAGACGATGGGCTTCGTCGGCGACGATTTTGAGTTCTTCGAGCTTTACGGAACTATAAATTTTCATCTGCTGGAAGCCGGCCGCGTGATAGCGGTCGGTCCACATGAGCGCCTGTTCGGGGGTATCGACGTGTTCCACGCCGAGGGTGTAGGTGCTGGTGCCATCGACAATGCCCGCCGCAAGAATTCGCGGGCCGAGGCCGTGGCCCTGCGCAATGGCGTCGCGCACCGCGGTGATGAACTCGAATTCATTTCCGCAATCGCGCACCGTGGTCACGCCCGCCGCTAAGTAAATAGGTCCCCACTCGACTTGCTCGAAGTGCGCGTGCATGTCCCAGAGTCCGGGCAGAATGGTTTTTCCGCGCGCATCGACGACGTTCGCGCGCTTGGGAATCTTTATTTTGGAGCGCGGCCCGGCGGCCACGATGCGCCCGTTATGAATCACGACGGCTGCATCGGGGACCGGAGCAGCGCCCGTTCCGTCAATCAACGTGCCGCCAACGATTGCAATCGTCGACGCTCGACTGCCCGAGATTCCCTTGGAAATTTCCGCCAGGGCGGACATACCATCCGCACCGGCGCGTCCCACAAAATCGCCCAGCGCGCTCTCGTAGCCCTCACGAATGGCCTCGAAGTGGTCGAACTCGGCGTCAGTCGAGATTGCGGCCACCAGGTTGCGATTCGCGTCAAACCAAAGCGTCTCGCGTCCCCAGATCAGGCCTTCGATGGTGTAGCGGTCGAGCTTTTCGTCTCTGGTGCGATCTCTGGTGCGATCGTTCGTTCCGTCTTTCGCGGTAATGTGAATCGTATCCTGCCCGCGGGGTTCCACTTTCACGCTGCCGCTCGGAAGCGTCGTCAGTTGCGCGGGCGAACCGTGTGTGGCCCAGTAGCGGACCATGAGCATCTGCATGGTCGCCGGTGCGTAGCCCGCAATGGTGAAGAACGGGCCGGAGGGAGAAGCGAGATCGCTCTGCTTGTCACGGGTGCGGAAGTGAACTTTGTTGCTCCCGGCGTCGATGGTCACCGCCTCGTCAATCGACACGGGACGCGCGGTCTGGCCTTTGATTTCGAAGGCCTGCGGCGTCAGGTCCGGAGCGCCGCGAAAAGTCGCGGAGAGAGGAACGGGAGAGCCGCGGTCGGTGAACTTGAAATCCATCTTCACTGCGAGGGAGCCGCCGTCGCGCCGGATCTCGTACGTCTCCTCGCCAATCGGCTGCTCGAATTTGTGCAGGGTGAATTTGCCTTGCTCGACGATTGCGGATGCGTCGGCCGCAGATTGTTGAGGGGCGGCGACTGCAGGTGAAATCGCAGCAAGAACTGTGCAGGCAAGCAGAGAGAGAAGCAGAAAGACCCGAATGTTTGGTCGCATGATTTGTAGATCAGTGTGTGCGATTTGGTGAAGCCACTGCTTTCGAGCTTACTTCTTCACCGCAATCCCCAGTTCCCGCAACTGGCGGTCGCTGACGGGGGTCGGCGCGTCGACCATCAAGTCCACGGCGCGCGCGGTTTTGGGGAAGGGAATCACTTCGCGCAGACTTTCGGCGCCCGCGATGATCATCACGATGCGGTCGAGGCCCAGCGCGATTCCGCCGTGCGGAGGCGTGCCATACTCCAGCGCTTCCAGAAAGAATCCAAAGCGCGACTTCGCCTCTTCGTCAGTCATGCCCAGCGCGCGGAAGATTTTGCTTTGAATATCCTGGCGATGAATACGAATCGAGCCTGAGCCCAGTTCAGTGCCATTGAGCACTACGTCGTAAGCCAGCGCCCGCACCGCGCTCAGCGGCGATTGCGGATCGTTCAGCGACTCCACGCCTGCCTCCAGCAAGCTCATGTCTTCATCATGCGGCGAAGTGAACGGATGATGCGCCGCCATCCATTGCTTCTCGCCTTCGTCCCATTCGAACATGGGGAAGTTCGTGACCCACAGGAAGCGAAAATCTTTCGCGGGGTCGCCGGACTTCTTGAAAATGCCGTGCTTCTCGGCATACTTCTGGGCCAGCGCCAGCCGCAGCAGTCCAGCCGACGCGTAAATCGCCTGCTCGGCGGGCGTGACCTTGCGGTGCGTGGGCATCGCGGTCTGCGGTCCGGCCTGCGCCGAGCCTGCCACGAGCACGATCAGGTCGCCGTCGTCGCTCTGCATGCCAGTCTTTTTTGCGATCGCGGCCGCGGCGTCGGGGAACTTGTTGCCGATGCGCTTGAAGTCCTCGAAAATCTTCGCGCCGCCCTTGGCGTGGAACATGGGCTTGATGTCGTCGCGTTCTTTGCGTGAGAGCTCGCCGACTTTGGGCGTGCGGATGGCGATCACCGGCAGATTCGCATTGATGGCGAGTTCCTGCAGATTCTCCGGCGTGAAGCACTCCCGCACATCGGTGAATGCAGGCAGGCGCAAATCCGGCTTGTCAATGCCGTAGAGTCGGATGGCCTCGTCATAGTCCATGCGCGGAAACGGCGTTTTGATCGCGCTGCCTGTGGCATGGAAGGCCGCCGTGAGAAATCCTTCGACCACTTCCCAGACACGCTCCGGCTGCGGGTACGTCATTTCCAGATCGATCTGGGTGAACTCCGGCTGGCGGTCGGCGCGCAGGTCTTCGTCGCGGAAGCAGCGCAC
>JBELAE010000509.1:0-3104 GCA_049509155.1 Candidatus Sulfotelmatobacter sp.
TTCGCCAGCGCGTTCATCACCATCGCAGCCTGGCCGTGAAAGCTCATGGGATCGTCGGAGCGATTTGTGTGGGGGTCTGGAGCGATGCTGAACGGAAACGAGGAAGAGACCCAGATCAGTCTTTTTTGCCCCGGGTAGCCAGCCAGATGGCGCGCAATCGAGCGTATCGCATTCATCGTCATCTGCGCGCGACGCCCCTGGTCGTTGCCGCCACTGGGCAGCCGATCCCAATCCCGGATTGGCGGCAACAGAGATTTGTCGGCCAATCCGGAACTCGCGGTTGGGGCAACAGACGTCGCTCCCGCATTCTGCGCTGAGGAAGTCTCAGATGATTGCTCCCCGAAGGCTCTGTGCAGCGTGGATTGCAGAACCGCGCGATACGGACTGAAGTCCTGCAGCAACTCAAGTTTTGGCCCCAGTCGCAACACGGCAACCGGCGCAATAACACAGAGTGGATCCGGAGGAACTCCTTCGCAGTTAAGATCGGCCATTCCGGCGACTTGTTCTCTGACCGACGGAGCGGAAAGATCCGTGTTGAGATCGTCGAGCAACAGAATCGTAAGCGGCGCTGCCGGTTCGCGTGCGGCCCCAGGCCCGCCCCGTGCCTGCGGTGGAGTGCTCAGGAGTTCGCCCGCTTCGCCAGAGTTCCGCAGGCGGTTTTTTTCCATCTTGTCGTCTATCTTGCCGACCGCTCGAAAGGCCTCAATCTTCTCGGGAACCTGATTCACCCAGTCGATCTTCTCAATAACCCGGAAGTCATTTTCCGTCAGCCCTTCCACGCGACGACCCTGCGTGTCGGTCGTGGTTACATCCAGGAGCACGTAATGACTCGGCCTATCAGCCGTGACCGGGGCCGGATTTGAAGCGCGCGTTTCGCCCGGTGCGACCTGCTGCATCGACGGCCCGCGAGAACTCGAGTTCTCCTGTCCGAACGCAGCGCTCACTGCTCCGAGAAACAGCAGGACAAACGCAAAGCGCAGCAATCGTCGCCGCGACCGAGACGATTGCTGTGTCGAGCAACGGCCTTGCGATGCGCGAGAAACTGTTCTGCACGGGCTCACGGGAACACCCTCGCCAGCCAGGCTGAGAGGAACACGCCATTTTACTCGCTATCCGCTTACTCGTAATCCATGCCTTCGTTCCCACGGTCTCTTCCTTGCTGCCACCATAAAGGCGCCAACAAAAACCCTCCCGCTGAGACCGGGAGGGTTCTCCAGCCGAAACTGATTGCTACCTGGGCCTTATTCGGCGCGCAGTGCTTCCAGCGGATTCACCGAGGCGGCGCGGCGGGCAGGGAGGTAGCTCGCGGACAGTGCTGCCGTGCCCAGCACCACGACGACGGTGGCCAGGGTGAAGGCATCCCAGGCCTGCGTGCCGAAGAGCAAGGTGCGCATCAGCGACGCCGCGAGAATCGATCCTGCAAGTCCAGCGACGAGCCCTATGGCGATGAGGCGTGCGGCCTGCTTCAGGATAAGCTGATACACCATGCCGCGCTGTGCGCCCAGCGCGATGCGGACGCCGATTTCACGGGTGCGCTGGCTCACGGAATAGGCGATCACGCCGTAGAGTCCGACGACGCTGAGCAGAAGGGCGAGCGCGGCGAAGCTGCCCACCAGCCAGGCTGATGCACGGTGCAAGTAAGCGGGCGGCGAGTCGTGAATGCGCTGGTCCATGGTGGCGGCACCGAAGGCGGCGATGCCGGGATCGATCTGATGCATGGCTGCGGTAAGCGTCGGCAGCAGCGACTGCGCGTCGACTGAGGTACGGGCTACGACGGAGAAGAATGGCAGCGGGCGCTGGTCAAACGGCACATAGAAAGCGGCGCGGGCGTCGGTGTCGAGCGGGCCTTCGCGAATGTCGTCGATCAGCCCGATGATCTGCATGGCTTGGTCGGGCTTACCGCCGTCGTAGTTGATGAACATTCCTATGGGTTGTTCGCCGGGGAAGTATCGCCGGGCCAGCGCGCGATTGATGAGCGCGACGTGAGGCTTGGTCGCATCCTCGGCGGCGGTGAAGTAGCGGCCTCCGAGCAGGCGCGCTTGCAGCGTCTTGAAGTAGTCGGTGGAGACCATGCGAAAAGCCACCTCGT
Source organism: Candidatus Sulfotelmatobacter sp. (assembly GCA_049509155.1). GTDB lineage: Bacteria > Acidobacteriota > Terriglobia > Terriglobales > Acidobacteriaceae > Sulfotelmatobacter. The sequence continues at coordinate 2,090 of JBELAE010000509.1, forward strand.
TATGTTCACCGTGAACGGGGTGGCCAACGACGACGAAACTGGTGGTGAAATCGCCGTCGCCGACCGGCAGCTTGTTCGTGATGGCGGCGGAAGTCACGCCCGGAAGCGCGGAGATGCGATCGAGAATCTGGCGCTCGAGAGCGATCACTTGCGGATCTTTCGAGTAGTTCTCTCGGGGCATGGAAAGCGCAAGCGTAGCCAGGTTGTTGGGCTGCAGGCCGGGATCGACCTGGAGCAGGCGGTACAGGCTCTTGCCTAACAATCCGGCGCCGACTAAAAGCACCACGGCGGTGGCCAGTTCAACGACCACAAGGTTAGCCCCGAACTTATGCCAGACCGTTCCTGATGCGGCGCGGCTGCCCTCGGTGAGTCCGGCTCGAAGTTCGTCGCGCGACATGCCCACGATGGGAGTCAGGGAGAAGATCACGACGCTGCCCAGCGCGATGGCCAGCGTGAATGCCAGCACATGCGGATTCAGGCCGAGGCCTTGCAGATAGGGCATGCCGGCCAGAATGTCGGTGGGAATCAGGTGCGTGAGCAGCCGCATGGAGGCATTGGCAGCGGCCAAGCCAATCACCGTCGCGGAGGCCGAGAGCACCATTCCCTCGGTCACGAATTGGCGGAGCAGACGTCGGCGGGAAGCGCCCAGGGCTCCGCGGACAGCGATCTCGCGCTTGCGGCTCTGGGTGCGCACCAGAAGCAGACTTGCGACGTTGACGCTGGCGATCAGAAGCAGCAGACCAGCGCCGCCGAGCAGCATCAGGATGATGGGGCGGATGTCGCCGACAATCACGTCGGGCAACGCCACAACGTCAGCTCCTTGACTATTATTCGAATCGGGATACTGCTGTTCGAGCTGGCGCGCGATCGACGTGATGTTCGCCGCAGCCATTTGGATGGTCACACCATCCTTTAGGCGGCCGATGCCGAAGAGCCAGTGGCAACCGCGGCACGTGCTCTCGTCATGCTCGGCGGTCCAGAACTCGGCCGGTTCGGCGGGAGCGAAGTGAAAGTC
>JBELAE010000051.1:0-18813 GCA_049509155.1 Candidatus Sulfotelmatobacter sp.
GTGTCGCCTCGCGCCACGAACGGCGGCCTCAGCGCATTTGGAAATCCCGCGAAGCGAGCGCGCGATTTACGCAGAGAGTCGGAGTCTGCGAGCGGCACATCCTGCGTGAGGCGGAAAGCCCAGCCGACCAACCCCGGGTTCAGAGCGTACACCTCCCCGTAGACGTCGCTGGCAGGCTGCTCGTAAGGCGTACCCTTTCTCAATGGAACGTAGCCCGTCGGCCAACTCGCAGGAATCTGCCGCGCATCGATTTCAAACGAGAGGTCACCATCGACCACCTGATCCGCCCAGATTGCCGACCCAACCGAAACATCCGCCGGATCGCCGCCGCCAATTCCAGCGACAATCCAATATGCCTTCGAGAGATCGAAACGCGGGTCGAGGCCCAGCGCCATCACCGATGCGGCAGCCTTGGCGGTTCCGACTCCAGTCACCATGCCGAGGACTCCGTCCTTGTTCAGTCGCACATGGTGATAGCCAGCAGGCAGCGGAAGAATTTGGTCGAGATGCTCGCGCTCCACCCAGAGCTGAAATTCACCAGGAGTGTCGCCAGTGTCTTCGCCGCGCTCGAACATGGTGACCACGACGACTTTGATTCGAATCGGTGCAACCGGCGCGGCGGTCTGAGCAAACGAATTGGCAGAATAGATCGCGAACAGCGCAATCGCGAGCAAGAACCGCCTCGCAATACTGAAGATGAGATCCCAGTGTCGCGCAATCTTCAAAGAGGCGTCCTCGCGGACTCGCCAGTCGTCAATTCGCGAATCTTGGCATAACCGGGCTTGATGAGCTTATAAATGAAATCGCAGCGTTCTTTATATGGCAAGAATGCGCTCTTCATCGCATTGATCGTGATTTTCTCAAAGTCGTTCAGAGACAAGCCGAATGTATCCGCCGCAGCCTCAAATTCCTCGGTCATGGTAGTACGGCTCATCAACCGGTTGTCGGTGTTCAGAGTGACACGGAACTTCTCTTGATAAAGAATTTTGAAGGGATGCTCTGCCAGGCTGGGCGTAGCGCCAGTGTGAACGTTGCTCAACAGGCAAATTTCCAGCGGGATCCGCTTGTCGAGCACGTATTGCGCCAGATCGCCCAGTTTCACAGCCTTGCCGTCGACGACCGCAATATCGTCAATCAGGCGAGTACCGTGCCCAATGCGGTGCGCCCCACAATACTGAATCGCCTGCCAGATCGATTCCTTTCCATAGCCTTCGCCGGCGTGAATTGTGATGTTAAAGTTCTCGCGCTGGATGTAGTGAAAGGCATCCACGTGTTTCTTTGGCGGATACCCACCTTCTTCGCCCGCCAGATCGAAGCCGACCACCCCCCGCGCCCGAAAATCGACGGCCAGTTCCGCCATTTCCAGCGAGTTATTCATGTTGCGCATGGCGCAAATGATCAGACCGGAGGAGATCCCGAAATCCTTTCGTCCCCGTTCCAATCCTTTCAGCACCGCCGAGACAATCTGTTGATGGGTCAGTCCCTTCTGTGTATGAAAGACCGGCGCAAAGCGGGTCTCAAAATAAACAATCCCGTCCCGGCTCAAGTCTTCGGCCTGTTCATAGGCGACGCGCTGCAGCGCCTCCTCGGTCTGCATCACAGCGATGGTGTGCGCGAAACCCTCCAGATATTTCGTCAGACTCCCTTGATTCGCACCGCGAAAAAACCACTCGGAAAGCTCTTGCGCATCATCGGTCGGAAGATCCTTATAGCCCGCGTCTCTGGCTAGTTCAATCACAGTTTGCGGCCGCAGCACACCATCCAAGTGCTCATGCAAGAGGACTTTGGGAAGTTTCTGCAGTAATCCTTTATCTGGTTTCATGGAAGCGTCTACTCCCAATACCGTCCGTGTCCGACGATGCCGTGTAGCGTTGCAAGATAATACACCAACCTACAGATCAAGCGGCCTCTGCCCCGAAGCCATTCTCCTTGGGCCTATTCGCAACCCTGCGGTGTCTATGCAATCTAGGTGGACATGCGCCCGGACGACGCCGCCGCTTAAGCGCAAGAATGGCAAGTTGGCGCGTTCTCATTCCTGAGGGCAAGAAAGCTGTAATGCGACCGCTGAAAGTCGCTGGAGACACCATGAAAGAATTCCCTGGCCGTTCGACCCCGTCAAGATTCTGGTTGCTTCTCCTGCCGGTCTTGCTGGCCATCACGTCAGTTGTCACGGTTCAACAGTTTCAGGCAGCAAGTGGCGAACTGGCCGCCAGCGCTACTTACGCGCACGGAGTACTTGATCTGAACATCCCGTACCATGCCGCTCAAAGCGGCTCAGGAAAGCTCACCGTGGAGGTTTTGGATCCTGAGGACCAGGTTCTAGCACGTGCGGAAAGGGCTGTCGCAGCTCTCGAGGGTAAGGGGCACTGGCGGGAGCGGGTTTCGCTGGCGAAGCCGCTGCCCATCGATGAACTGGTATGGCATCGCGTGCGTTATCGCTTTGAATACAGTGACGGCAAGAGCACGAAAATCGAAGGCACAGAGTCGATTTCGCAGATCCTCCGCACGCCAGTCGTTCACATCCTGGGCCAGGAATCGTATTTGACCGGCGGCGAAGCCGCGGTCCGCGTGATCGTCACCGATTCGCAGGACGAGATTATTAGTGGTCGTGGCTCAGTCCACATCGAACTGCTGGTCCCCGATAACAAATCACATTTGCTTTTCACCGGGCAGCTCAATCAGCGAGGAACTACCGAAGCGCAATTCCGCTTTCCACCCGGCCTCGTGGGCAGCTATCAACTGCGCTACATCGTGGACACTTCGATTGGCTCGACGGAATTCACGCAGGCCGTTCGGCTCGAAGACAAGATTTCGATTCTACTCACCACCGAAAAACCAATCTACCAGCCAGGACAGACAATTCACGTTCGCGCGTTGGCGCTGGATCGCGCCAACCACGAGGCCGCCGCCAGCCGAAAGCTGACCTTTGAAGTGGAAGATTCCCGCGGCAATAAGGTCTTTAAGAGAGCAACTCAAACTGACAAATTCGGAATTGCGTCGGCGGAATTTAGTCTCGCCGACGAAGTCAACCTGGGCACATACCACCTGCGCGCCTTGCTGGGCGAGGGTGACGCCCCTGCGAATACGGCGGAGATCGCGCTGAACGTTCAACGCTACGTTCTGCCGAAATTCAAAGTGGCGGTTGATTTCGAGGGCAATGACCACAAAACGAAGCGCGGCTACCGCCCCGGTGATCACGTTACGGGCACGGTTCGCGCCAACTACTTCTTTGGCAAGCCGGTCGACGACGGCGCAATCACTGTTAAAGCCTCCACCATGGACGTCTCACTCACTGAACTGGGCTCGACTCAAGGCAAGACCGATCAGGATGGAACCTACCACTTCGATCTAACGCTGCCCATGTACTTCGTTGGCCGTCCGCTTACTCACGGCACAGCGCGCGTCCTCATTGAAGCCACGGTGAAAGATTCAGCGGACCATTCCGAAACTCGCGGCGAACCCATTACCGTCAGCGAATCGCCCTTGATGATCACCGCCGTTCCGGAGGGAGGCACGCTCATCCCCAATCTGGAGAACCAGGTTTTCATTCTCACCTCGTACCCCGACGGAACGCCGGCGAGCACCAGTCTGAAAGTTCACTCGGAGGGACAGACCGACCAGCGCGCAAACACCGATGAAGGCGGCGTTGCCGTCATTCACGTCACCCCAGCTTCCGGAACCGAAACTCTGGAAATCGAAGGAAGAGACCAGGAAGGAAACTACACGACGAGCACGGTTCAACTGCAGTCCCGTGAAGGCGAGGATCAAATTCTTCTGCGCACGGAGCGCGCAGTCTACAAAGCCGGCGACCGCATTGAACTGAGAGTCTTCTCGACCAAGAAACGAGGCGCTGCTTACCTTGACGTCGTGAAGGATGGACAGACCGTGCTCACACGCGATCTCGACATCGAAGACGGCCAAGCTGAACTCTCCCTCACCGCGACACCGGAGTTAGCGGGAACCGTGGACTTCAATGCCTATCTCTTCGGCCGCAACGCGCGGCCTGTCGGTGACCATCGCCTGGTCTTTGTGCAACCGGCAGACGAACTGAAAATCGATGCGGTGACTGATGCACCCGTCTATAAGCCCGGCGGCGAAGCCCGGGTCCACTTTCGCGTGACCAATTCTCGGGGCCAGGGCGTGAGCGCCGCACTGGGCCTGCAAGTCGTGGATGAGGCCGTTTTCGCGCTGGCCGAGAAGCAACCCGGCTTCGCCAAAGTTTTCTTCTACCTCGAGCAGGAAGTAATGAAGCCGCGCTATGAGATCCATTCCATCGGCATGCCGGAAATCGTCGAACCCGTGGAAGAATCGAAAGTCGAGCAACGCAACCGTGCGGCTCGGGCCCTATTCTCAGCCACGGAAATGGTGAGCACAAACAAGTTCGAGACGGAATTCGGCCGAACCGTACCGATGACGAAGTACCAGGAGTATGCGGGGCGCTACCAGGCCCGGTTCCTCGTGCAGGTGCGACATTTAGCGGAGGACCTGAGCCGCGCTTACCGGGAGAACTCGGAAAAAGGTGACCTCACCAAGGTCTTCGCGCGAATTGCGAGCGCCGGCGATCCTGATCTTCTGGATGCCTGGGGCACCGAACTCCGCGTTGAGCCCGTCCCGTGGTATCGCGATAAAACCCACTATATGGTGCACAGTGCAGGAGCCGACCAGCAATTTAACAGCGGCGACGATATGGCCGCCTTCATCGAGGTTCGCACCGGCAACATTGTGGGCCGCCCAAACTCCGGAACCATCAGCCTCAATATCGAACAGGATCGTGGCCCGTTCAATGGTCTCGCGGAAATCGCGGGAACAGTTGCCGATCCCTCCGGCGCAATGGTGCCGGGAGCGAGCGTGCACGTGCGAGAAGTTTCTACCGGCAAGACACGGACGGTCAACGCAAATGCCGCAGGCCAATTTAATCTGGCGGGCTTGCCTGCGGGTAAATACGAAGTGCAAGTATCCTTGGCCGGATTCAAGATCGCTTCACGAGAACTCACGATTCAGCCGCGCGACCGTGCCTTGCTCTCCGTGAGTCTCGCGATTGGCGCCTCGTCCCAGACTGTTGAGGTTACAGGGGCAGGCCCAATGGCTCTCCGCGTGGCTCGAGCCGGCGTGGTCGGTGGCGTGCCCGGCGGTGTGGCCGGCGGCGTTATGGGAGGTGTGATCAATTTAGGCGGGGCCATGAGCTTCGAGATGGCTCCCGTCCCGCAGGCGCCAATGCATATGCCGAGAGCCATCGACCAAAACAGCGCGATTCTAGCCAAAGATGAGCACACCGAATCCGGGCCGTCCGCCCACGTGCGCTCCTACTTCCCCGAAGCTCTCTACATCAATCCCGAGATCATCACCGACCAGGACGGCGGAGCGAGCATCACGATTCCCATCGCAGACTCCATCACCACCTGGCGCATGGCAATGCTCGCGTCCACAACGCACGGTGCGCTGGGCAGTGCAACTTCGAGCCTGAAAGTCTTTCAGGATTTCTTCGTCGACCTCGACTTGCCGGTCACGCTCACGCAAGGCGATCGAGTCTCGATCCCCGTCGCCGTGTACAACTACTCGGGCGCGCGCGGAGACGTCAGCCTGAAGCTGCAACCGGACGACTGGTTCTCCTTGGTCGACGATGTTTCCGACAAGTCCGTCACGGTCGATTCGGCCCGAGTGGGTGGTTCGCAGTTCACACTGGAAGCCCGACGCATCGGGAATTTCAAACTGACTCTCTCCGCTCGCATGAATGGCGGCGCAGACCGCGCCGACGTTGTCGTGCGGGAAATCGAAGTGATTCCCAATGGGCGCGAGCAGAATCTGGTTTTCAATGGACGCCTGGAAAACTCCGTTCAGCACGAACTCACTTTTCCTGCGAACTCCATTCCTGACGCCAGCAAGATTTTCGTCCGGCTCTATCCCGGCCCGCTGAGCCAGGTCATTGAAGGCATGGACAGCATTCTGCGCATGCCCGGCGGGTGCTTCGAGCAAACTTCCTCCAGCACGTATCCCAACGTGCTCGCTCTCGATTACATGAAACGCACGAAGAAGCTGACTCCCGAAGTACACGCCAAGGCTGAGGGATACATCGCCAACGGCTACCAGCGCCTGCTGACGTTTGAAGTTCCCGGCGGCGGCTTCTCATGGTTCGGACAAGCTCCGGCCAACAAAATCCTGACCGCTTACGGACTAATGGAATTCAGCGACATGTCGAAGGTCTACGACGTGGACCCGCGACTGATTTCACGCACCCAGCAGTGGCTGGCCGGCCAACAGCAAGCGGACGGAAGCTGGAAGCCGGACACTCAATTCATCAATGAAGGCGCCACCAACCGCTACAACTCCGACGTGCTGCGCATCACCGCTTATATCGCCTGGTCGCTGGAGAACACGGGATACCAAGGGCCCGCGGTCGAGAAGGCCAAGCAGTTTGTCGACGCGCACATGAATGCGAAGATCGACACGTACACACTGGCCGTCGTCGCCAACTTCGCCGTCGACTTTGGCGTCGGCGATCATGCTTCTGGTGATCGTGCTTCTGGCGATCATGCTTCCGGTAATCAAGGAAAAGATCACAGCTTCACTCGTCAAGCCATGCAGCTTCTGCTCGATGCCCGCACCGAAAAAGACGAACAGGCCTGGTGGAGTGCCGATGAAACCGGCGTCTACGCTACCGGCGCAAGCGCCAGCGTGGAGACCACGGGGCTTGCGGTGCAAGCATTGCTCAAATGGGGCGAAGCATCCGGCACGGCTCGCAAGGCCATGAATTACATCGCGTCGAAGAAAGACGCGGCCGGCACATGGGGCACCACTCAAGCCACAATCATGGCGCTTCGCGCTCTGCTGCTCGCAACCGAGAAAGGCTCGGCCGACGTTCAAGGCACCCTGGAGGTCCTGCTCAACGGCAAACCCGTCGAGAAACTCGCGCTGACCCCGGACAACAATGATTTGCTCCATCAGTTCGTGTTTAAGGGCGTCGGGCCAAAAAACCTGGGCTCGATAGGCATGGGAGCGAAAAGCGTGGGGTCGAAGGAACCCACTGCGGAAAGCTCCAACATGGTGGAGATCCGTTTCGAAGGCAAAGGCGGCCTAGCGTATCAGGTTGTGGGGAGCTACTTTCTTCCTTGGGACGAGAAACCGCTGCACGAGCCACTTTCCATCGACGTGGCCTATGACCGAACCCACCTTGCGCAGGACGACATCGTGACTGCAACCGCGACCATCAAAAACAATTTGCCCAAATCCGCGAACATGGTTATGGTCGACCTCGGCATTCCTCCCGGCTTCGACCTGCTCAGCGAGGATTTACAGACTTTCGTCGAAAAGACTGCAGCCCAGAAGACTGCTCGCCTGGAGAAATTCAGCCTCACGGCAACGCAGGCGATTCTCTACTTCAACTCTATCGCGCCGGGCGAAACGGTCACGCTGAATTTCCGGCTGCGCGCCAAATATCCCATCCGCGCGCGAACCTTCCGCTCGCGTGTCTACGAGTACTACGACCCGGACGTCAGCTCGATCGCGCGCCCGGTGCAGTTGGAGGTACGCCAAAGGTAAGAACCAGCGCGCCTGCGATAAGATACCGGTGCGGCTTATGCACATTGACGCGCACCAGCATTTTTGGATCTACAGCCGTGGGGAATATGGCTGGATCGATGATTCGATGGCCGCCTTACGCCGTGATTTTCTGCCGAATCATCTGCAGCCTGAACTGGAAAGCAATGGCTTTCACGGATCGGTTGCGGTCCAAGCGCGCCAGTCACTGGAAGAAACACGCTGGCTTCTCGAATTAGCCGAGAATGCTCCTTGGATTCTCGGGGTGGTGGGCTGGGTCGATCTGCAGTCGCCCGAAATTCGGCCGCAGCTGAAGGTTCTGACTCGAAATCCGAAGCTGGTTGGCGTTCGCCACATCGTGCAAAGTGAACCCGATGATCGCTTCCTTCTGAAGCCGGATTTTCTGCGCGGCATAGCCGCGCTGGAAGAGTTCGATCTTGCCTATGACATTCTGATCTACACCAAGCATCTTCCCGTAGCCGCCGAGTTCGTGCAGCGTTTCCCGCGCCAGCGCTTTGTGCTCGATCACCTTGCCAAACCGCCGATCAAGAACGGTCCGATCGACCTCTGGGCACAGGGCATCAAGCGTCTGTCTGATTTTCCGAATGTATTTTGCAAACTCTCGGGGTTGGTCACCGAAGCCGACTGGCAGAGTTGGGAGCCTGCGCAGATCATTCCATTTCTCGACGTCGCGTTTGAGTCGTTCGGACCCGATCGGCTCATGATAGGCTCCGACTGGCCCGTGTGCCTGGTGGCCGCCTCGTATCCGCGCGCGGTAGAAGTCGTGAATGCCTACTTGCTCGAGCGAAAGCCAGATTGTCGAGAAGCCGTGCTCGGCGGAAATGCCCAAAGGTTCTGGCGCCTTACAGATCGTTTAGAATTCTCGTGATGCATTCGTAGGACGAATCAGGAACGCCTTACGGCGAATGCTTTACAATGACCGGGCATAATTGGCGACTGCAATCAAGTCGCAATCTCCCACAGGAACTGCCGAAAACCGCGATGCATCACTCGGTTCTCCAACTTGATTCTCGCGACAATGTTCTGATCGCCCTTACCGATTTGAAAGCCGGTGAACAAGTCGAATTCGCAGGCCAGGGTTACGTCCTCCCAAAGAACGTCCCAGCCAAACACAAGTTCGCCATGCGAAACCTTGCCATCGGCGACGACGTCGTTATGTACGGCGTTCTCGTGGGCCAAGCCGTCACGCCAATTGCGGCTGGAGAGCTACTGACCGTCAGCAATATTCGACACCAGGCCGCACCCTTCCACGAGCAGTCGACCGAATTCCGCTGGACGCCACCCAATGTTTCGCGCTGGGAACACCAGACCTTCCTGGGATACGGCCGCTCCGACGGCCAAGTCGGCACGCGAAATTACTGGCTGGTTGTTCCTCTGGTTTTTTGCGAGAACAAGAATATACAGGTGCTCAAGCAGGCACTCGAAGAAGAACTCGGTTTCGCTTCTCCCCAGCTCTACCGCCGCCAGGTCGCCGACCTGGCGAAACAGTACCGCAGCGGGCAAATGGAAAAGATCGACCTTCATACCCTCTCAGCGGATCCGGCTCCGGCCCAGCGCAGCCGACTGTTCGAGAATGTCGACGGCATCCGGTTTCTGCTGCACGAAGGCGGCTGTGGCGGAACCCGCGAGGATTCCAACAATCTCTGCGGGCTCATCGCCGGCTACATTCATCACCCGAACGTGGCGGGCGCAACGGTGCTGAGTCTAGGCTGCCAGCACGCGCAGATCGCTATTCTTCGCGACGAGATTCGAAAGCGGAATCCCAAGTTTGACAAGCCATTGTTCATTCTCGAGCAACAGCGCAGCGGCTCGGAAGCAGCGATGATGTCAGAGGCGATCCGGCAAACATTTCTCGGACTGGTCGAAGCCAATAAGGCTCAACGAACTCCAGCGCAGCTCGCCGATCTTTGCGTGGGCCTGAAGTGTGGAGGGTCGGATGGCTTTTCCGGCATCTCGGCGAATCCGGCCATCGGACACACCGCCGATCTGCTCACTGCCCTGGGTGGCCGAACCATTCTGTCGGAATTCCCCGAGCTGTGCGGCGTAGAACAGGAACTCATCAATCGCGGCAAGAGCAAAGATGTCGGCAATCGCTTTATTCAACTGATGCGCGCCTATGCCGCCCGCGCCGTGGCCGTCGGCTCCGGCTTCGACATGAATCCTTCACCCGGCAATATGCGGGATGGGCTGTTGACCGATGCCATGAAATCCGCGGGAGCGGCTAAAAAAGGTGGCACGTCTCCCGTGACCGCCGTTCTCGATTATCCAGAGTACTCGACCGACCCCGGCCTGAATCTGCAATGCACGCCGGGCAACGACGTGGAATGCGTCACGGCACAAGTCGGTGCCGGAGCGAGCGTGGTACTGTTCACCACCGGCCTTGGCACGCCGACCGGAAATCCTATCACTCCAGTCGTGAAGCTTTCCACGAATTCGAATCTGGCGCAGCGCATGCACGACATCATCGACATCGACACCGGACCGGTCGTCGCCGGACAGAAAACAGTCGAGGAGATGGGCGAGGCCATCCTGGATCTCGTGATCCAGGTAGCAAACGGTGAAGTCCGAACCAAAGCCGAGCAGAAGGCTCAGGAAGATTTCATTCCCTGGAAGCGGGGCGTTTCGCTGTGAGCGCCCAAGACGTCAGCGCGCGGAATTTCCGGCTCGATGGCAAAGTTGCCGTGGTCACCGGCGGAGGAAGCGGCATTGGGCAGGCCATTGCCCTGAAGCTCGCAGCGCAGGGCGCTTCGATTCGAATTCTTGACATAAACGAACCAGCAGCAGCCGCGACTTGCCAGCGTATTGTCGATTCTGGTGGAACAGCTTCCGCCTATCTCAGCGATGTGACCAACCAAGCGGATGTTATCGCCAGATTCGACGAACTGTTTCACGAAGGACGCGTTCACATTCTCGTCAACAACGCAGGCATCTCGCATATCGGAACTGTCGAGACCACAACCCCGGAAGACTTCGACCGCGTCGTTCGAGTGAATATAAAGGGGTTCTACAACTGCATGCGCGCCGTGGTTGGGCACATGAAAACTTTCGGGGGCGGGGTGATTCTGAACATGGCGTCGATTGCCGGATCTGCTGGACTCGCCGACCGCTTCGCCTACTCGATGAGCAAAGGGGCGGTCATCGCCATGACATATTCCGTCGCCAGAGATTATCTCGCGCACAACATTCGCTGTAATTGCATTTCACCCGCCCGGGTTCACACTCCGTTTGTCGACGACTATCTTCAGAAACACTATCCCGGCCGCGAGCGGGAAATGTTCGAGAAGCTGGCCAAGGCACAACCGATTGGAAGAATGGCGGAGCCGGAGGAAGTCGCGTCGCTTGCATTGTTCTTGTGTTCAGACGAAGCCGCGTTCATCACCGGCGTGGATTATCCCCTCGATGGCGGCTTCTTCAACCTGCGAGGCTAGCGCATGAACCTCCAACTGAAAGACAAAGTTATCGTGGTGACAGGCGGGGCCAGTGGAATCGGCGCGGCGATTGTCCGCGCCTGCGCTGCCGAGGATGCCTTTCCGGTAATTGTGGACCGCAACGCTGAGGCTGGCCAGCGACTCCAAAGAGAACTGCAAGGTGCAAGCGCGGCCTGCGGACTCATCACCGTCGATCTCTCCACTCCCGAAGGCTGTTCGCAATCCGTCGAGCAAACTGCGCAAACTTTCGGCCGGATCGATGCGTTGGTGAACAACGCAGGTCGTAACGACAAAGTCGGTCTCGAGCATGGCAGCGTCGATGAGTACGTTGCGTCGCTCAACCGCAATCTGGTGCACTACTACGGCATGGCTCACTATGCCTTGCCGCACTTGAAGCGCTCGCACGGGGCAATTGTCAACATCGGCTCCAAGACCGCTGTGACCGGCCAAGGAGGTACGTCGGGCTATGCGTCTTCGAAAGGGGCGATCATGGCTCTGACCCGCGAATGGGCAGCGGAACTTCTGCCTTATGGCATTCGCGTCAATACAGTCCTTCCGGCCGAGGTCATGACGCCGCTCTACCGCTGCTGGCTTGACACGTTTCCGAATCCCCAAGAAAAGCTGACACATATTCTTGCCAAGATCCCACTTGAGCAGCGTATGACTACGCCGGAGGAGATTGCTGCAACGGTGGTATTTCTCATCTCAGCGAAATCCAGTCACACGACGGGTCAACATTTATTCGTCGACGGCGGTTACGTTCACCTGGATCGCGCGCTGACGTGAAACACTCCGCATGAGGACATCTACACACACCACAACGCGCCGCTAAATCGTGCCACAAGCCACAGAGGTGAAATGAAACGACGATTCTGCCTGACCCTCGATTTGAAAGACGATCCCCGGCTGATCGCCGAATACAAACGCTATCACGAGAAGATTTGGCCCGCGATTACGCGGAGCATCAAAGACTCCGGCATCGACGACATGGAGATCTATCTGCTCGGCACGCGCATGTTCATGATCATGGAAGTCAACGAGTCTTTCTCGTTCGAAGCTAAGGCCAACGCCGACCAACTCAGCCCGAAAGTCCAGGAGTGGGAAACACTCATGTCGACATTTCAACAACCTCTGCCCCAAGCCAAGCCCGGCGAGAAATGGGTACTCATGGAACGAGCGTTCAAACTGGAAAGTTAAGAGCGTCACGGCCGCTCTGGCCACGCGTGCTTCGGGTAGCGTCGCATCAATTCGCGGCGCACTTCTGGATACAGTCGCTCCCAGAATCCCGCAAGATCGGTCGTAGTCTGCACGGCCCGCTGATTCGGAGCCAGCAAGTGGACAACCAGAGGCGTTCGCCCCGGCCCGACCCGCGGCGTGTCGCGCATGCCGAAGAAATCCTGCAGGCGGGATGCGATCCACGGCGGCTTTCCGCGCTCATAGTGAACTTTAGTCTCGCGCCCCTTCTGCAAGCGGACGCTCGCCGGAGCGATCTCACGCAACCGTCGCGCACCGATCTTCTGCTCGAGAACTGAAACCAAACCCGCACCCGCCTTCCTCAACTCGCCAAAGCTTCTTAGCCCCAAACACAGTTCACTCAGCGCCTGCTGGACATCCGGCATTTCGAAACCAGCAAATTCCACTCGTCCCATGAACCCACTCAGTTCCTCTACATCGACGAAACGTTCAACGCCGACCTCCAGCGCCTTCTGGGCAAGCAGTTCGGCAGCGGCCTGCACACCTGGCACCGTGCCTCGTGATTCTTGAATCACCAACTCGTCATAGAGCAGCGCGCTCACCGCATCCACCCGCTCTGCCGCAGGATTCCACACTACACCCGACTGATCTTTCACCCGCTCCGGAAACAGATCAATCAACCACTCCGGCTCGATGCGCGCCGTCATTCGGATGAGCGGCAGAGCTTTCTCCTTACGGTCCTCGGCGTCGACCGCAACCATGAACTGATATGGCGGAGGCTCGCTCGCCAACTCCGCCGATTCGCCGCTCGACAGCAGCACATGTTTCCCTGCTCTCAACCGCGCGACACGATCCGGGAATCCCGCGAGTACCGACATAAGCAGATCGTCGTCATTATGTTTCTTCTGTCCGGAGGTCCGAGCAAAGGTTCGAGCAATTCTGCGAAGCTGGGCGATGTGCTGGCGCACGCGTTGATCCGGCTCCAAATCCATGGCATCGAGAAGATCGGTTTTGTCGACGCGCACGCCAGACCCGAGCAGAGCCGCCGCAACACAACCGTCCTCACCCACCCCGCGCCCCAAGGCCTCCACCAGGATTCGCGACAACCGCGGCGGAAGCGGAAGCCGCGCCAAACGCTGGGCCATATCACCGCGCGCGCCCAGCCGATCCAGCAGCGCATCCGCCTGTTGAACTGCGGCCGCGGACGGGGCATCTAGCCACGATATATCATTGACGTTTGCGATCCCCATCGCTCGCAGAGCAAGACAGAGCTGAGACAGATCGCTGCGCAGAATCTCCGGCGCATCCTGATCCGGACGGCGTGAGTAATCCTCCTCGGTGTAAAGCCGCAGCACATGCCCCGGTGCGGTGCGTCCCGCCCGCCCGGCCCGCTGCCTCGCCGAAGCCTTGCTCACGCGTCCGACGTGAAGCGTCGGCAACCCGCTCCAGTGGGAGTAGCTCGCGAAGCGCGCCAGGCCACTGTCGATCACAGCGGTTACGCCTTCGACCGTAACCGAGCTCTCCGCAACATTGGTGGCAAGAATCAGCTTGCGCTGAGACGCGGGCGAAAGCGCCCGGTCCTGCTCTTTCGGCGGCAAACTACCGTGCAGCGGAAGCACCAGCAACTCAGCCCGGCGCGCAACCGCATCGCACGCCCGCATCGCGCGCCGAATCTCCACCGCTCCCGGCAGAAAAGCCAAAATATCGCCAGTATGCTTCGCGGCGATCAGCAACTCCACTGCGTTCCTCATCTGCGCTTCGAGCGGCTCAGGGGAGTACGGCAGATGTCGGATGGAAAGGTCGAACAGTCTTCCTGCGGAGCGCACCACCGGGCAATCGCGGAGATACTGGGCCACCGGCTCGGCATCGAGAGTCGCTGACATGACGACGATTCGCAGATCGGGACGTGTCTGCTGCAAGCGCTTTAACAATGCCAGCGCGAGGTCGCTCTCGAGGTGCCGCTCGTGGAACTCGTCAACCACGACGGCGGCCACGCCCTTCAGGTGAGGGTCGGAAACCAAGCGCCTCGTGAGTACGCCTTCGGTCACGAATCTCAGCCGCGTGCGTGGGCCGCTCGCCTCTTCAAACCGGACGTGGTATCCGACTGTCTCGCCAACTTCCTCGTCGAGTTCCCACGCGACTCGGCGCGCCGCCATCCGTGCTGCGATCCGGCGTGGTTCAAGCACAACCACTTCGCCGTTCACAACACCGAGCAGCGCAGGCGGGACTCGCGTCGTCTTCCCCGCACCTGGAGCGGCCACGATTACTAAGTTAGGACGCAGTTTTAGAGAATCAATAATCTCCGGCAGAAGGTCGTCCACCGGAAGAGAAGGCTTGCGGCTCGGCACTTCTCATCGAAGCACGGAGCAACGGCCGGAGTCAATGCCGGTTTCGTCAAAGCACCACACTTTACTTTTTCTTCACTGCTTTTTACCTTATTTCCCATGCCCGTCTACTTCACCGCCGACCTCTTCCGTTTTCTCACGCGCCTGAAGCGCAACAACAACCGCGACTGGTTTCAGGCCCACAAAGAAGAGTGGGAAACCAGCGTGCGCCAACCCGTCTTGCGCTTCATCACCGACTTCGCGGCGCCGTTGTATGAAATTTCACCACATCTCGTCGCCGATCCGCGCCCGTCGCGCGGTTCCATGTTCCGCATTTACCGCGACACGAGATTTTCCAACGACAAGCGCCCCTACAAAACAAACGTCGCCATGCGATTCTCGCATCGCGGCAAAGATGTTCATTCTCCCGGCTTCTATCTCCATCTTGAGCCCGGCGGCTGTTTCGCCGCGTCCGGCCTTTGGCATCCCGAGCCCCCGACCCTGCTCAGAGTCCGCAACGCCATCGTGTCGCGCCCCGAGGAATGGCGGGATATCCGTAAACTTCTCAACTGGGACGACGCCAGCAAACTTCGCCGTCCCCCGCGCGGCTTCCCTGCCGACCACGAATTTGTGGAAGACCTCAAGCTGCGCGATCTCGGCACCGCCGTGAACTTCACCGACAAGCAAATCTGCGGTCCAACATTCATGTCGATCTTCGTCCGCGCTTGCCGCACAATGTCGCCCGTCGCTGCATTCCTGAGCAGCGCTGTCGGATTGAAGTTTTGAGCAGGTGTAGCGGGCTTTATGCGCGAAGAATTCCCTGGTAGATCGCCATTCCGACCACAGCGTCCACGCCGATGATGTGGAGTTCGTCGATCTCGTTTTGTGATCGTATCCCACCTGCTGCAATGAGCTGCCTGCCGGTAGCCGCGCGCAGCGGACGGATCACATCTTGCGGGAACCCTTGCAACAACCCTTCCGTGTCCACATGCGTATAGAGAAACGCGCTGCACCAGGGTTCGAGCGTTTGTATCATTTCGAGCGGTGCCACCTCAGTGACGTTCCGCCATCCGTGAATCACTACTCGACCTCCAATCGCGTCCAGAGCGAATACCAGTCGGCTAGGGCCGACCGCGTCGGCGATCCTCTCCGCAAAGTCGTGATCCAGTCTTTCCTCTGCGAACAGCGCCGATCCGATGATGACCCTCTGCGCTCCCGCCGCCAGCGCGGCCTGAGCCACCTCTACTGTGCGGATGCCCCCACCAACCTGGCACGGCAGTTGCCGGGCAAATTCACTGACCAGCTTCACGTTGTTGCCCGTCCCAATAGCGGCGTCGAGATCAATCAGTTGCACCAGCGGATACTTCGAGAACCGCGCCACCCATGCGTCGAAGTCGTCGAACTCCAGAACCTTCTTCCGGCCCTGCACGAGCTGGACAATCTTGCCACCCATCAAATCGATGGAAGGGATCAGCATGGCCACCTCACTGGAATTCCCTGAGCGCCAAGCTGTTGCTTGAGATCTGTGATCCGGCTGAAACCGTAATGAAAAATCGACGCCGCCAGCGCGGCATCGGCATGCCCCTCGCTAAATACTTCGACGAAATGCTGTGCGCCGCCGGCGCCGCCAGAGGCGATCACCGGAATTCGAACCGAGTCAGCCACGCATCCCGTCAGTTCGCAATCGAAGCCTGCGCCGGTGCCGTCACAGTCCATCGAAGTCAGCAGAATCTCCCCCGCACCGCGCGACTCCGCTTCCCGGGCCCAGGCAACCGCGTCACGCCCGGCAGGCGTTCGTCCTCCATGCGTGTAGGCTTCCCAGTGGGATGTGCCCAATAATCGCTTGGCATCAATCGCGACCACGACGGCTTGCGATCCAAATCGCTCTGCGATGCGCGTAATTACGGCCGGATCAGCAAGCGCCGCAGAGTTGATGCTGATCTTATCCGCGCCCGCCGAAAATACCGCAGCCGCATCTTCCAGCGTGCGAATTCCACCTCCTACCGTGAACGGAATAAACAACTGACGCGCGGCACGGCGCACGGTTTCGAGTAGCGTGGCCCGCCGCTCGTGCGCCGCCGAAATGTCCAACAGCACGATTTCGTCAGCTCCCGATTCGCTGTGCGCCTTGGCCAGCTCGGCCGGATCCCCCGCATCTCGCAGATTTTCAAACTGCACGCCCTTGACCACACGGCCGCCGTCCACGTCGAGGCAAGCGATGATTCGTTTCGTCAGCATGTCAGAGCATTTATCCCAGAAGTGTGTATGTCAGATCGCACCCACTAAAGCGCGCAGAAATTGCCCAGTATCCTTAGCCCAATCGCCCCGGATTTTTCCGGATGAAACTGCACGCCAAACAGATAATCCCGCTCCACCGCCGCCGAAAACCGCCCACCATACTCGCAGCACGCCACCGTCGACTCAGCCAGCGGCGCTCGATAGGAATGCGTGAAATACACAAACGAGGACGACGGAACACCCTGCAAGAGCCGAGACGACGAGTCAACCTCGAGCTGGTTCCATCCCACATGCGGCGACTTTACGCCTGCGGGAAAGCGCTCGCATTCACCATTCAATAGGCCCAACCCACAGGTCCCCGGCGATTCCTGACTCCGCTCGAACATCCACTGCATGCCAACGCAGATACCGAGGAACGGAATCCCTCGCCCAATGGCGTCCACTATGGCATCCTGCAAACCCAAGCGCGCAAGCGCCGCCGTCGAGGCAAAGTGACCGACGCCGGGAAGCACGATCTTCGCGGCTTTCGTGACCTCCCCGGGAGCGGAAGTAATGGCGCAGTCCTGTCCCAGCCAGTTCAGCGCTTTCTTCACCGAAACCAGATTCCCGGCGCCGTAATCGACGATCGCAATCATCACAGCACTCCTTTAGTACTGGGCAGGAGTCCCAACATTTGCCGATCACGCCAGCACGCAGCACGCAGCGCCCGCGCGAAAGCCTTGAACAGCGCTTCAATCTTGTGGTGGCTCGATCGCCCGTAGAGCACCCGCACGTGAACATTGGCCCGCGCACCGCGGGCAAAACCTTCAAAGAAGTCGTAAACCAGTTCCGACTGCAGATCGCCCACCAGCCGCGCGCGCACCTTCGTGTCAACCACGGCAGCGGTGCGCCCGCAGAAGTCCACGGCGGCCATGCCCATGGTTTCGTCCATCGGCATCAAGAAGTATCCAGCGCGCAGAATACCGCGCTTGCTGCCGAGCGCCTTATCAAAGGCCTGCCCGAGGACGATTCCAACATCTTCCACGGTGTGATGCTGGTCCACATCAAGATCGCCGCGGACCTTGAGCTTCAAATCGAAGCCGCCGTGGTGTGCAAACAGTTCAAGCATGTGATCGAAGAAGCGAATGCCGGTTGACACCTGGTAGCGCCCGCGCCCCTCAATCGTGAGCGACATTTGAATCTGCGTCTCTTTGCTGACGCGCTTGATGCTTCCTTTTCTCATCGCCGCGACGCTCCCTGTCCTTGCGCGATGCCAAGCTCTTCGAGCGTCTCCTTCAACGCAATGAGCAATCGATCTGCATGCTCACGCGGGCCGAGAGTGATGCGCACGCATCCTTCACAACCGTGATCGCTGGACCGGTCACGAACCAGAATGCCGCGTCTTCTCATATGTTCGACGAATGACGCCGCTGCACCCACTCGCGCCAGCACGAAGTTAGCCTGGCTGGGCCAAAATTGAATTCCCCTCGCGCTGAGAACCTGCTCCATGCGGGCTCGCGATTCGCGAACGTCAGATACATACTGCTGAATGTAACCTTGATCGCCGAGTGCTTCCAGCAGGCAAGCCAGCGCCACCGCGTTCACGTTGTAGGGCGAACTGACGCGCCGCACGCTGCGCATTTGCTCTGCATCACCCACTAAGATGCCGATGCGCAACCCAGCCAGTCCGTAGGCCTTGGAAAACGTGCGCGCCACAAACAGGTTAGGAAACTGGTTTCGTGCGGCCAGCATGGTTTGCCCATAGAACTCGAAGTAAGCTTCGTCCAGGAGTACGGCCGCCTCGGGTGCGGAGAGTACGACTCGCATCAAATCTTCCGGCGCAGCGACCGATCCAGTGGGATTATTCGGATTCGCGATGGCGACCAGTCGCGTGCGCGGCGTGATTCGCCTGCACACGTCATCGCCAGGAAAAGCGAAATCTTTACCGGCGGGGACGCTGATGACTTGCGCGCCCGCCGCCATCATATAAATTCGATACATCGAATACGTGGGCACAACAATCAAGGCTTCGTCGCCTGGTTCGAGGTAGGTCTGACACAGCAAATGGATCGCTTCGTCCACACCGTTCGTCAATA
>JBELAE010000510.1:0-3097 GCA_049509155.1 Candidatus Sulfotelmatobacter sp.
TGAGCAGGCGATTGCGGATGGAAATATTCCTGGGGCTGTGCTGGTGGTGGGGCACGACGGGGGGGTGATTTATCGCAAGGCGTATGGGAATCGGGCGCTGGAACCGAAGCGCGAGCCTATGACGCTGGATACGGTGTTCGATCTGGCGTCGCTGACCAAGGTGGTTGCGACGACCACCGCCGTGATGCAACTCGTTGAGCAGGGCAAGGTGCGGCTGAATGATCCGGTAGCGAAATATCTGCCGGAGTTTGCGCAGAACGGGAAAGAGGACATCACGGTGCGGCAGTTGCTGACGCACTATTCGGGGCTGGCGCCGGACATCGATTTGACGCCGGCGTTTGATGGGAAAGAATCAGCGTTCCGGCTGGCTTTTGCGGAGACGCCCGCGCAGGCGCCGGGTTCGGGATTTACCTACAGCGATACGAATTTCATTGTGCTGGGCGCGCTGGTCGAGAAATTGTCGGGCGAGACCCTCGATGTCTACACGCAGCGCCATATTTTTGCGCCGCTCAAAATGACGCACACACGATTCTTGCCTCTGGCGGCGGGGCGGCCTGGGTCGCTCGAGAAGATTGCGCCCACGGAATATGACGAGCACGAGCACATGCTGCGCGGGGTAGTGCACGATCCGAGGGCGCGGCGGATGGGCGGCGTGGCGGGGCATGCGGGGCTGTTTTCGACGGCCGATGATCTGGCGAAGTTTGCGCAGACGCTGCTGGACGGCGGGGATGGAATTCTGTCGGCGGCGGCGGTTGAGAAAATGACGTCGCCGGAGACGCCGCCGGCGGCGCCGGTGCTGCGCGGGTTTGGGTGGGATATCGATTCTCCGTTTTCGTCGAATCGCGGGGATTTGTTTCCGGTGGGATCGTATGGGCACACGGGGTGGACGGGTACATCGATGTGGATCGATCCGACGACCGAGACTTACATTGTTTTGCTGACCAATGCGGTGCATCCGCGAGGGAAAGGGACCGCCGTCGCGCTGCGTTCGAAAGTGGCTACGGAAGTGGCGGCGGCGCTGAATTTGACGCCGAGCGAAAAGGAGGAGCTGCGCTGGAAGAGCATCACGGGATACAACGAGGCGCTGAGTGCGTCGCGGCGGATGAGCACGCGGAACGGGACGGTGAAGAATGGGATCGACGTGCTCGAAGAGCATGGGTTTGATGTGCTGAAGGCGGCGGGTCAGAGCGTCGCTACGCAGAACGATACGCAGATCGTCGATGCGCAGAGCGCGGATGCGAAGAATCCGGAGGCGAAGAAGCGCATCGGGCTGGTGACGAATCAGACGGGAGTCGACGGCCAGGGAGTGCGGACGATTGATGTGTTGGCGAAGGCAGCCGGAGTTTCTCTGGATGCGATTTTCAGTCCGGAGCATGGAGTGACGGGGACGCTCGATACCACCGACATTAATAATTCGAAGGATGCGGCGACAGGCATTCCTGTTTATAGCGTGTACGGGGGGACGGATGCGGCGCGGCGTCCGCCGCCGGATGTAATGAAGAATCTGGATGCTGTGGTGTTTGATATTCAGGATGCGGGGGCACGGTTTTATACGTACGAAACGACGCTGGGATATTTTCTGGAGGCGGCGGCCAAGGCTGGGATTGAGATGATTGTGCTCGACCGGCCGGATCCGATTACGGGGTCGTTCGTGCAGGGGCCAGTGTCGGATGCGGGGCGCGAGAGTTTCACGAATTATTGGACCGTGCCGGTGCGGCATGGGATGACCATGGGCGAACTGGCGAAGATGTTTAACGCCGAGCGCGGCATTAACGCGAAATTGACTGTGGTGCCGATGGAGGGATGGCAACGCGGAGACTGGTTCGATTCGACGGGGCTCGGGTGGGTGAATCCGTCGCCGAATCTGCGGAGCGTCGTTGAGGCGGCGCTTTATCCGGGTGTGGCGCTGATCGAGGGCACGAATGTTTCGGTGGGTCGCGGGACCGACACTCCGTTTGAGTTGGTCGGCGCGCCGTGGATGAAGAGCAGGGAACTGGCGGCTTACTTGAATCTGCGCGGGATCGGGGGGGTGCGGTTTGTCCCGGTTACATTTACGCCGACCGCGAGCGTGTACAGCGGGCAGGTGTGCTCGGGTGTGAACATTCTGCTGACCGATCGGAATGGGTTTGACGCGCCGGAATTGGGGATTGAGTTGGCCGCAGCGCTGCGCAAGCTATATCCGGCGGATTTCAAGATTGAGCGCATGAGCGAGTTGCTGGTCAATGAGAGTGTGTATGACGCGCTGGTGGCGGGGCAGGATCCGCGCCGGATTGCGCAGGATTGGCAGGAGGGGCTGGCGGCATTTCAGAAGGTGCGGGAGAAATATTTGATTTACAAGTAGGGCGGTCACGTTGTATGTTTCCCGTTGAAATTTAGTTCATCGTCTCCCCCTCCGAGAGTTACTTCCATGGGAATCACAAAGAAAGCGGCTGACGCCTACACACTCTTCAAGAAAGTAAAAAAGATTCGGACCTACGAAAAACTGGTCAAGGAGTCGATCGACGAGGACACTCGGTCCGGGGCTTTGATGAAGCTGGGTATCCGCGCCATGCTCGACATTGCGGGCAAGGCGATCGGCACATCGCTGACGTCGCACCCATATTTCACGTACCATAAGGTGCATCTGGAAGCCCTCGCCCAGGCCCTGAATGCTTCCAGCAACTTTGACAAGGCCGAGGATGCGCTGAACCGCGCGATCCGCTCGGCTGATGCGTCGGCTTCGCTCCGAAAAACTATGGACGAATACGGACATCGGAAGAACGGGCTGAAGTTTACTTATACGGTCTTCATCTCGGGTTCGCTATTGATGTTGCGGGACAGCGCGACGAATCCGCAAGCGGCACGCGATATCCGTGACGCGGGGCAGACGCCTGAGTCGTTGCAAGCCACGATCAACGATAACATTTACGAATGGCGGGCTCTGTGGTGCGATCTGTACCTCGACAGCGTTCAGCTCCTGGGGATGGCAGAGGTCGAGTTCCGAGCCACGCAAGCCGCCATGCAGAAGTTTGACGAAAAGATGAAGGCGCTGTCCACGGGCGGGAATATGGGGAAAATCGCGGGTTACCGGGTGCAAGAAGACCGGGAGTGGCAAGAA
>JBELAE010000511.1:0-3682 GCA_049509155.1 Candidatus Sulfotelmatobacter sp.
ATTCATCAACAGGGAATTACTCTCTTCCTGCCGCTTCTTCTCGGCATCAAAGAAGCCGTTGCCATCCGGCAGCGCCTGCAATCCACGAGCATATTTCACCGCGTTCGGCCCGGCAATCCCTCCACCGTAAATGCACGACACCAGCGAGTTCGCGCCCAGTCGGTTCGCCCCGTGATACTGATATTCACACTCCCCCGCCGCAAACACACCAGGAATATTCGTTTGCTGATTGAAATCCACCCACAGCCCACCCATGGTGTAATGCATGCCAGGGAAAATCTTCATCGGCGTGTCGCGCGGATCATCGCCCACAAACTTCTCGTAGATTTCAAGAATCCCTTCCAGCTTCTTATCCAGAAGCTTGCGGTCGATGTGCGTCAGGTCGAGATACACCATCGGCTTGCCATCAATGCCCAGGTTGTACTCGAACACAACTTTAAAAATCGCCCGCGTAGCAATGTCGCGGGGCACAAGATTGCCGTACTTCGGATACCACTCCTCGAGAAAATACCAACGTTCATTTTCTGGAATGGTTTTCGGATCGCGCTTGTCGCCGGCAGCCTTCGGAACCCACACGCGCCCGCCCTCGCCCCGCGCCGATTCCGACATCAACCGCAACTTGTCCTCTCCGGGAATGCAAGTCGGATGCACCTGAATGAACTCGCCGTTAGCGTAGAAAGCGCCCTGCTGATAGAGCGCCGACTGCGCCGATCCCGTGCACACCACCGAATTCGTAGACTTGCCAAAGATCGCGCCATTCCCTCCGGTCGCAATAATGATCGCGTCGGCCGGGAACGTCCGCACTTCCATCGACCCAGTGCTCGTACTTCTTCACCTTGCCTTCCGATTCATACCGCCGCACTTGCTCATCAAGCGCGTAAAGCAGTTGCTGGCCGGTAGTCGCGCCCGCGAACGCCGTGCGGTTGTACAAAGTCCCGCCAAACCGCCGGAAATCGAGCAGCCCTTCCGGCGTGCGGTTGAACGGCACGCCCATGCGGTCCAGCAAATCGATAATCCCCGGCGCGGCCTCGCACATATCTTTAATCGGAGGCTGGTTGCCGAGAAAGTCCCCGCCGTAGACCGTGTCGTCAAAATGTTTCCAGGTCGAGTCGCCCTCGCCCTTCAGGTTTTTCGCCGCATTAATCCCGCCCTGCGCGCACACCGAATGCGACCGCTTCACCGGCACAATCGAGAACAGGTCGACGTTGGCGCCCATCTCCGCGATCTTAATGACCGCGGCCAGTCCCGCCAGCCCGCCGCCCACGACAATGATTTTCGGAGTCGCCATCTTATTGCACCGGCCTTCCGGAGCTTGCGGTTCGCTCTCCAACTCCGTGACTGGACCGAACCATCGCGCTGTTCGGTTGATCCTCGGCCGCAGGACGCGAGCGGAACGAATACAAACTCGCCAACCCCGCTCCGCACAACACCACGAACAATACTAAGCACAATCGCAGCAGCCGTTTCTGCGCTTTATCCCCCGAAACAATCCCCCACTTCGCCGAGAACAGCCAGATTCCATACGCGAAGTGCCACGAAGCCGCCACCAGTCCCACCACGTAGAACAAGAACAGCGCCGGGTGTATCACCTCGGCCTGCACCTTGCCGAACGACGCCATCGGATTGTCGTGCAGATCGACTCCGGTAAACCGCATTGTGTACGTATGCCACAGGATGTAGACGAACGCGATCCCGCCCGTCCAGCGCTGCGCCGTGTACATCCAGTTGCCGCTCCACGGATACGCGGTCGCGTTCCCGTCACCGCGATACCAGATGTAAAAGCCATAGAGCGCGTGAAATAAAATCGGCAGCCAGATCCCGAACAGCTCCAGAAAAAATACCAGCGGCAGATTCGCCAGAAAGCTGACCTGCCGCGCATACGCGTCCGGCCCAGTAATAGCGGTCGAATTCGAAATCAGAATGTGCTCGAAAAGAAACGCGCCCACCGGCACGATCCCCGAAAGCGAATGCAGCCGGCGCAATAAAAACGAATATCCCTGCCCGGCGCGCAACGGGGCAACTCCATGCGCTACCACGGGAGCAGAAGAACTGGCTGACGCCACGAAACGCTCCTTGTAAGTTCCACAGAATAACGTCCACAGATTCGTTCAAGAATGAGAAAAGAACCTGACATTATCGGGCTCGAAGAGAAGCGAAGTCAAGGAACGCACCCCAAAGGTAGTGGGTCAGTCTGATCAGACTGACCCACTCCCACCCCGAATGAAACCATCCCAGGAAAGTTTGTCATTCCGACCAAAGGGAGGAATCTGCTACTGCCTGCGCCACCGGACTGTCTACCCGCCGCTGAGCCCCTCGCACCACTCCAGAAACAGCCGAAACGCCGCCCCCCGGTGGCTATACCGCGCTTTCTCTTCGGCGCCTAACTCCGCAAACGTCTTCTGAATCTGCGGAAAATAAAACAGCGGATCATATCCAAACCCGCCCGTCCCCCGCGGCGCATCGAGAATCACTCCTTCCGCCGTTCCACGAAACGTAGCCAGCGTCTGCCCATCGCGCGCCGCCGCCAGCACGCACACGAATCGTCCCGTGCGCTTCTCAGGAGAAACCTTCCTCAGTTCCCGCAGCACCCGCGCGTTATTGGCCTCATCGTCAGTATTCTCGCTGGCCAAGTGAGGCTGATCCGCGGCATAACGCGCCGAATGCACGCCCGGCGCCCCCTTCAGCGCATCCACTTCAAGCCCGGAATCGTCGGCGACCACAATCTCTCCCGCCGCGTGCCGGCTATATTCCTCCGCCTTCTTGCGCGCGTTCTCTTCGAACGTGAGCCCGTCCTCGACCACAGCCGGCAGGGAAGCGAAGCCCGGAATGCTCTCGATTGCAACGCTATGCCCCGCCGCCGCTCCCGCAAAGTCTCGCAGCTTCCCCGGATTCGAAGTAGCAATCAAAACTCGTCGCATGGGTGAATGTCGAGGTTGAAAGGATATGTTGAAAGGATATATGGAAAACGCACCTTGTTCGACAACCGCACCGGCTTCGAGTGCCGCACCGGCACGAGGTTCCACTCGTGCCGATAAGAGCCGCAAATGGTGCGGGCTTTAGCCCCTGAGGTCCGCTCTTCTTCGTAATCGCCAACTCCAAATCCCCAGGCCCGCCATCGCCACAATCGAAATCCATCCCCCTAGCGTCCGATCCCAAGTCCGCACAAAACTGATCTCCACGCGATTCATCCCCGCCGCGACCGGAACCAGCATCTGCCCCGTCCCTTCCCGCGCGCTCGTATCCACCACGCGCCCGTTCACTTTCACTCGCCACGCCGGATAACGAAACAACCGCAGCCCCAGCCGATCCGGCGCAGACATCTCCGCCGTAAACATCCTCGACTCGGCGTCCCAGCGATACACATGAATCGCCGCACGCGCCGGCCCGTCCACGGTAACTTTGCGCGCGCCTTTGTCGATCATCGCAGGCTCGATCATTGCTGGGTCCATAATTGTCGGTTCGCTCGTCGCAGCATCGATCGCCGCAGAATCGATCGCCGCCGGATCAGCGCCCAGCGGCGTGTATTCCTCCACCCCTTCATAACCCGCGCCCGTAGCCATGTTGTCCTGCATCTCGCGGAGATCACCGGCATTGTCCCACCACGGCGCCTGAACTCGCTCCCAAGCCGCAACAATCACAAGGATTGACACCACACACACGGCCCCGCGCCACCACCAGCGCC
>JBELAE010000512.1:0-3045 GCA_049509155.1 Candidatus Sulfotelmatobacter sp.
TTTTCTAAACTGGGGTTTAAAACCCGCGCAGTACTTAGGGTTGCGATCGACATGAAAAGGCCCCTCCCGAGGTGAGATCGACGTGGAAACGATCTCACCTTAACGGTAGTAGCCGCGATTAATCCGGTCTGTGATTCCAATCACAGGCGAATTGGTTGCGGATCACTGACCACTGATCACTGATCACTGACCAATGATCACGACCGCTGATCACGATCGCCGATGACTGATTACCTGCTCATTCCAGCTTCCCCTCCGCCTCATCCCGAATGTGCCTCAACACCCGCAGATGAATGTGGTGAATAATCGCGTCCGACCACAACCGCCAATACGCTGACGGCCAAAGCCCGTGCTGATACCAGGTCGTTCCCTCCAGCCGCGTTCCACCGTTCGCGAGCGGCGTGAGCAGGAATTGCCCGCCTTCCGACACCAGAAATCCGTGCAAGTGCGGCGGATCGATGTGCGAGTAGGGAGTCCATTCCTCCATCGGCGGCGGATTCGAAGTCACCGAAAACTTCAGCTGCCGGGGTTCGTCCCACACTTCGATCGGTTCGACAAACGCTCCGGTCGAGAACACGCAGTGCCGTTCCGCGCCGCGACCGGTGCCCAGCATTTCCGCGCGAATGGGATAGGCGATGCCGGCGCGAAACATCCACTCCGTGGGCGGAGGGATTTCCGAAAACGCGACCACTTCCTGCCAAACTTTCTCGGGCGAGGCTTGAACGTCGATCGCCGTGCGCACCACATACACTGGGGACGGCGTGGCCGCAACATGCTCCACCCACTCGACGCCCGGCACAAAGACCAGCAGCATCCCAAGTAACACAGGGGCATCCGTCTGAAACCGTCGCCGCCGCTGCACCCCGTAGGCGCAGGCTCCGCCAAAAGCAGCCAGCGGCAGCGCAATCGGAAGCGCCATGATCAGACAGACCACGCCCTCGAACGCCAGCGCCAGCAACGCCCCGCCGAGAAGTGCGACCGACAGGCACGCCACTCCAACGCAGCCTTTCATGCTGCGGGGTTGACGCACTCCATACACCAGCGCGGCCGCGAATCCCATGGTGAAGGGAAGCGCTACGAATAATCCCCAGCCATAATTCGCCAGCACTTGTGACCCGAGAACCGCAGCGCCCAGCCCCAGCGGCACGGTAATCAGCAGAGAGACGGCCGCGCTTCCGAGAGTGCTCTCGGG
This sequence comes from Candidatus Sulfotelmatobacter sp., assembly GCA_049509155.1. Lineage (GTDB taxonomy): Bacteria > Acidobacteriota > Terriglobia > Terriglobales > Acidobacteriaceae > Sulfotelmatobacter. Next base: position 1,193 of record JBELAE010000512.1, read on the forward strand.
GACGAATCTTGCCAGCGATGTTTGCCTCCGCTGCGCCGGTTGCGCCGCGGGCGACAGGTCGCGCTCCGGCACTAAACAGAGCATCAGGAGAAACAACAAATTCAGAAAGGGCACAAAGAACAGCGCAACCAGTTGCGAGGACAGCCCGGCACTGCGCAGCCGCTTCAGGGTCAGCACCACACCCACCCAGATGAACGGCAGCGACATCGCCACCATCGTTCCCAGGAACGCCGCTTCGCTGCCGCGCAGATCGGTAATGCGCGCCACATCGCGCACCGGTACCCAGTAGTTGAACAACGCCCAGGGACGATGGAACCAGTAGCCGGCGACGAAGCGATCCAGGTTATGCTTGAGCGCAAAACCCAGCACTCCCACCAGCGCATAGGTCCCGCGGTCAATCGTTCCGGCCGATCGCCACAAGTCACTGAATCTGATCTTCATAACGACCTCGCTTTTTCAGATTACGTTTCCGCCGACGCCCGGCCCGCCATAGCAATCAGTAAGTTCTGTCGTAACAGAATATACAGAACGATAAGGCCATAGTCAAGTCCAAACCGCGTGTGGAAAGCGCCCGCCTTTGCGCGTGCGTGACTCCCGTAATTTCCCTCCGAGTGTACGCCTGAACCGAACTATACTTTCCGGATGCTGCGGTACCTGCTTGCGCTGATCGCGACTCTTACGCTGGCTGCTCAGGCGCAGGAACCCAACGCGGTAAAGGCGCCTGACCACTCCGCCCTTGCGGCGGCTCTCAGCTTTGAGGCGCCGCCTGTCGGCGTCATGCCGGGAGGCTGGGGTGGTGGCCCGCCAGGAACCATCTTTGCCGACAACCAGGTTTTCCACGGTGGTCAGTGGTCGGCTCGAATCGAACGCCATCCCGACAGCCCCAGTAACTTCTCCTCGATCACGAACTCCATACCTATGGATTTTTCCGGCGCCTCGATTGAGCTGCACGGCTTCCTGCGCACAGAAGAGGTGAGCGACTTCGTCGGCCTGTGGATGCGCGAGGACGGCGATGCTCCCGGCCTCGCCTTCGACAACATGCAGGCTCGCCAACTAAAAGGAACGACCGACTGGAAAGAATATTCCATCACCCTGCCTGTGAACCCGGAAGCGAAGCAACTTGTCTTCGGCGTGCTCCTATCCGGCACGGGAAAGGCCTGGGCCGACGATCTGCAACTGCTGGTCGATGACAGACCCGTCTGGGACGCGCCCAAACGCCCTGAAACCGTGCTTGATCGTGATCACGAATTTGACGGCGGTTCCGGAATCAGCGTGAACGATCTCACGAAAGTTCAGATTGACAACCTGGTCACACTCGGCAAAGTCTGGGGATTTCTCAAGTATCATCATCCCAAGATTACTTCCGGTGAGCGCCATTGGGACTACGATCTGTTCCGCGTCCTGCCCAAAGTTCTCGCCGCAAACGATCACACCGCCGCGACTGCCGCGCTGCAGCAGTGGATCGAAAGTCTGGGCCCCGTCACCCCCTGCAACCCCTGCGCCAAGCTGAACGAGAAAGATGTTTACTACAAACCCGATCTGGCCTGGCTGGCCAACACCGTCATGCTGGGCGCAGACCTCAGCCAGGCCCTGCAGTCGATTCGCGACAAACGCCTGCCCGATCGACAGTTCTACGTTTCCAAAGTTGCGGACGTTGGCAACCCTCACTTCGATCACGAACTGGGCTACTCGAACCTCAAGCTGCCCGACTCGGGATTTCAGCTTCTCGCCCTCTATCGCTTCTGGAACATCATCGAATACTGGTCGCCCTACCGCGACCTGGTCGCGAAAGACTGGACGGCAGTGCTGGCGGAATTCATCCCGCGAATCGCCGAAGCCAGGAACGCCGAATC
>JBELAE010000513.1:0-3041 GCA_049509155.1 Candidatus Sulfotelmatobacter sp.
GCCGCCGAATGGCTCGCCGGCAAGAAAGGCTTCTACGATTTCAAGGATGTGTGGCGCGAACTGTAGAAGATCGTGTAGGGACGGACGCATTCGCCCGTCCAGTGGTCACTAGCGAACGACCTGATCCCTGTACATGCGCCATCCATCGAAGCCGGTCGCAAGCAGAACCTTGAGTTCGGCTGATGAACCGATGACGACCGGCGTGAGATTCGCCAACAAGTCATCCGGCAGATGCTGTTTCATTTCAGCGCTGACGAGTATGGCAATCGCATCCCTCGTGGCAGGCATGATTACCATCTTCCCGGCACACGCGACTTGATAGACAAACTCCGCGAGACGATCGCCAAAGGCGCGAACCTGAAATGCACATCCCGAGAAGGTGCCGCTGGATTCCAGACCCTTCGCAGAAAACTCAACGGTCAACCCATCGGCAAACGCCACGTGGTAGAAGCCAAACCGATCCGCTTCAGTGTGTTGTGAGGATCGCAACAATTCCAGGATCGCATCTCTTGGAGCTTCAGCAGCTCTGCCGTCCTTAAAATGCTGCATGAATATATCGAAGCTCATGCTTCCGCCGACGAAAAGATCACTACGCAGTTCTGATTATAAGCGGAGCGCCTAAAATTTCGGCCGTTCACAATTTTGATCGCTCGTCCACTCGCGTTATCCTATTCCTATGCAACTCCGTGGCTGTGGTACTGCACTGGTAACTCCCTTTCATCAGGATGGGTCCATCGACGACGCTGCCCTGCGCAACCTGGTCGCGTGGCAGGTCGAGTCCGGCATCGATTTTCTGGTTCCCTGCGGCACCACCGGCGAGACCCCCACGCTCACCCACGACGAATGGCTGCACGTGATCGACACCACGATCGAAGTCGTCGCCGGGCGCGTTCCCATTGTTGCCGGCGCGACTTCCAACGCTACGCACGACGCGGTCGAGAAGGCAAAGGAGATCGCCACGCGGCCCGGAGTTAATGCCATCCTCACCGCGAACCCGTACTACAACAAGCCCACGCAGGAAGGCCAATACCGCCATTTCAAGGCCATTGCAGAGGCCGCGGGCGACAAGCCCATCATTCTTTACAACGTGCCCGGCCGCACCTCGGCGAACCTCGAGCCGGCAACCCTGGCGCGCCTCGCCGAGATTCCGAACATTGTCGGAGTGAAAGAAGCCAGCGGAAACATGACCCAGATTGCCGAGGCGATCAGTGTCGTGCCGGAAACGTTTCTGGTTTTCTCTGGAGATGATTCGGTCACGCTGCCGGTCATCGCGCTCGGGGGCGTGGGAGTCGTTTCGGTCTGCTCCAACGAGATTCCCCACGAAATGGCGGCGCTCACCCGCGCTGCGCTCGCGAACGACTGGACTACAGCCCGCACCCTGCAGCGTAAGTACCTTCCGCTGATGCAGGCCAACTTCATCGAATCGAGCCCGCTGCCGGTGAAAGCGGTGCTGGCGATGATGGGAAAAATCGAAGAAGTCTACCGCCTGCCCCTATTGCCCATGCGCCGCGACACGCGCTCGCGCCTGCAGAAAATCGTGGCCGAGGTCGGATTGATCGCCAAGCCGGCCGGTCCCGCCCACGAGACACCGGAATTTTTCATCTACGAGAACTGGGCCGCCGGTCCACGCAAAATCGTGCTGCACCGCGGATCGTGTGGCCAATGCAGCCACGGCAAAGGCCGTCCCGCCGGCCACGACACTAATCACGCCCGCTGGTACGGCCCCTACGCGACGCTGCCCGAAGCCCGCGAAAACGCCCACGCCATGACCGGCGTGTTGATCCGCAGCGAGTGCAAGTGCGTGTAGGAAGGAATTGCTGATTGTTGATTGCTGATTGCTGATTGGAACACCCACGAGGGCGTCATCCTGAGCGGAGCGGTTCTTCAGGCGGAGCGAAGGATCTCCCCCGCGTCGATGGCGTTCCGATCAAACCTGCAATTTCAGGCTCACGCTTTGACAAATCAGCAATCATCCATCAACAATCAACCATTCATGTCTTCCCTGAAATCCTCCATCGAACGCCTCGCCGCCCAAGGCGAAGTCGAGCACGACCCTGACGCGCGCCAGACCTTTCTAGAATTCCGCGACCAACTCACGCAAGGCAAAATCCGCGCCGCCGAAAAAATTGGCGCGGGCAAAGATGCCCGCTGGACAGTCAACGCCTGGGTCAAGCAAGGTATCCTGCTCGGATTCCGCCTGGGCGCACTTGCTGAAATGCCCGCTGGACTGTCGTTCGTCGACAAAGACACGTTCCCCGCGCGCCAGTTCACCGTCGCCGATCGCGTGCGCGTCGTACCCGGCGGTTCGTCGGTGCGCACCGGAGCCTACGTCGCGCCGTCGGTCATCTGCATGCCGCCCATGTTCATCAATGTGGGCGCTTACGTCGATGAAGGCACCATGGTCGACTCGCACGCGCTGGTCGGCTCCTGCGCCCAGATCGGCAAGCGCGTGCATCTAAGCGCGGCGGCGCAAGTCGGAGGCGTGCTCGAACCCATCAACGCCGCCCCCGTCATCATCGAAGACGACGTGCTGGTCGGCGGCAACTGCGGAATTTACGAGGGCACCCTCGTGCGGGCGCGGGCCGTTTTAGGCGCGGGGACGATTCTCACTCGCTCGACGCCGCTCTATGACTTGGTGAAAGGCGAAGTCTACCGCTCCACCGCTGACGCGCCACTCGAAGTTCCAGAGAACGCGGTTGTCGTCCCCGGCTCCCGCGCGGTGAAGACGGAGAAGGGCCCATGGGGCTGGAATCTGTCGCTCTATACCCCAGTGATCGTGAAGTACCGGGACGAAAAAACCGACCGCGCCATTGAACTGGAAGACTGGTTGAGATAGCTGTGCGATAGGCTTCGCTGCTGCCGGCCTGCGAATAGTTGGCGGGTGCCTACTTTACTTTTTGCTATAATGTAAAGCATGGCTGAAGCCAAACTATCGTCCAAGAACCAGATCGTCATCCCCCGCGAGGCCCGTGAAGCGCTTGACCTCAAGCCCGGCGACAAGCTCCTCGTTAGCACGGTCGGCGGAAGAATCATCGTCATGG
>JBELAE010000514.1:0-3038 GCA_049509155.1 Candidatus Sulfotelmatobacter sp.
GGGTTTTGGGAGAGGTCGGCGGCTCGGTGGAGCGATTCTTCGGCTTTTGGCAGGTTGTTCAACTGAACATAGCAGTCTCCGAGGCCCGCCCAGGCATACCAATTTTGAGGATATTCCTGAGTTACCTGCTCGAAGACCGGCAAGGCCTCAGGGCATCGGCCTTGCTCGTCGAGTTGTAGAGCGGATTGTAAGCGCGTGTCTGCCAGATTCTGCGCGACGGGAGCGTTGTGCGGGGCGAGTTGGTGAGCCACGGTGAATACGGTTGAATCGTCTTTCCATTGATTCTGTTGCGCGAAGGTGAAGAGTGCGGAGGCGACTACCAGCACGCACACGGAACCCAGCGAGACGATTCGCATCTTTCTCGACTTTCCCAGCTTTTCCAGCTTTCCCAGCTTTTCCAACAGATGCAATCCGGTCGCCACGAGCAGCATGAGTCCGGCCAACGGCAGATAGGTGTATCGACCGTGCAGAAAATCTCCTGGGTTCAGGGCGTTCAAGTTGAGCGCGAGCAGAAGCGGCAAGAGAAGAAGGATGGTTCCTATGATCAGGACAGATTCGATTCCAATTGAATCCCGCTCGCCAGGCTCACGTTGCGATGTCTTCCAAGCCCAAAGCACTGCCGCCGCCAAGATGACCGTGGCGCATGCCAATGCCAAGAGCGGCAACAGGAAGGCGCGCACAGAGAAGGTTTCCACCAGAATGGGATCGGCAAACGAATAGGACTTTACCGGCCACAGCATTGCCTTCACGTAAAAGCAAAGAATGGGTGGCCAGGAGAGGAGGAGGGTGGTCCAGGGTAAATGCTGGGTGGCTGCGCCGAGTTTCCCACTCAGGGCGTTCAGGCGCAGGAGAAGATACAGCGCTGTGACGCAGGCGAAGGGCAGCATGCGGCGAAGCGTTTGAAGGAGCCGAGGGACGTTCCTAGCTATTGAAGGCTTAAGGTTCGCATCGGCGGCTTTGGGATCAATTTGGCGTCGCCCTGCGTGCAGATCGAGAGCAAGGATCACGCAGGGAAAGACGATTGCTGTTTCCTTCGCCAGAAGAGCGGCGAAATAGGCCAGGGCGGAAGCGCCCAGCCACAAGGGCGACGGCTGGCCTGCGGATTTTGCCCGTAGGCTTTCTTGCTTGTGTCGCGTTCGCTTGTCTGGTGCTCGCTGCTGCTGAGTTGACTGGTTCTGGGCTGCGGGCGACAGGCCGTCCATGTAGCGGAGGTACAGAAGGAGTGCGGCCAAAATTCCGGCCGACATGAGAGGATCGGGAACGGTAACCCAGCTTACCGATTCGGTTTGCGCGGGGTGCAGCGCGAAGAGAGTTGCGGCCGTAAGTGCGGCGAGCGCGTCGTTCAGTAGCTTCCAGGCCAACAGCCCGAGCAGCAGCGCTACCGACAGATGTTTCAAAATGCTGAGGAAGTGCCATCCCCAGGGAGACAGCCCGCTGAGCAGGAAATTTATCCTCATCCAAACAACGAACAACGGCCGGTAGAAGCTCGGAGGGGCGCCGGTGATCTGGCCCCAGACGTAGTTCGTAAAATATTCCCAGACATGGCCGGCTTCCTGAATTCGCGGATCAGTGGTAAAGCGGTGATCATCCAGGATGAATTGAAACGACAAAGAGGGGCTGTAGACAGCGAAAACTAACGATGCCAGAGCGATGGCCAGTACGAATAGGATTCGGTGAGAGAGTCGCAGTGGTGCTACGGCAGGCGGATCGGGAAAAGAAGGGTGCTTGCTACGCGTAGGACGGGAAGGATCCATAAGCAGAATTCGGGGATAGTTTCTCACATCGCCGGGCGACCACCGGGTCTTCATTCTTTACGGTTTCGGGTTTACAGCTTGGCGTGGCGGAGGCGGAGGGCGTTGGTGATTACGCTGACGCTGCTGAAGCTCATGGCGGCGGCGGCGAAGATGGGGCTGAGCAGGATGCCGAAGAAGGGATAGAGAATGCCGGCGGCGATGGGGACTCCGACGGCGTTGTAGATGAAGGCGAAGAAAAGATTTTCGCGGATGTTGCGCATGGTGGCCTGGCTGAGTTTGCGGGCGCGCAGGATTCCGGTGAGGTCGCCTTTGACCAGCGTAACGCCGGCGCTTTCCATGGCGACGTCGGTGCCGGTGCCCATGGCGATGCCGACGTCGGCTTGCGCGAGGGCGGGGGCGTCGTTGATGCCGTCGCCGGCCATGGCGACGACTCTTCCCTGCTTCTGCAGTTTGCGGACGATCTCGAGTTTGCGTTCGGGGAGCACTTCGGATTCGAACTCGGTGATGCCGAGCGTGCTGGCGATTCGGAGGGCGACAATCCGGTTGTCTCCGGTGAGCATCAGAATTCTGAGGCCGCGCTTCTGGAGTTCGAGCACGGTATCGGCAGCTGTGGTCCTCAGTCGGTCTGCGATGGAGAACGTGCCTACATACTCGCCATCGACGCCGACGCAGAGAATTGTGCCGCCGGGATAGGAGCCGGAAATGACTTCGGGTTTTTGCAGGATACCCAGCTCAACCATCATTCGAACACTGCCGATGGCGACTTTGCGGCCCTGCACAACTCCGGTGATGCCCCTTCCTGTGATGGATTGAAAATCTTGCGGGGGAGACAGTTTAAGGCCCTTTTTGGCGGCGGCGGCGACGATTGCGTTGGCTAACGGGTGCTCGCTGGCAGATTCGAGGCTGGCGGCCAGACGCAGCAGTTCGGGATCGTTCGAAAGACGGTCAGACATGCTGGTGACACTCGGCTTGCCTTCGGTGAGTGTGCCGGTTTTGTCGACGACTAAGGTGTCGACTTTTTCGAGGGTCTCGAGGGCTTCGGCGTTTTTGATTAAGACTCCGGCATGGGCGCCGCGGCCGGTGCCGACCATGATGGCCATGGGAGTGGCGAGGCCGAGGGCGCAGGGGCAGGCGATGATGAGAACGGCGACGGCGTTGACGAGTGCGTGCGCTAGACGCGGCTGCGGACCGAATGCGAGCCATGCGACGAACGTGAGGGCAGCTACGACTACGACGGCGGGCACGAACCAGGCGGCGACGCGATCGGCCAGGCGTTGGATGGGG
>JBELAE010000515.1:0-3018 GCA_049509155.1 Candidatus Sulfotelmatobacter sp.
CCCTGCTCATCAAAGACTATCCGCTCTCCCGGCCTGAGAACGAGAATATCAATGCTGCACTGTGCGGCAAATTCAGGGACGACTAGGGGAACAAGCTGGTAGCCTGCTTTTGCATAAAACTTTCCCATTGTCTCTATTCCCAAACGCAACCTCGCATCTCTAATATCCTGCGGTTCGCGGACGCTATTTAATGCCTGCTGCGCCTCTGCGGGGGCCTGTTGAAACCAACGAAAAAGGTATTGCTGGAGATTCGGTTTAACGCCCCAAAGTCTACGCAGTTGCGGATGGAAGATACGCCTAATCGCGTGCTTTTCTTTAGGGCGACCCTTGTTGCCGGAGGGAGGTAAATCGCCTTGATATAACAGACGGAACTCTAGCAAGTTTTCATCCTCAATCGGGTCGCCAGTATTGACGAAAACCTTACTGTAAGGCAACCGGACACACTTCACCGCTCACCCCCAACCTTACTCTCAAGGCTCTGGGTTAGGCAAGTATATTTGTGCCGCGGTAAGCCACTGATTCTAAGAGACCGAGGTAGGGGGAGGGGGGAGAGTACCCACAATCAAAATCTCAAACTGAACAGAATTCGTGCCAACAGGCCATGCAACACATGTCTCCTAGCACGTAAAATAAAAAGGGTTCCGTATGCACCGCATTTACCTCGACAACAACGCCAGCACGCCGGTTCTGCCAGAGGTGTTCGAGGCGATGCGTCCCTATTTCAGTGAGCAGTTCGGCAACGCATCGTCGATCCACCATCACGGCCAGCACACCCGGTCCGCGGTTGAGGACGCGCGCGAGTCGGTGGCCGCATTCCTTGGCTGCCGTGCTTCGGAGATTGTTTTCACCAGCGGTGGCACCGAGGCCGACAATCTGGCGATCGCGGGCCTGGTCGCGCAGGGTGACCACGTCATCACGTCGAGCATTGAGCACCACGCGGTGCTGCTGGCCTGCAAGCATCTGGAACAGATGGGGTGTTACGTGACGGTTCTGCCCGTGGACGGCCGCAGCCTGGTCGACCCGGATGACGTGCGCCGCGCCCTGCGCCCGAACACGAAGCTGATCTCCGTTATGATGGCGAACAATGAGACAGGAGTACTGCAGCCGGTCGAAGAGATCGGCCGCATCGCGAACGAGGCCGGCGTGTGTTTTCACACCGACGCGGTGCAGGCGGCGGGCAAAGTTGCGATCGATGTGAAACGAATCGCTTGCCATGCGCTTTCGATTTCGGGTCACAAGATGCACGCGCCGCAAGGGGTTGGAGCGCTCTATGTGCGGAAGGGAACTCGGCTTCAACCGCTGTTTTACGGTGGCCGTCACGAGCGCTCGCGCCGCGCGGGCACGGAGAATGTTGCGGGAATCGTTGGTCTGGGTAAGGCCGCTCAACTGGCGAAGGAAGCGCTGAATCGCGGCGATGACCAGAAGATGGGCGCAATGCGCGATCGATTGCAGCAGGGAATTCTCGTGCAGGTCGACGAAGCTGGAGTGAATGGCGACGGCGCGGCGCGCGTGCCCAACACTACAAACATTCACTTCGACCACATCGACGGCGAGGCGATGGTGATTGCTCTCGACCTGAAGGGCCTGGCAGTCTCGACGGGAGCGGCCTGCTCGTCAGGCGCGATTGAGCCGTCCCATGTGCTGGTGGCGATGGGCCTGCGGAATGATCAAGCGCGAGCGAGCATCCGCTTCAGCCTGGGGAAACAGACGGCCGCGGAGGATATCGATGTAGCTCTGATGCTGGTGCCGGAAGTGGTGGCGCGGCTGCGCGAGTTGTCGCCGGCCTATAGTAGACCCGTTCGAACCTTGAGCTCTTAGCCTCTTGCTCTCGGCTTGGAGCGTCGGCCAAGAGCTCCAAGCCAAGAGCCAAAGGCCAAGAGCAAAAAGCGCTTTTATGCAAAACACCGAGACCATCGCGGTAGCCATGTCGGGCGGCGTGGATTCTTCCACCGTCGCGGCCATGCTGCGCGCCGACGGACACAACGTGATCGGCCTCACCATGCAACTCTGGAACCAGCGCCGCCTGGCGGGACGCGAGGGCATGCCTGAGTCGGTCCAGGGGCGCTGCTGCTCGCTTGACGATGTATACGACGCGCGGCGTGTCGCTCAGCAGATCGGTATCCCTTATTACGTGGTCAATCACGAAGAGCGTTTTGAGCGCGACGTGATTCGCCCGTTTGTCGAGGAGTACGTTTCCGGGCGCACGCCCATCCCGTGCAGCCTCTGCAATAACCACTTGAAGTTTGACCAGCTTCTCATTGTCGCGCAGCAGATCGGCGCCGAGCGGGTCGCGACCGGACACTATGCCCGCGTGGCCTTCGACGAAACGCGAGGCCGATGGCTGCTCAAGCGTCCCGCCGACGCGAGCAAGGATCAGACTTATTTTCTCTTCGGACTGACGCAGGAGCAACTCAGCCGCACCATCTTCCCGCTGGGCGACATGACCAAGCCCGAAGTCCGCGAACTCGCCCGCCAGCACGGCCTTGCGCTCGCCGAGAAGCCGGACTCGCAGGAAATTTGCTTCGTTCCCGGCGGTGACTACAAGCGCTTCATCGACGCTTATCTCGCGGAGCAGGGCGAAGCGTTGCCCGACACTGCCGGCGAGCTCGTCACCACGAACGGCGAAGTACTCGGCGAGCATGGCGGCGTTCATAACTTCACCGTAGGCCAGCGCAAGGGACTCGGCGTAGCCACGGGATCGCCGCTCTACGTGATCCAGATCAGCGGCGCGAACAAGCAGGTCATCGTGGGCGGGGAAGAGAAGCTCTACTCGCGCACCCTGCGCACACGCCGCGTGAACCTGATCGCCGTCGACGAATTGCGCAAGCCGATGCGCGTCGCCGTGAAGATTCGCCATCGCCACGAACCGGCGGCGGCGATGATCGAGCGCGTGGGCGACGACGAAATCCTCGCTACTTTCGATGAGCCGCAGCGCGCCATCACACCTGGGCAGGCCGCCGTTTTCTACGACGGCGAGATTGTGGTCGGCGGCGGTTGGATCGTATAAGACATCTCAAA
>JBELAE010000516.1:0-2996 GCA_049509155.1 Candidatus Sulfotelmatobacter sp.
AGCCGCTGCAAATCTTCGTTGCGTTCTTCCTCGCGCGGAAACAGTTCCTGAATTCTCTGCAGCCGTTCGACTGCCTTGTTGCGCATCCCGTACTGCACCAGGATCTCCGCCTGCAGCATCAGATCCTGCAGCGTCGAAGCCCCCAGCGTTGGCCCTTCCATGTGAGCCGGTTCGGGCGCCTTGCTCGCGGAACTGAAGCGCGACGCGATCACCTTGAAGCGCGCGTCTTCCACCTTGCCTTTCAGCATATCCAGCCGCTTCAGGTGGCCGCTTTCATAAGGATCAACTTCGGCGGCGCGATCCAGGCACTCGGCCGCCTTGGCAAACTCGCCCGTGCTGCAATACAAATCAAACAACTTCAACAGCGTCTGACAATAATCATTCTCGCGATTCGACGCGTTATACAGTTCGCTCAGGAACTCCAGCATCTGCGACGAAGGCTTGCGCGCCCCGGTCACGTCCTCCATGATCGCGATAAACTGCCGCCGCTCTCCCCGCCGCCGCTGGAATTGTTCCAGCTTCCGCGCCAGTGCCACCGCAGCGTCATCCTGCCCGCCATCCAGTAAGCTCCCGACCAGCGCGATCACCTGCTGCACCCGCCCCGGGTTCTGCTCAAACAATTGCCACACTAGCGGCTCCGCTTCGGCGTTGCGGCCCGCGGCCAGCAGCGCATCGGCGTAGGTCTCGCGCAACACCGGCGTGGCCTGCCCCGAGTTCATTTGCGGTTCAAGAATGAAGATGGCAGCTCCCACCTGACCCTGCGCCAGCAGAGTTTTGCTATAAGCCAGAGCGATGCCCTGATCCGACGCGTCTTCCTGATAAGCCCGTTCGTACCACTGCGCCGCGTCGCCGCCCTCCGCCCCAGCCAACTGCGCCACCTGCTGAAACGCGAGCGCCGCCGCTCTTCGATCTCCCATTTCCGACGCCAGTTCCGCCACACGCTGCAGGTTGGCCCGGGTCGGTTCCAGGGTCACAATGCGGTCCAGGATCTCAGCCGATTCCTGCTTCTTCCCCAGCTTGGCCAGATCCAGCAGCGCCGCTTCGTACGTGCCCACCGCCAGCTTCTTATTGGACCCCTCCAGCAAGCGCCCAAAGCTGAACTTCTGCTGCCACGTCGGACTCCCATGCCGCGCCAGCTTCTTGTAAGTCAGACTGGCCCGGGTCGCATCCCCCGCCCCAACCTGCCGCTCAAACAGGTCCCCCAGCAACTTCACTGCGTCCGGATTGCGCCCCAGCGAAAGACACAAATCCGCCGCCAGTTGCCGCACCACATCATTGTCTGTATCGTCCCGCAGAACCAGCAGATACTCGTCTAAAGCCTCCGCAGTCTTGCCCTTCTGCAAGAGCTTCTCCGCGCGCTCCACGCGCTTAGCGATCTCGGCTCGGTCCGGTCGTTTTGTGATCTCAGCCATGCGGAATCAGGCGGACTACGCCCTGCCCCGATTCTAGGAGCGCCCTCCGCCCCCAGCAATGCGGTAACGCCCACCCGCGATTACGAAGGTCACACCCGGGAAACCTTGCTTGTCCGAATGATGTGAGGAATTTACGAAAAGGGCCTTGTCAGTCCGAACGAAGTGAGGAACCTGCTGCTCGCCGGCGGCACCACCGCCCTCCTATCGAAGCCGAGATCGTGGAGCATGGCTTAGCTCCACTGCACGAGCCGCGCGAAATCTTGCCTTTATTCGTGCCTAACTCTCTTTGGGGTGAGCAGCGCAAACGTGGGACGTGAACTCTTCGTCGCGCTGCAACGCGAAGGTCCGCATCATTTCGGCGAAAGACCCGCCGCTCGGATCCCCGGAAGGTTTGAACCGCCAGCCACATTCTGAGCAACCGAAACCCTGAAAACGCTGTTGCTCAATCCACACCAGCTTCCGCTTCATGGAGCGAGGATTCTACCCGCGCCACTTTCGACGGTCTGTCGGGCATCCTACATACCGCAAAAGTCCGGATCGTAGAACCGCCTGATTTTCGGGACCGCTCTTAGTAATGCGGAGTCGTTCCAGGGTCGGTTGTTTTCCCCGCTGCGCGATCCCTTCGGCAGAGGTCCCCCATGCAGAGAGATCGGCCCAATGTAAGATACCCTACAGAGTAGTCGCATCTCGACCCTGTATACTCCGCCCGCAGCGCGAAACAAGCACAGTTTCTGTTCGTAAATCACGGCGGGTGAGTTCGTCCCCGCGTCCTGGAGGTTTTTCGGTTCGCTTCTGGTGCGCAAAGACTTCCAAGTCGTGCAGTCTGGCGAACGAACCAATGCCGCAGGAAAGCCAGTCAGCAACAAAATCCTTCTATCGATCCCCGATAGCGAGTACAACTCACTTCGCCCTCACCTCGAATACATCCGCTTGCCCAACCATCTGGTCCTTCACGAGGCCGGTGGAAAGATCGCACACGCGTATTTCCCGAATCGAGGTTTGATTTCTCTTGTAGTCGTAATGAAAGATGGAAAAACCGCCGAAGCTGGCGTGGTTGGCAATGAGGGCTTTACTGGAACCCCGGCAGTCGTTGGCCTGAGAAGGGCTCCGCTGCAGGCGGTGGTGCAAGTTACTGGGGATGGATTTCAGGTAAAAGTTGGAGCCTTGCAAAACATTTTGGAATCCGCTCCCCAGCTGCGATTGATGCTGAACCGCTATATCGCAATTCGAGGCATGCAGCTTGCACAAACCGCCGCGTGTAATCGGCTGCACGGCATTGAGCAGCGCCTCACGCGATGGTTGCTGATGACTCAGGACAGAGTGGGTTCGGGGGTGCTACCCATTACCCATGATTTTCTCGCAACCATGCTGGGGACAGACCGGCCGACGGTGAGCCTGGCAGCCGGGGTTTTACAGAAGAAAAAGCTCATCGAGTACACACGTGGCGCTGTCAAGATCGTAAACCGCAACAAACTCGAGGACTCCGCCTGCGAGTGCTACGGAGTCATCCGACACTACGACGGTGAACTGGGCTCGAAATAAGTCCTCGATTACCGGCGCAGCCATCATGGAGGCCGCCAGTCC
>JBELAE010000517.1:0-3664 GCA_049509155.1 Candidatus Sulfotelmatobacter sp.
TGGCTTGCCGGGCTTGCCGGCGATTTTCGCTACCGCGACTAACGCTTCCATGGCTCCAACGTGAGCGAGTTGCGGGGTGCCGAGTACGATGTCGCCGACGGCGTAGATGCCGGGCTCGGCGGTCTGCATCCAGGAGTCGGTTTTGATGAATTCGCGGTCGGGCTTGATTTTCGTTTTTTCGAGGCCGATGTTTTGCGTGCGCGGCTTGCGGCCAACGGCGATCAGAATTTTATCGGCTTCGATTTTCTGCTGTTTGCCTTCGACGGTGATTGTGACTGCGACTCCGGATTTTGTTTTTTCTACTTTGTCGACTTTCGCGCTGGTGTGGAAATTGATGTTGCGTTTGCGGAAGACGCGGGCGAGTTCCTTGGAGACTTCTTCGTCTTCGACGGGAACTAATCGCGGCAGCATTTCGATGATTGTCACTTCCGCGTCGAACGAGCGATAGATGGAGGCGAATTCGACACCCACGGCTCCGGCCCCGACAATGACTAGTGATTTCGGGAGATCTTTCAGGCTGAGGATTTCGATGTTGGTCAGGATGCGGTCGCTGGCTTCGAGGCCGGGGAGCATGCGGGCTTCGGAGCCGGTGGCGAGAATCACGTTCTTCGCTTTCAGGTGGGTGGATTTGTTGTCATTTACCAGTTCGATTGTAAAAACGCCGTTTTGTGCGGGACCGGTGAGCTTGCCGTAGCCTTTCACCGTTTCTACTTTGTTTTTCTTCATCAGGAATTCGAGGCCTTTGGCGTGTTTGGCGACGATCTTTGCTTTGCGCTCCTGAATCGCAGGCCAGTTCAGTTTGCGGGCGTCGACGCCTTCGATGCCGAATTCTTTCGCATCTTTCAGGTGGCAGGTGCCGCCGAGGAATCCGTCTTTTTCGATGAGCGCTGTTTTCAGGCCGTATTGGCCGGCGCGAATCGCGGCGGTGTAGCCCGCGGGGCCGCTGCCGATGATAGCTACGTCGTAGATCGTTTCGGGCAAGGTATTAGTCCTCGGTCCTCAGTATGAAGAGATGCGCAACGGCAAACGAATGATTCTAGAACACAGTGGTGCGAGGGGCAAAACGCTAAGAGCTTCAACCACAGAGGACACAGAGGAACACAGAGGAACGACGCGGGGGTTGTAAGGATCCTTTCTGAAATGGAAAGAGCCGCCTCGAGGAGGCGGCTCTCAATCTTTACATTTTCTAATTTAGTTGCTTTCGTTGCTGGCGCGCTTCCAGTTGATGAGTTCTCCGATGGTGGAACTGGTGCTGGAAACGGGCTGTTTGTAGGCTTCAACTTCCGAGCGCGAGGCTTCTTCGCCGACGGCACGGATGCTGAGGCCGACTTTTTTCTCTTCTGGACTCATCTTGATGATCTTGAAGTCGTGTTCGAGGCCCGGCTCCAGATGAAGCGGCTGGCCGTTTTCGTCGGCTGCTTCGGACTTGTGGCAGAGGCCTTCCACGCCCTCCGCGATTTCGACGAACGCGCCGAACGCGGCCACGCGCAGTACCTTGCCCTTCACAACGTCGCCGATGTGGTGGGTCTGGAAGAAAGACTCCCAGACGTCCGGCTGAAGCTGCTTCACGCCCAGAGACAAGCGCCGCTTGTCCGGTTCGATGGCGAGCACGATCGCCTTCACACGGTCGCCTTTTTTCAACACTTCGGAAGGATGCTTCACGCGCTTGGTCCAGCTCAGGTTGCTGACGTGGACCAGGCCGTCGATGCCATCTTCAATTTCGATGAAGGCGCCGAAGTCGGTCAGGTTGCGTACGCGACCCTCGACAGTCATGCCGACGGGGAACTTTTCGTGCAGCGAGTCCCAGGGATTGGCCGCCAGTTGGCGCATCCCGAGCGAAATACGGCGCTCGGTGGGGTTCACGTTCAGGACCACGCACTCGACCTGATCGCCGACGTTGACCAGCTTCGAGGGATGCTTCATGCGCTTCGACCACGTCATTTCGCTGACGTGGACGAGGCCTTCAATGCCCTGCTCGAGTTCCACGAACGCGCCGTAGTCGGTCACGCTGATGACGCGTCCGCCGACGTGCGCGCCCTCGGGATAGCGGTGCTCGGCGTCGAGCCAGGGATCGGGCGTGAGTTGCTTGAATCCCAGGGAGACGCGCTGCTTTTCTTTGTCGTACTTCAGGACTTTGACTTGAATCTGATCGCCAACGTTCACCAGATCTTTTGGGTGAGTCAGGCGTCCCCAGGACATATCGGTGATGTGAAGCAAGCCATCGAGGCCGCCGAGATCGACGAACGCGCCATACTCGGTGAGATTCTTGACCACGCCGGTGAGCACTGATCCTTCTTCGAGGTGCTCGAGGGTTTTGGAACGCTTTTCATTCTGCTCGCCTTCGAGCAGGTCTTTGCGGGAGACGACGATGTTGCCGCGCTTCTTGTTCAGCTTGATGACCATCACTTCGAGGGTCTGGCCCTTCATGCCGTCGAGATTGCGGATGGGGCGTAGGTCGACTTGCGAGCCTGGCAGGAAAGCGTGGGCGCCGAGAATATCAACGGTAAGGCCGCCCTTGATGCGGTCGACTACGACGGCATTGATCGGCTTCTTTTCGTTGTACGCTTTTTCGATCTCTTCCCAGGCATGGATGCGCTGCGCCTTTTGGTGCGAGAGATTGATGTAGCCTTCCTCGGCCTGGCCCTTCTCGCGCATCACGTCGATTTCGTCGCCGGGCTTGAACTTGGGCTTGCCTTCGTGATCGAGCACTTCCGCCAGCGGCAGCATGCCTTCCGACTTGGCGCCGACATCGACGACCACGTGGGTCGCGGTCAGCTTCAGCACCGTGCCTTTGATGACGCGGTCTTCACTGACCGCTTCTTCGGCTTCGGTGGTAAAGGTCTCCAGCACGGAGGCGAAGTCCTCGGTGGCGGCGGACTTTTCTTCTGCAGTTTTGTCTTCTGCAATCGGGTCGGCCGCAGCGGAAGCCGCGTGCGTCTCGGTAGAGTTGTCGGTGGTGGTGGCGGCAGCCTGAACGGGTTCGGGCTGGTGCTGCTGCTCTGTCGTCGGTTCTTCGGTTGCGACAGCGGAGTTGGATTCGGAGTTGTGGGCGGTGGTCTCGTCGAACAAGGTTATGCCTCTCTAATGACGGGATGCGGGGCCTGCTTTGCGGACTGCTGGACGAGTCGTTTGGTTGTGGTGGGCCCACCCTGGCGAGTGAGCTTGGACAATCCCAGCGGTCGGACGTTTTCACATGGAACCCGCGTCCAATGGGAACTCTTCGACTATAGCAACCGCTCGCGAGCAGTGTCAAACGCAAATCTTGCGTATGTTACAGGAAGGTTTCAATGTGGCGAGAGCCGTGTGACGCGGGCGTGCCACAGGGATTTGTGGCGCTCAGCACCCCGCGCTCAATACTCAGCAGCACTCAGCATTCAGACGGGCTGACGCCGGAGTGGTTCTAGCTCAGCGCTGAGTGCGAATGCTGCGTTTGAGTTTCCTCCGTCGGCGGCTTCTGCTAACCTGCCCTCTTATGGATCACCTCTGGACGCCGTGGCGTTATGCCTATGTCTCCTCCACGGAGAAGACCGGTGGGTGCGTGTTCTGCGACGCGCCCAAGGAAAACGACGATGCCAAGACGCTCATCGTCCATCGCGGCGAGTATTGCTTCGTCATTTTGAATGCGTATCCGTATACGCCTGGCCACGTCATGATTGTCCCTTAC
>JBELAE010000518.1:0-2989 GCA_049509155.1 Candidatus Sulfotelmatobacter sp.
GGCTACCGTCTGGCTCCGTGGATTCAAAGTAAGCTGAAAGATCGCGGCCGCAATCCGATTCGAAGCGCGATGCAGAGTTCGATTCAAAGCCCCATCCAAACCGTCCTGGCTTCCTCGTAGTCCCCGACGCAGAGCCCCGTTTCTTCCCCTGCTTCCGCTGCAGCCATCGAGACCGCAACCCTCGAGCAACTTCGCCAGATGGCCGACAACAACATCCCCGCCGCCGAGAATGCTCTAGGCCGTCGTTACGCCACCGGCGACGGCGTGAAATTGGACGAGTCCGAGGCCGTCCGCTGGTTCACCAGAGCCGCCGAACAGGGCAACGTCGCCGCTCAGTCGAAGCTGGGATCCCTTTATTACGGCGGCCGCGGCGTCCCGCAGGATTACAACCAAGCCTACTTCTGGATGTTGTTAGCACGCGCCAATGGCGACCCCACCAGCAAGTTGCTAGCGCCCTCGGTGATGGCCCGCCTAACCCGCTCCCAGGCCACGTCCATCGAACAGCAAGCCGACGCCTGGCTCCAGCAGCACCTGACAACCTGGAAGCCCGCCGCCGGCCACTGAGAACAGACCTCAGACCTCGGCCCTCGGCTCTCGGACCTCAAGCTTCTGACAGGCTGGTGTTCGGCTTAGCAGCCTGTCGTGCAAGTGCGATTCGTATCGGGGCACGCATTCATGCGTGCGATAAGTGCCGCAAAATCAATGCGCCTTTAGGCGCTGGTTTTAAGTTTCCGACTTCCACCACGGTCTCTTAGGTCCAAGGTCCGACGTCCCGCGCCGAGCGCTAGAATACTCTCAGAGGCTTCCTTTGCCCACCCTCCGCCACATCCTCGATGAGAAAGTCCGCGAAGCGGACCCTTCTCTCTACGAGAAACTCGACCACCACCGCGTCCGCTGTTTTTCCTGCGGTCACTGCTGCCCCATCCCCGAAGGCCAGCCCGGCGTCTGCAAAGTCCGCTACAACCGCGGCGGCACCCTCTACGTTCCTTGGGGATACACCGCCGGCATGCAATGCGACCCCATCGAAAAAAAGCCTTTCTTCCACGCCCATCCGGGCGCGCTCGCCTACAGTTTCGGAATGCTGGGCTGCGACCTGCACTGCGGCTACTGCCAGAACTGGGTCACCTCGCAAGCTCTGCGCGATCCCAACGCGGTTTCGCCCCCGCTCGAAGCCTCTCCTGAAATGCTCGTCCACGACGCCCTCAATCAAGGCGCAAAAGTTCTGGTCAGTACCTACAACGAGCCACTCATCACCAGCGAATGGGCCGTCGCAGTTTTTAAAGAAGCCAAAGCCGCCGGCCTCCTCACCGGATTCGTCTCCAACGGCAACGCCACGCCGCAAGTTCTCGACTACATTCGTCCCCATCTCGATCTCTACAAAGTCGACCTCAAAAGTTTCGACGATCGCCGCTACCACGAACTCGGCGGACGCATCGCCCCCATCCTCGACAGCATCCGCCACATTCACGCCATGGGACTGTGGCTCGAAATCGTCACCCTGCTAATCCCCAGCTTCAACGACTCCCCCGACGAACTGCGCCGCCTCGCCGAATTCTTAGCCGCCATCTCGCCCGATATCCCGTGGCACGTAACCGCATTTCACGGCGACTACAAAATGCAAGGAGACGGCCAGCGCGATACCAACGTCGAAGATCTGCTGCAGGCTGCCGAAATCGGCCAGTCCGCCGGCTTGCGCTACATCTATGCCGGCAATCTCCCCGGCAGGGTCGGCCCCTGGGAAGACACCCGCTGCCCGCAATGCCACGAAACTCTAATCCGCCGCCACGGATATTTCATCAAGGACTATCGCCTCACTCCCGAAGGCCACTGCCCAAAATGTCTCACCCAAATTCCCGGCCGCTGGTCGCCCCAATTCGACGGCCAGATCACCTCCCACCCTTTCCTCCCACAAAACCGCCCCCATTTATTTACAATCACAAGTCGCTAACCTTGATTTCATTGATCCAGCCTGGTCATCCCGAGCGGAGCCGCCTTTCAGGCGGAGAGAGGGATCTCCCGTTCCTCCGGCCTCGCACGAAAGCCAAACCAGGCTGCTACCCAAATGGTGCCGATTCAGATTCGATTGATCCAGATGTCGACCTTGAGGTGCTGCCGTTGACTCATGTGGGGACAGCCGCCCCCGGCTGTCCGCCGGAGCCAGCCCTGAGCTTGTCGAAGGGCGTAGCCCGGCGCTTTTCGCGTCCAACCAGGCAAATGCGAAAGAAAACGTTACTCTCTCTGATCGCCGTGCTCTTCCTCCTGTCCTGCTCTCCGCGCGACTTCCTAACCCGACGCCTAGCCACCGACCTGATCTCCACGTCCGACGCCTTCAAAACCCCCCAGAAGTTCGTCCTCCAGACCGGAATCCTCTCCAACAAAGACTATGTCTCCCCCGAATATCTGGTACTGCAACGCCGCGGCTGGATTTCCGCCAGCACAGTCCCGTGTTCTCCAGGCCTTGCCCCGCCGCCCTGCTGGGACGTTCTTCTGACTCCCGCTGGCGTAGACACGGTCCGCGCCCTGATTCCCGCGGAAGCAGCCACCAAGCCGTCCCTCCCCATCCCCGTCGCGAGACGAGAACTCGTCGCCGTCACCGGCATCAGCAAGCAGGGCAGCGTCGCCGATGTCGATTTCACCTGGCGATGGATTTCCCTCAACGAAGTCGGCGCCGCGCTCTACTCCAGCGACCTGCTCTACAGTTCCACCGTCGAATTTCGCGATTACGATGACGGCTGGCGCATCGCCGTCGCCCACAGCGCTCCCCGCCTAGGCCAGACCCTCGACGACGCCCTCAAGAACGCCGACCCTGCCCCATGATCTTCACAGAAGAGGATCGACCGAGCGAAGATCGACAAAACGAAGATCGACAAAGCGAAGCGTGGAAAAAAGAGGAAGGAGTTAGTCTAAGCAACATTCATTTTTCATTTTGTCATTCCTCACCGGGCTGAAAGCCCGGTGAGGAACCTGCTGTTCGCGGGTCAAACACCAG
>JBELAE010000519.1:0-2984 GCA_049509155.1 Candidatus Sulfotelmatobacter sp.
AGACGCGAGCGAGCGCGCGATCTGCCGTTCCTCGGCTTGCGCGAGCCGCTCAAGAGTGCTGGAGTCTTCATACGACGGCGCATTTGCGCAGAACACAGGCGACTTCTGCAAGAGCCGCACCGTGCGGAGGTATACGCGCTGAAGTTCCGCAAAGCGCAAAAAGTCGGACCACTCCTCCTTGGACATACGCCGCAAGTCGAGGAGCACTCGTTCGCTCTGCGGGCTAGTCTCTCCGCGCAGATCTTCGTGCCTGAGTGCACTTAGGTGCAAGACCGTAAGCATCTCGAACATCGCGGCTGCGCGTTCTCTCGCGCTCGTCATCGACTTCCCCCGTGCGCGGTATCCGTTTTCGATTCGTCGCAGTGCGGCAGGCCCCGCTCGATCGCTGTTCCTTCTTCGTAATCGTTCCAGGTAGCAATCAGGACAAACGGAATGGGGTGCGAGGGGTCGTTGTTCTCATCGAACAGGCGCAGGGTGTCCTCGAACGTCTTTCCGCAGCGTGCATCGATGTGGCGGTTCAAGCTCCAGGAAGCTTTGGTGTCGTTGAAGCCCGGCCACACTCCGCCCACGGTGACCTCCTCCGGATGCTTGGCTCGCATCTTCGTGTAGAAATCGCGCAAGTAATCTTCGCCCCAGGCTTGTCCATCGGGAGTCCAGCCCTTGCTTCCGGGATACACCCACGCGTACTCGCCGTCGAAAGCCTGGGCAAACTGCGGCGGCGGGTCGTCCTCATACAGCAGGATGGGCGGCGCTTCCCATTGGCTTACTTGCTGGCGCACCTGGTTCCAATCCGTGTGGCCGCGCTTGGGAAACACAAACACAACTGGCCGCCCGCGGTACTGCAGGTAAGCATCGCGTCCCGGAGCGCTGGGTCCAATGTACTTCTGGTAAGCCAACTCCATTGCCTCCATGGCGTCTTCGGTCGCGTGTCCGTTGTCATCCTGCGTTTCGTCATACATGAGTGCGATGTGGAAGTGCTGCTCGCTGGCGATCCGTTGAAGAAGCGCGGTGCTGCGATCGAGAAAAGGACGTCGCGAACCATACCAATCCACGACGAAGGCGTAGATGCCAAGGCTGCGAGCATTCTCAATTTGCTTGCGCAGGACGTTCGGATCCTGGCTGTTATACCCGACGTTGATATGGTCCGGGTCGCCGAACCAGGGCTGGTAGTCGGCGAGAACTTTCGGATTGCCCGGCGTGGCAGGGATATCCTTGAGCGCAACGTTGCGCGAATTCGCGTGCGTGCACCCTCCCGGAATAGCGCTCACGATCGAGACGTACGCCAATAGAACGTACTTTAAACAAACGTGCTGATAAAGTTTCATCCCCGATTTCCTGCCGTGATCTCCTGCTCTGGTTACGATGAATTGGCGCTGCGAAAAGTTGGTTCGAAGCCGGCGTCAGCGGTCCGGCCTCAGAACGATTTGCCGGAGACTTCCTCGAGATCGCGAACGTACCAGCGATCCGCGCCCGGCGTCATGAGAACCATGTACTCGTGGGGCGCGCTCTGCGTGTCAATCAGCTTATTTCCATCGAAGGTCTGCATGTCCAACTGGGCTTGATCGATCACCTGCATGGCAGCCCCGTCGGAGGAATAGAACACCGCCTTCAGATGATGGCCGTGATCTACGATGTGAACGTGGACGCCCGCTCGCCTTTGCTCGCCGACTCTCTGTTGCAGGCGATCTTTCGCCAACCCGATGAATTCTTCACCCAGTCCCTCACCCTGACTGGACTCCAGGGCACCCGCCAGATCACGCCATGCCAGTGCGTAGTGGCGCGCGATGGTTGTTCCCGTAAGTTCTTCGATCGGGCGCGGAGCAAGGCCCGTGGCGTCGAGGTGGACCTCTGGGAGTTGACTCGGAGGCGATGATTGGGCGATCGCGAGAACACAAGCAGCAAGAACGAAGCTTGCACCTTTGATCAACCCAAGCCTAACCAACCGGGGCGATATCTTCCTCAGCGCTAGTGTCATGTCGGCCGCGCTCTTCATAGTTTTCCTTGTAGTTTTCCATTCAAGGCGACTTCGTTGCCGATCACCACGCCGCACGCGACGCTGACTTGTGTCGGCCCTTGAACGCTCAACTGCACTCGGGCGATGCCTTTCTTGATTGGCGTATCGACTGTGCTTTTGCCTGCCTTGTCAATCTTGGTGAATGAAACGACCGTGCCGTCGGGCAGCGCATTGCCACTGCAATCGCGCACGGGATCGGTTTCGAGAGTCACATTATTTCCACTGGTCACGGCTTTCATGCGCAATCCGCAGGCCTCGGCCGCGACCTGTTGAATTACCCGCGCTTCTTCCACGCCGCCTATGGCGGCAGTCACCTGCACTCGGCCCTCATGGGGCGTCGAATCCATGCGCATCCACGCCACGCCGTCCCGCGTGGACGCTCGCCGTACGAAGCCGGCTCCGCTGGCAGGAGTGATGCGGAAATCAACTGCAGCCGGAGTCAAGATCAGGTTGAAGTATTGGTCAAACACAAACGCAGTAGCATCAATCGAACCAGGAGTGGACACGGGCACCCGAGAAGGATGCAGAAAGAAACTCAAATGTGCGGGCGCCGCGGCCTTCACCTCGAATGCTGCGGAAGTACACCACGAGTCACAAACGATGACCTGGTAGCGGCCCCCGGCGCGTACATCGCTGGGTTGAATCTGCAGGCTGCTTCCGAGACTCACGGTGCGTTTCACAACATGGTCGGGACCCACAAGATAAAAACTGGCCTCGCCGGAGCCCTCGATCGGAATCGAGAAACTTTGGCCTGCTTCCACCGTGGCGGGCACGTGCAGTTCCGCGGCGTAAGCCAGCTCCGGCAACACCAACAGCAAGAAGGTCAACACCCATCCGGCCAGGCGCTCGAATGATGCGAAATTGGTGTGGGAAGTGCGATTCATATTGGCTGCCAGACCTAGCTGCCCGACCGCGAGTAATGATTGACGATTACGCGATAATTCTTCAGCCGCGCCGCGATGTCATCCGG
>JBELAE010000052.1:0-18624 GCA_049509155.1 Candidatus Sulfotelmatobacter sp.
ATTACGCAACGGCGAGATCGTGTCAAGTGATCCGCCAGACAGAAATACTATTTTTTAGCGGCAACCGTTTTTACTGGTGCGCCGTGGGTGCGTCTGTGCTGTCGGAGGTCAAAGGCGGTGCGATGGGTTGCACTACTTCTTCGTCTAGTTTGGGCAGCGGAGATTCCAGGGCGATGGCCAGGACCTGGTCCATGGTGTCGACGAAGTGGAGCTTCATGGCGTTGCGCAGGTTTTCTGGAACTTCGGCTACGTCTTTCTCGTTGTCCTTCGGCAGAATGACTTCGAACAGTCCGGCGCGATGAGCTGCGAGGAGTTTTTCTTTCAGGCCGCCGATGGGCAGGACTTTGCCGCGCAGTGTGATTTCGCCGGTCATGGCCAGGTCGCGACGGACGGGGATTTTGCTCAGCGCGCTGGAAATTGCCGTGGCGATGGTAATACCCGCCGAGGGTCCGTCTTTTGGAATGGCGCCTTCGGGAACGTGCACGTGGAGATCGAGATTGCGATAGAAGTCGCGATTCAGGCCGAGCCGGTGGGCGCGCGAGCGGACGTAGGACATGGCGGCCTGGGCGGATTCCTGCATGACGTCGCCGAGTTTGCCGGTCAGGGTGAGCTTGCCTTTGCCGTCGACCACGCTGGCTTCCGTGCTAAGAATGGAGCCGCCGACTTCGGTCCAGGCCAAGCCGGTGACCAGGCCGACTTCGGATTTTTCGTGGGCCAGAGTGTCGCGGAATTTGATGACGCCGAGGTAGTCGTTGACGTTAGCGCCGGTGATGGTGACGTTGTAGTTCTCGCCTTCCTTCACGACCTTGCGGGCGACTTTGCGGCAGACGTTGCCGATTTCGCGTTCGAGATTGCGTACACCGGCTTCGCGGGTGTAGGAGCGGATCAGGCCGGTGATGGCTTCGTCAGTGAATTTGATGTTCTTTTCCGACAGGCCGGCGGCGAGCATCTGCTTCTTGACCAGGAACTGCTTCGCGATTTCCACTTTTTCCTGCTCGGTGTAGCCGTGCAGGCGGAGAACTTCCATACGATCCTGCAGGGCGGGTGGAATGGTGTGCATCACGTTCGCCGTGGCGACGAAAAATACCTGCGAGAGATCGTATTCCACGTCGAGGTAGTGGTCGACGAACATGAAGTTCTGTTCGGGGTCGAGGACCTCGAGCAGAGCTGAGGAGGGATCGCCGCGGAAATCCATCGACATCTTGTCGACTTCATCCAGCATGAAGACCGGGTTCTTGGTGCCCGCTTTCTTCATCATCTGAATAATCTGGCCGGGCAGGGCACCGATGTAGGTGCGGCGGTGGCCGCGAACTTCGGCTTCGTCGCGGACGCCGCCCAGGGACATGCGGACGAACTTGCGACCGGTGGCCTTGGCGATGGACATGCCCAGAGAAGTTTTGCCGACGCCGGGAGGGCCGACGAAACAGAGGATCGAGCCTTTGGGATTTTTTACGAGCTGACGCACCGCGAGAAATTCGAGGATGCGCTCCTTGATTTTCTCCAGGCCATAATGATCTTCGTTCAGAACTTTTTCCGCGCGGGAAATGTTGCGGATTTCTTTGGAGCGCTTCTTCCACGGCACGGCCAGCAGCCAGTCGAGATAATTGCGCGAAACGGTGGACTCGGCCGACATGGGCGGCATGGCTTCCAGTTTCTTCAGTTCCTGCAGAGCCTTGTCTTTGACTTCTTTCGGCATTCCGGCGGCTTCGATCTTCTTCTTCAGTTCGTCGAATTCACTTTTTTCGCCGCGGCCCAGTTCCTTCTGGATGGCCTTGATTTTTTCGTTGAGGTAATACTCTTTCTGCGCCTTTTCCATCTGGCGCTTAACGCGCGACTGGATAGTGCGGTCGACGTTCAGCTTTTCGATTTCGATGTCGAGCACATCGGCGATGCGGGTGAGGCGCTCGGCAGGATCGAAAATCTCCAGCAGTTCCTGCTTTTCTTCAATCGACAGTTGCAGGTTGGCGGAGATCACGTCGGTCAGCTTGGCCGGATCTTCCATGCGCACGGCCGAAATCATGGTTTCGTAGTTCAGGGCCTGGCAGAGTTTTACGTATTGCTCGAAGAGGGAGGTGACGCGCTGCATGCCGGCTTCGAGAGCCGGGTTGCCTTCGGTGGCGTAGCGCGCTACGCGGACTGTGGCTTGCATGAAGCCTTCGGTGTCGACGACGCCGAGAATTTTGCCGCGTTCAATGCCTTCGACCAGAACTTTGATGTTGCCGTCGGGCAGCTTCAGGCTCTGCACGATGTTGACGATCGTGCCCACCTGGTAAATTTCGGTGGCCTTGGGTTCGTCGATGGAAGCGTCGTGTTGAGTGGCCAGGAAAATCTTCTTGTCCGCCGCCAGAGCCTCTTCGAGGGCGCGCACGCTCGATTCGCGGCCCACCACGAATGGGGTCATCATGAAGGGAAAAATGACCACGTCCCGGATGGGCATCATGGGCAGCTTTCTCGATTCGAACTTTTCCTTGGATGTGGTCACTGAGTCTCCCTGGGTGACTAATAATGGCGACGACCAACGGGTAAGCAACGGCCCGAGCCAACCTACCAGATTCTACGCCGATTTTACGGTCTGCGACATGGCCTTCATTTCTGCCGCTTTCAGGTTGCAATTTCCTGCAACATGGCCCACTGGCGCTGGCGACGGGGCCAGCGGTGTCTTAATGAAATGACTACCCGGCTTTTTCCATGACGGTGGCGAATGAAGCGGTGCGTTTCTCCACCATTTCCCGCGTTACTTCGAATTCTTTGACTTTCTTCTGGCTGGGCAGGTTGAACATGAGGTCGAGCATGAGTTCTTCCAGAATCATGCGCAGTCCGCGAGCGCCTACTTTCCGCGCCATGGCCTGGCGGGCGATGGCCCGCAGGGCTTCGTCGTTGAACTTCAGGCGCACGTTTTCAAACTCGAACAGGCGCTGGTATTGCTTGACGATGGCGTTCTTCGGGCGGGTGAGGATTTCGATCAGGGCATACTCGTCGAGATCTTCCAGCATGCCGACGACGGGCAGGCGGCCAACGAATTCCGGGATCAGGCCGAACTTGATGAGGTCTTCCGGCTGGATCTCGCTCAACAATTCCTGGGTGCGCTTTTTCGAGGCCACCGTCTCTTCTTTGTCAGTGTCTTCGCTGCTCTTGAAGCCGAGGGCCTTCTTGCCCATTCTGCGGGAGATGATTTTGTCGAGGCCGACGAAGGCTCCGCCGCAGATGAAGAGAATGTTCGTGGTGTCGACCGGGGTGAATTCCTGGTGGGGATGCTTGCGTCCGCCCTGGGGAGGAACGTTGGCGATGGTGCCTTCGAGAATCTTTAGCAGGGCTTGTTGGACGCCTTCGCCGGAAACGTCGCGGGTGATCGAGGGATTTTCATCCTTGCGGCCGATCTTGTCGACTTCATCAATGTAGATGATGCCGGTCTGGGTGCGGCTCACGTCGCCGTCAGCGGCCTGTAGGAGCTTGAGGATGATGTTCTCGACATCTTCGCCAACGTAGCCGGCTTCGGTGAGCGTGGTGGCATCGACGATGGCAAATGGCACATCCAGCATGCGGGCGAGAGTCTGGGCCAGCAGAGTCTTGCCGGTTCCGGTCGGGCCGATCAGCATGATGTTCGACTTGGTGAGTTCGATGCCGTCGCCAGTTTTCTGGCGGTTCATGAAGATGCGCTTGTAGTGGTTGTAGACGGCGACCGCCAGCTTTTTCTTGGTCTGCTCCTGGCCGATGACGTATTCGTCGAGGAAGGTTTTGACTTCCTGCGGCTTGGGCAGTTGGTTGGGCGTGCTGCTGGGCGGAGTGGCGGTGCGGTCATCTTCGAGAATCGAATTGCAGACCGCCACGCACTCGTCGCAAATATAGGCGCGGGGATAATCGCTGGGCGAGGAGATCAGTTTGGCCACGGCGTCCTGCGACTTGTGGCAGAACGAACAGCGAAGAATCTCGTCGGAGCCCGACTTATTTTTCACTCGGCTGCACTCCTTAGTCTTTCCCCGGCATGACTGCCCCGGCGTACCGGCTCGCCCCGCCGCTTCGCGTTCTTCGCTCCCGACTCGTGTCAGGCGCGAAGGCAGATCATACCGCTTTTACCGTCTTATAGATGATATCGTCTATGATTCCGTATTCCTTAGCCTGCTGTGCGTTCATGATGAAGTCGCGCTCGACATCCTTTTCGACTTTATCCAGTTTCTGGCCGCTATGCTTGGAGAGTAACTGGTTCGTTATCTCGCGCATGCGGAGAATCTCTCTGGCGTGGATGTCAATGTCGGTGGCTTGTCCCGACAAACCTCCCATCGAGGGCTGATGTATTAGAATCCTCGAATTCGGCAGTGCCAATCTCTTTTTTGCCTGGCCTGATGCCAAAAGTAACGCGGCCATGGAGGCGGCCTGGCCCACGCACAGCGTCATAACGTCGTTCTTCACGTATTGCATGGTGTCGTAAATTGCCATGCCGGCCGTGATGGAGCCGCCGGGAGAGTTGATGTAAAGCTGGATGTCTTTCTCGGGATCTTCCTGAGCCAGAAACAACATTTGGGCGATGACCAGATTGGCGATGTTGTCGTCAATCGGCGTGCCGATGAAGATAATGTTGTCGCGCAGCAGACGGGAATAAATGTCGTAGGCGCGTTCGCCCCGCCCGGTCTGCTCGATAACCATTGGAACGAGCATCATGTGTGCGTCGTTCTTGTTTCCATCATTTTGCTTCATGTTCACCTGTCACACTCCGCCCCGCTACAACGCCTGATCTTGCCGGGGAGGATTCGAAAGTGGTCCACGTCTTTCTGGTGCTACGCGGACTGGTGATATAGAAAATCGAGGGTCTTTTCGCTGCGGATTCTGTTGCGAATTCTATCGAGGCCCCCATCCTGTGTCAAACGAGCGCGGACCGCTTCGGAAGTCTGTTTCGACTGCTGGGCGAGGGCTTCAATCTCGCGATTGAATTCATCCTCGCCGACGTCGATTTTCTCCAGCTCCGCGACGCGTTCCAGTAACAACGACGACTTTACATCCTGCACCGCCTGGTCTCGCTGGCCTGCCCGCAAGCGCGGCAGGTCCATTTTCTTGAGGTCCTCCATCTTCATGCCCTGCGCTGCCAGAGCGCGCAAGCCGCGCTCGAGGCGCAGATCGATCTGCCGGTCGACCAGCGACTCTGGCACTTCGAAATCGTTGCGCTTGACCAGTTCGGCCACCAGTTTGTCTTTGGCTTCGCGCTCGGCATCGTGTTTCCGTTCCGCGCGCATGTTCTCGCGAATCTGTTTGCGGACCTCGTCGAGAGTGGTGAACTCGCCGAGTTCTTTCGCGAAATCGTTGTTGAGTTCGGGCAGATTCTTCTGCTTGATGGCCTGGATCTTTACGGTGTAAACGAACGTCTTGCCCGCGAGGCGCTTATCGCTCGTGTCGTCGGGATAGACCACCTCGAACTCTTTCTCGTCGCCGGCATTGGCCCCGCGCAGGTTTTCGGTAAACTCCGGCACCGTGTTTTTGCCGCCGATTTCGATCAGGATTTCGTCCATGTGGACCGGCTTCGAAGTCTCGTCGTCCACTTTCGGTTTGCCGTCCATCGAGGCCTGCGCGAAATCGCCGTCGGCGAGTGGACGTCCCTCGACTGAAGTGAAGGTGGCGTGCTGCTCGCGCACGTTGTTCAGCGCGTCTTCGACTTCCTCGTCTTTTACGACAATCTCGGGATGGTCGGCGCGCAGCTCTTTGTAGCCTTCGACCACGATGTCTGGCATGATCTCGAAGCTGGCCTTGAAGCGCAGCGGCTCGCCGTCATGAATGTGCAGGTCGGTCACTTGGGGCTGTGACACCGGAATCAGTCCCTGTTTCTCGGCTTCCTTGCGGAAGTAGCGCGGGACGAGAGCTTCGACGACGTCGCTTTTCAGATCTTCCTTGAAGCGCTGCTTGATGATTGAGGCGGGCACGTGGCCGGAGCGAAAGCCGGGCAGGCGCGCCACTTTCTGGTATTTCTGCACAATCGTTTCCATTTCGCGCGCTACGTCGGCGGCTGGGATTTCGACCGAGATCTCGCGCTTGACGCCGTCCTGCTTGGCGTCGTTCTTGATGTCGTTTTTAGTTCCGACCGTTTCTGTGGGACTCACTTGCACCCTTTCGGCTTGCCTTGGTCCAGACGCTTCTGAGGGGTCCTTAAGCGTAAGGACCGATCCTATTCACACGCCGTTAATCTTGAGTGTAAAGACTTAGGGAGAGCAGCGTCAAACGACGCTCTGCCGCAAACGCCGAGTGGCATTATAATTTTCCACCGAAAGGAAGCTTGGCTGTGCTAGCGACCCGGAAGTTCGGCATTACGTGCCCGATTTGCAAACGATTCTGCATACTCGGTTACGTCGAAATCGAAGATACGGCTCCGGTCGGGGAGTTGCGCGCCCAGCTTCTGGATCAGGGATGGAAAGGCGAATGGGCCCGCTGCGACTACCTGAAGTGCGAAGGGGAAATATTCTGTTCCTGGAATGTCGCGGTGTTTCCTCGATAGGGCGCTTGGCCGACCTCGGGCACTCAACCAACGTCGGCCCGCATCGTGCCAGGGTTCGGCTGACCTTTGAGAGTTGTTGAAGCTTGTTTTCATGACTGCCGACTGGCTTACTGTGCTTAATCGCGAAGTCGTTGCTTGCACCCGCTGTCCGCGGCTGGTCGCGTATCGGCAGGAAGTCGCGCGGGTGAAGCGGCGCGCTTATCTCGGGTGGGAATATTGGGGCAAGCCGGTGCCGGGATTTGGCGATCCGCACGCGCGCGTGCTGGTCATGGGACTGGCGCCCGGAGCGCACGGCTCGAACCGCACTGGGCGGCCGTTTACCGGGGACGCTTCGGGGAACTTCATGTATCCCGTGTTGTATGAGGTTGGATTCGCCAGCCAGCCTACGGCGACGGACCGCAACGACGGGATGAAATTGAAGGATCTTTATATTACCGCCGCGGTGCGCTGCGCGCCGCCGGACAACAAGCCGCTGCCGCAGGAGCTGGCGGAGTGCTCGCATTTTCTCGATCGCGAGTTGGCGGGATTAGAGGATGTGAAGGTTGTGGTGGCTCTGGGGAAGATCGGGTTCGAGGCTTATTTGAATTATCTAAAGCGCCGCGGGGTGGTTGCGAGCAAGAAGGCTTATGTCTTCAAACACGGCGCCAGTTACCGGATGCCCGACGGTAAGGTGTTACTGGCGTCCTACCATCCGTCGAACCAGAACACGCAGACTGGGAAGCTCACCCGAAAAATGTTTAAGGAAATATTTCAAGAGGCGGCAAGAATTGCCGATAGGAAACTTTAAGGCGCCGCTCATGCCGGATCGCTCGACCGTCCTTCAATAGAGGGTATAGCTGAAAAGCTGGTTAGCGAACCGGCGGCGGTGCCATTTTGCTTTCTGTGGGGGACACTCGTGTCCGCCGCCTTTGACTTTGGTCTCGACTTGGCAGCGAAATTGGAAACTAGAAATTCGAAATTCAAGGCAAGGCAAAATCAAAATCAAAGGCAAGGCAAAATCAAAAGCGACGGACAGGAGTGTCCGTCCCACACAATCTACCGCAGCTTCGTCACCGTGACCTCGAGTTGAAACTGGCGATTGGATGTGGGATCGTCCGCGCTGCCGATGACGATTGGCTTCCCCGGGGTCACGACGGTGCTCCCACTCATCTTGATTTGGCGAATCACGGGATCTGATAGGCCACTGGTTTCACGGCTGGGCCCGGCATCGATATTGCTGATTTCGGCGCCCGCTTCCAGCTCCAGCTCATCCCCACGCTCTTTCAGGGAGGACCAAATGTGTGTGCCAATATCCACATACTGAAATTGGGTGTTAATCACCGGGGTTGCAGTGCCGCCGGACGAGGCGCTCGCCGGGAATGAACCAGTGATAACCGGGACCCGTGTACCAATCTTGACCTCTTGCCGCTCCCCGGGGACGTCCAGATTTAGCGAGTAGTGCCTGGTGTTGACTTTCTTTTCTGCCTCCAGCTCGTTGAGGGAAAAATCCAGACGATATGCATGCACCGTTTTCTCGGCCTGCTCTGCCTTGGGAGTTGAGTCTTGCGCCTGGACCGGCTTCGAGCCGGAGTACAGCGCCATGGTGGTTACCAGCAGCGATATTGCCATTAGTCTTTGCATATTATGTGCCTCATCTTTCTTGTTGGTCGGGTGGTTGATTCGGGTTCGCCCCCGGAGGTTGATTGACAATCAATCGTTCGATTTCCTTCTCAGATTCCGCCTGCGCCTTCGCGATCAGCACGGCTTCTTGCGGGAACTCGTGGACATAGCGAAGCAAAAGCTTTTCCTGCTCGCTGAGTGGTTGCGGCGACGGAAACTGGTCGAGCTTGGGGTTAACCGCCATTTGGACTTTTGGACGAGAACGACGGACCGGGGCACTTGGAATTGCGCCGCCATTTGACCCGGCCTGCATGCCAGATTGCTTCACGCTTGGCGCTGCGGTTGAAGGATGATTTGCAATCACCGGAGGGTCGGGTTTGCCCGATCGCCAGGCCAACGCCAGAGCTACGACGACAACAGTTGCCAACGCTCCGGCAAGGCCCCAGCGCCACCAGGCGCGCTCCGGAGCCCGCGACTGCTCGGCGCGCAAGTTCGCCAGGACGCGATCTTCGAGTCCCGGTCTCGGCTCGACGGCCGCATATTTTGCCAGTGCTACGTCGAGCGCGCTATCGAGTTCGTCGTGATTCTCGTCGAGCTGTTTGTGTTTTCTTGCCATGGTCCCCGCCTGTACCTGCTTCGATATCCCTCAGGGGCTAAAGCCCCGGATAATCCTGGCCTTACGGCACGGCTAAAGCCGTGCCCTTCCCAACTGATCGGCAAGGCCGTTTCATTTCCGGGCTATGCCCGCCGCCAACTTTTCCCGTAGAATCTTGCGCGCTCGGAAGACTCGCGACCGCACTGCCGCTTCGTTGATGCCGAGCGTGGCGGCGACTTCCCCGGGCGACATCTCTTCGATCGTCGACAGAATCAACGGCTGGCGCAGCTTTTCGGGCAGGGCCGCGATCATCTTTTCCACCGCGGCGCTTACTTGGGTGCCGTGCACGGTCGCATCCTGCGGAGTATCGGACGAAGCCACTTCCTCGAACGGCTTCTCTGGATCTTCCAAAGGAATTTCCCGAGTGCGGCCCCGTTGCCGGCTGCGGTCTACCGCGACGCGCCAGGCGATTCGCGCCAGCCATGTCTTCGGATCATTGACCGCGGCGAGCTTCGAAGTGTAGCGCAGCACACGCATAAAGGTTTCCTGGGTCGCATCTTCGGCATCGTGATGGCGGCGCAGCACGGCGTACGCGATGCGGTAGACGAGGCGCGAGTGCTCTCGGACCAGCGCTTCGAGCACGGTATTATTAGCCTCAACTCGACCGTGTTCGTTTTCAGTGAGATCCTCTCCACTGGGGTCAGTTCTGCCGCGATCGCTTCTACTGCGATCGTTTCCACTGCGATCGTTTCCACTGCGATCAGTGGTCGCCAGTCCGCTCAGGATCGCCTCTCCCGCCAACACTCGTCTGCCCTCATTCATAAAGACCGTTGTGGGTCGGTTTTGTTCAGGAATATCTGAGAGAAGAACGACCGGGAGGGAGTTACTTGCGGAAAGGGTTTGTGGGGCGGACACTTTTGTCCGTCGCTCTTCGAGTTGACGTTGTTTTGCGGTTAATTGAGATTTCCAGATCAAGATCAAAAGCGGCGGACAGGAGTGTCCGCCCCACACAATCAAAACCCGACCATGACCGGTTCGGGCTCCAGGCGCACGGCCCAGATTTCCTCGACGCGCTGCTGGATCTGATCTTTCAGAGAGAGCACTTCGGCGGCCGTGGCGCCGCCGCGATTGACGATGGCCAGCGCGTGTTTGCTGGAGATGCCGACGTGGCCAAAGCCGTAGCCGCGGGCGAATCCGGACTTCTCGACCAGCCACGCGGCTGAAACTTTCCGGTTCTTTTCCAGACTTGGTGAGATCGGCGCGGGATAGCTGGGCAGAGCGAATCCCTTGGCCACGGCTCGGCGCTGCAAGGCCTCATGCTGGGCTTCGGAGAGCACGGGATTCTTGAAGAACGATCCCGCGCTCTGGCAATCAGGGTCGCCGGCGACGATCAGCATGCCCTTGCGGGCGCGAATGTGGCGGACGGCTTCGCGTGTTTCCGCCAGATCGGGCCGAGTCTCGCGGCCCTCGAAATGCCGCTTCAGGTCGGCATATTCGAGGTGCGGCTCTCCGCCTGGAGTGAGTGCATACGTTACGCGAAGGATGATGAAGCGTCCGCGCTCGATCGTATTAAAAATGCTGGAGCGGTAGGCGAAGCTGCAGGCGTCGCGGCACAACTCGCGCACCCGGCCGTCTTTGCGATCGAAAACTTCGACGGATTCGATGGTCTGCGAAACTTCCTGCCCGTAGGCGCCGACATTCTGCACCGGCGTTCCGCCCACGCTGCCTGGGATGCCGCTCAGGCACTCGACGCCGGCGCACTTCGCCATGACGGCGTGCGAGACGAAGCGGTCCCAGGATTCGCCCGCGCCTACGTCAAATAGAACCCGGCCTTCGTGGTCGTTTCCGGGGCGCCGCTCGATGCCGGGGATGGCGACTTTCAGAACCAGTCCGGGCCAGCCGGAATCGGCCACGACCAGATTGCTGCCGCCGCCGAGAACAAATAGAGGCAGGTTTCGGGACTGCGCGAATAAGACCGCCTCCTGCGCCTCGCCGGACGATTTGGCTTCCACGAAGAAGCGGGCGGGGCCACCCAGGCGGAAGGTGGTGAGCGGAGCGAGCGAGACATTTTCCTGCAGCAACATTGGTGCTCTCAATATACACAGGGGCCGTCTTCTCCGATGCCGTGGCGAGAGGGCCACTCGCCTCGCTTGAGAGAACTCCTCGAATCGGTACAGGTGCCGGCGAGGGGGTAGGGATCTTTCGACTGCGTCGCCGTTCGCTTTGCGAACGGCAACTTCGCTCAAGATGACACGGTGACTCAAGATGACAGAGTGAAAGAGATGACAGAGGTTACAATAGATGTAGAGGAATAAAAAACACATGCCGATGTATCCCGAGATTATGGTGATCCCGATGCGCGAGGAATTGACGCGTCTGGGAATTGAAGAACTTCGCACCGCCGAGGAAGTTGACCGGGCGCTGAAGAATCGTCCGGGCACTACGATGGTGATTGTGAATTCGATTTGCGGATGCGCCGCTGGACGGATGCGGCCCGCGGTGCGCATGGCGATGCAGAATTCCGTTCGGCCCGATCACGCCTACTCCGTCTTCGCCGGACAGGAAAAAGAAGCCACCGACCGCGCCCGCAGCTACTTTACAGGATATCCGCCGTCGTCGCCGTCGATTGCGATTTTGCGCGACGGGCAGCTGGTTTACCTCATGCCGCGCAGCGACATTGAGCGGCGCGAAGCGCCGGCCATTGCGGCGGATCTGAAAGCGGCGTTCGATCAGCTTTGCGCGAAACCTGCCACTGTTTAACCTTCGATTTTCTTGTCATTCCGAGTGTCGTAAGGAATCTGCGGTCTGCTGGCCCCGGCAAACAGCAGGTTCCTCGTCGCTTCGCTCCTCGGAATGACAAAAAGATGGGGAGAATGACTAAGGTGGGCTGGATCGATTACTTCTTGCTTGCTTTGCTCATCAGGAAGGCCTTCACCACAATTGCATTCGGTTGCATGCCTACTGGAATCAGGGTCAGAAGCGAATACTCCGTTGTTTCCAAGGTGCGCCGCGGTGTGCGCTTCTGGATTACCGTGACATCCCCCGACTGCGTGTCGAGCACGAGCAGATAGTTCTGGTCGGGAGTGAGCGCGAGGCCGTCGGGACGGCTGCCGACCGTGAGGGTGAAGATGCGGCGGCCCATGTCGATGTCATAGACGGCGACGCTGTTCGAGCCGAAGTTCGTTACATAGAGCCGTGAATTGTCGAGCGTGACCGCGCCGCGCGAGGGATGCTGGCCAATCTCCGGGCTGCTGCCGACTTCGTCGTTTCCGGTCTCGATAATCGAGATGCTGTCGGAGTCGAAGTTGCAAACCATCAGCTCGCCGCCGTCGGGTTTGAGGGTGAGACTGACGGGGGTGCGGCCCACGTCAAGCAGCGCCATCAGATGGTCGTCTTTCTTGCCTTCTTTCAGGTTCCCGCCTTTGTCAGCGCCGCTTCCCGAAACGATCGATTCCAGAGCGATCGGCCGCAGAGCAATCGAAGCTACCTGCGACGAGCCGGAGCAGGCGACGAAGGCCTTGGTCGAATCCGGCAGGATCGCAATGTCTTCCGGTTGCTGGCACACGGGCAGCGTGGCGCGTACGCGTAACAGCTTCGCGTCGATCAGAGTCACCGTGTTGTCGCCGCGATTGCTGACCACGACGGTCGAACCGTCGGGCGAAACCCGCGCCAGGCCAGGCGCCGCGCCGACGCGCACGTTGCCGATGACCATTCGCTGGTCGAGGTCGATCACACTCACATTGGCTGAGCCCGAGTTGGCCACGTAGGCGCGCCTGCCGTCCTCGGCCACGTCGATGAAGTAGGGGCGGCCGTGCACGCCGATCGTCGCCACAACCGTGTTCGACTCGGCGTCGATCACGCTGATGTTGTTGGATCCTGTGTTGACGACGTAAATCTCATTCTTCTTGCTGTTGGCGGCGATGCCGGTCGGCTCGCTGCCCACGGGGATGGTCTTGGCGAGCGCAAACGTGCGCAGATCAATCACGCTGACGGTGTTGCTCTTGCCGTTTGAGACGTAGGCGTACTCGCGGTAGAGGGGGCCGTAGTCGGGCAGGGACTGCTCGCGGAAATACCACCAGCCGAGGCCGGCGAGGACGGGAATCAGTACAGCGGTGAAGAGGAGTTTTCGCAAGGTAGAAGCCGTGGTTGATGAAGGAGAAGATTACCAGAGCGGGCGCTGTTCAAGGATTGCTGTACAGGTGGAATCTAACCTCGACGGCGATTTGTACCGGCACGGGATTTCCGTCTTTTGTCCCTGGCTCGAATCTCCAGGTCGTAATTGCTTCGGCCGCCTTCTCGGCCAGATCAGGGGCAGCACCGCACTCGACCTTGAGATTGCGAGGCTTGCCGTCAACTCCGACGATCAGGGAGACTGTTACGGCGCCTCCCTCGCCGGCCTTGCGTGCCCTCTCTGAGAAATCCGGTTCAGGCGAATGGAGTTGTTTCGGGGCGACTATGCCTGGCTCGGACATCTGGTGGATCTCGGGCCCAAGGTCCTTTCGATGAGGTTTCGCGAGCGAGACTGAGGGTGATTCGGGCAGAGGCGATTCGACTTCTACGTCGCTGTTTGCTTCTTGCAACACTGAGTTGAATCGGACATGGATTCTGTAGGTTGTCTCAACCGGCTGACCCTGCCTCAGTTCGGGGTGAAAGCGCCACTTCCGAATCGCTGCTATCGCATTTTGCGAGAACGCTGAGTCGTCGCCGAGAACTGCAATATCGTTCATGTTGCCGTTAGGCGCGATAACTGCTCGTAGCTCAACTTTCCCCTCGGTTCCCTTGCGAAGGGCGTCCTTCGGATATTTGGGGCGGACCATGTTGTCCGGGTAGTTCGATGCGTCCTCCGGTGATTTGGGGCAGGGCAGAATGTCACTTTGGTGGGTGGACTACCGTCGCACAGCGGGAGCATGACGCTGCAGGCGATCGCGAGAGCGATGGCGATCTTCCTAATCATTCCAACTCCTCACCCTTCGGTCAGATAAGGAGTAAGGATGGTCAGGACTCGGTTTGGGATGTCCGAAGGCTTCGAATATATAAAGACCACATTCAACTTCGGCAAAGTCGCAGCCCATGGGACGTGATAGGCACCTACTTGCTGACTGCTGCGGGTTCCCGCGTTCCGATCGCGGGCACGGTGCGTCCCACTACCGCCGCGATCTGGCGAACCTGCGTCATTAGTTCGTCGAACTGGTCGGGGTAGAGGGATTGCGGGCCGTCGGAGAGGGCTTCGTCGGGCTTGTGGTGTACCTCCACCATTAATCCATCGGCGCCCACGGCTACCGCCGCGCGCGAGAGCGGAGTCACCTTATTTCGTTTCCCCGTTCCGTGGCTGGGGTCGACCAGGATCGGCAGATGGCTGAGTCGCTGCACTGCTGGTACTACGCTGAGGTCGAGGGTGTTGCGGGTGTGGTCGGCGAAGGTGCGGACGCCGCGTTCGCAGAGGGCGACGTTATAGTTGCCTTCGCTCAGGATGTATTCGGCGGCCATCAGAAATTCTTCCAGCGTGGCTGACATGCCGCGTTTTAGCAAGACTGGCTTGCGGGAGCGTCCCGCGCGCTTCAGTAAAGAAAAATTCTGCATGTTGCGGGCGCCGATCTGGATCATGTCGGCATACTCCTCGACCAGGTCGAGCGACTCGTTGTCGATGGCTTCGGTAATGATCTTCATGCCGAATTGCTGGCGGATCTCAGCCATGATGCGAAGGCCTTCCTCGCCGAGGCCTTGAAAGGCGTAGGGCGAGGTGCGCGGCTTGTAGGCTCCGCCGCGAAAGAACTGCGCTCCGGCGCGATGTACCCGCTCGGCGGTGGCAAAGGCCTGCTCGCGAGTCTCGATGCCGCAGGGGCCGGCGACAATCGCCAGGGCTTGTCCACCGATGGTTGCGTCCGAGCCTTCAAAGCGGATGACCGTGTTGTCTGGTTTGACGTCGCGGCTGACCAGTTTGTAGGGCTTGGAGACGGCAATGACTTCCTGCACGCCCGGCATTTCTTCGAGCGAACCCTGTTCGACTTCGCCCTTGTTGCCGGTGATGCCGATGGCGGTGCGGGTTGCACCCGGCATGGAATGGGCGCGATAGCCGAGTTTCTCGATTTTCTGGCAAACGGCGCGCACCTGTTCTTCGGTGGCTTGCGCCTTCATGACGACTAACATAAGTTCACCCTGGAGCCGCTTTTGCTGCCGCTAAAGAGGTCGAGCTTCGACGGACGGGAGGGGGCGCCCGTCTCCACACGGGCATTTTATCTGCCCGACGTATTGGCCTCATCCCAAGTCTACCGTTCGGCGCGCCTGCATCGCAAATAGAGCACTCCGCCTGAATCCGCTGAGCGACCGACGCATCCAAGCGAAGGGTCATACAATGGTCCGCGATAAGAATTCCTCAGGAGCATCCCTCATGAAAGCTGCAGTGGTTCCTTCTGTCAACGGCAAGTGGGAAGTGAAAGAGTGGCAAACCCCCAAGGCCGGCCTCAATCAAGTCGTCATCAAAATTCAGGCTAGCGGTCTCTGCTATACCGATGTGCATTTGACGCACGGCTTGTTTCCGCTAGAGTTCCCCCGCGTGTTGGGGCACGAACCGGTGGGAGACGTTGTTGAAGTCGGCGCCGGCGTGACTTCGCGCAAGGTGGGCGATCGCGTGGGCGTGGGCTGGGTGCAGAAAGGTTGTGGACGCTGCGAGTGGTGCCTGCGTGGCAAGAAAGAATTGTGCCAGAACGCCATTTCGACTGGGATTGGGCTGCAGGGAAGCCATGCCGAATACATGCTCGCTTATGCGGATGCGACTATGCTGATTCCCGACGCGCTCAGCTACGAGCAGGCCGCACCGATTTTCTGCGCGGGATACACGGTGTGGAGCGGGCTGCGCATTGCCGAGCCTAAGCCGCACGAGCGGGTCGCAGTGGTGGGCATTGGAGGCCTCGGCCACCTCGCGCTTCAGTATGCCAAAGCGGCTGGCTTTGAAACTATCGCCGTGACCAAGTCGAAAGACAAAGAAAAAATGATTCGCGAATTAGGCGCCGACGAGGTGGTCGAGGACGGCGCCGCGTTGCTCAAGGCTGGTGGGGCTGACGTCCTGCTGGCAACCTCAAATTCGTGGGCTGCGACCGGCGACGCCGCGAAAGGGATGCGTCCCGAAGGCCGCATCGTTCTTATGGGGGTTGGCCATGAGCCGCTGAACTACAATCCCGAACTCATGTTCAAGCGCGTCCGCCTCATCGGCTCGAGCCAGAATGGGCCCGAGTATTTGTACGAAGCGCTCGACTTTGTCGCGAAGAAAAAGGTGAAGGTGGTTGCCGAAACTTACAAGCTCGACGACATCGGGAAGGCTTACGACCGTGTGGCCGAGGGCAAAGTGCGCTTCCGGGCTGTAATCACGATGAACTAAGGAATTCTAAAGTCGGGAATGGCGAATGCGGATCGCCAACCGGCCTTCCCGATTCAGCTTGCCGAGAGACGTTGCAAGCAACGTCGCTACGGCCGATACTCTTCTGCATGAAGCTATACCGTTGCCGTCAGGGCGTAGTGGCTGAACACGCTGGTTGCGTTTACCGACTGAATGCATCCTCGTGGGACGAGTTGGTCGCGCGCGAAGACCTGCATGATTATCTGCAGCGGATGATTCGCGAAACGAAGCCGGCAGAGGCCGGGGTGTCGGACGATGTCTCGGACGATGTGCTTCCGCCCATCGGCAGCCAGGAAGTCTGGGCGGCGGGGGTTACGTACTATCGCAGCCGCAATGCGCGTATGGAGGAGTCGAAAAGCGCCGGCGGCGGAGATTTCTATGACCGCGTTTATCAGGCAGCGCGTCCGGAGTTGTTCATCAAGGCGTCGGCGCACCGGGTGGTGGGACCGGACGCGAAGGTTGCGATTCGCGACGATGCGTCCTGGTCGGTACCGGAGCCCGAGTTAACTCTGTTCGTCACGCCTGGCGGCAAGATCGCCGGCTACACCATTGGCAACGACATGAGCTCGCGCGACATCGAGGGCGAGAACCCGCTGTATCTTCCGCAAGCCAAAGTTTACGACCGGAGCTGCGCGCTCGGGCCTTGTCTTCTCGTGCAGGACGATCCGTTGCCGGCCACCACGGAAATCTTGCTGGAGATTCGCCGCGGGAGCGCGGTGGTATTTTCAGGCGCGACCACACTCAAAGAGATGAAACGGAAACCCGAGGAGCTCGTGCGGTATCTCTACCGCAATAACAGCTTCCCACGCGGGTGTTTCTTGCTGACCGGCACCGGCGTCGTGCCTCCAGATTCGTTCACCTTGAAGCCCGGCGATGAGATCCGCATCACCATTCCGCCGATTGGGATTTTGGTAAATGCGGTTGGATGAAATCTCGCGTCATTAAGATGAACCATCGTAGGGGGTCGCATGGAGCGCCCTCGAGAATGCTCAGGGAGCAGGCCTTCGCGGGCGGGGGCGCCCGCGCCACATTCACGCTCCGCGTTGTAGAATCATGAATTAACTTTTCTAGCATCTTCGCCTATGGCCCAGGAAGAAAACATAAAGACGGCCGTTGCTCCGGCTGTCCGTCCTAACGACGAGCGCTATGACGCGCAGCGCGTCGAGATGAAGTGGTTCGAGCGCTGGCAGCAGGACGCTTCGCTCTACGCCGCCGAGCCGCACACCACGAAAAAGAAATATTACGTGCTTGAAATGCTGCCTTATCCCTCGGGCGCGCTGCACATGGGGCACGTGCGCAACTACGCCATTGGCGATGCGCTGGCCCGCTATATGTGGATGAACGGCTACAACGTGCTGCATCCCATGGGCTGGGATTCGTTCGGCTTGCCCGCGGAAAATGCCGCCATTTCGAACCACACGCCGCCGCGGGAGTGGACGTTGCGCAATATCGCCAACATGAAGGCGCAAATGAAGCGTCTCGGCTTTGGCTATGACTGGTCGCGCGAAGTCACCACCTGTTTGCCGGACTACTACCGGTGGAACCAATGGTTTTTCCTCAAACTTTTCGAGCGGGGCCTGGCTTATCGCAAGAAGAGCAGAGTGAACTGGTGCCCGAAGTGCGCGACGGTGCTGGCCAATGAGCAGGTCGTGAATGGCTGCTGCTGGCGGCATGAAGATACTCTCGTCGATCAGCGCGAACTGGAGCAGTGGTTCGTGCGCACCACGAAGTACGCCGACGAATTGCTCGATGGTCTCGACAAGCTGCCCGGCTGGCCGGAAAAGGTGCGCACTATGCAGCGCAACTGGATCGGCCGCAGCGAGGGTACGCTGGTCGACTTCAAACTAGATTACGCGGAGAACCATACCGGGTTCGGGCCGGGGGGATCGACCATCCAGGTTTTTACCACGCGCGTGGATACGATTTTTGGTGCGACTTCGGTGCAGCTCGCGCCCGAGCATCCCATTGTCAAGGATCTTGCTGCGGAGGATCCTGCCCTGCGCGTGAAAGTCGCCGAGCTTGTTGACGAGCAGCGCAAGGCGCGGGAAGCCCGGGACATTGGCGAGATCGAAAAGCACGGCGTCTTCACCGGGCGCTATGCCATCAATCCATTCAACAGTGAGCGAGTGCCGGTCTGGGTCGCGAACTATATCCTCATGGATTATGGCACCGGCGCCATCATGAGCGTGCCGGCGCACGACGAGCGCGACTACGAGTTCGCAAAAAAATACGATCTCGAAATTCGGCTCGTGGTATTGCCGGTGGCGAACGATCCGGAAGAGACCAGCGCCGAACCTGCGCTTCCGTTCGTGGCGCACGAGGGGATGCTGATCAACTCCGGGCGGTACAGCGGGATGGCGTGCGAGGAAGCGATCCGCGCCATGTCGGCTTATGCTGAGGAAAACAAATTCGGCAAAGCTACCGTCACCTATCGGCTGAAAGACTGGGGCATTTCGCGGCAGAGATACTGGGGCACGCCGATCCCGATGCTGTATTGCGAGAAGGATGGGATTGTCGCGGTGCCGGAAAAAGATTTGCCGGTGATCTTACCCGACAATGTTG
>JBELAE010000520.1:0-3610 GCA_049509155.1 Candidatus Sulfotelmatobacter sp.
GACCAGAAGGCGACGAAGTAGTCGATCGCCGACGCCAGAGAAACACAAACCATAAACCAGATGGCGACAGAGGCGATCCAGTGGATGGGGAAAAAGTATTGGCCGTAGATCGGCCATTCTTTCCAGCGGTGGTCGAGGATGACGGCAACCACGGAAACGATCTGCACCACCATTTTGAATTTACCGAGATCGCTGGCTTCTATGGTGAAGCCTTCGGAGGCGGCGATGGAACGCAGGCCGCTCACCAGAAACTCGCGTCCGATGACGACCACGGCGATCCAGGCCGGAACCAGGCTGGGATTCAACTGCACCAGGGTAACGAACGCGGCCGCGATGAGAAGTTTGTCAGCCAGGGGGTCGAGCAGAATTCCCATGGTGGTGACTTGGCCGCGCTTGCGGGCGAGATAGCCGTCAATGCCGTCGGTCATGGAGGCGGCGATGAAGATCGCCGAGGCCAGCAATTCCTTCTCGCCGGTCACACTGCTGAAGCGGCTGCTGGAAAGAATCCACATCAGCAAAGGAATGCTGGCGATGCGGATGAGCGTGATGGAGTTGGGCAGGTTCACACTGCTGGGGTGGTCCCGGAGGCCAGCCGGATTCCAGTTTGATTATGCTCCCACCACGGCGAGGAACGCAATGCACGGATGGCTGCGCACAAACGCGCGCACAAAACACGATCATGGAGGGGCGGACGCCTTCGTCCGCCCGGGGTGGGCATCGAAAGCACGAAGCAGCAGGTGTGATCTTTGGAACCTCGCGCTCGAGAGCCGTGGCGCTTCTCCCCGGACGAATGCGTC
This sequence comes from Candidatus Sulfotelmatobacter sp., assembly GCA_049509155.1. Classification (GTDB taxonomy): domain Bacteria; phylum Acidobacteriota; class Terriglobia; order Terriglobales; family Acidobacteriaceae; genus Sulfotelmatobacter. The sequence continues at coordinate 798 of JBELAE010000520.1, forward strand.
CGGGGCTCCATGATTCGTGGCTACTTCGGGGCCGCCATGGTGTTGGCCTTCGCCTGTTTGGCGATGATCACATCTTTGATCTTGTCGTAGGTGGCTTGCGGGATGATCTTCTTCTGCACCAGATCGAGCTTGGTGCGATACGGACGGCCGTCGATGATCTTCTGCGAATAGGCGTCGCCGATTCCCGGCAGGGCTTTGAGCTGATCTTTGGTGGCGGTATTGATGTCGAGTTTGTCGCTGGCTGACGGCGCCATCTGCGCTGCTGCGGCCATGGCCGAGCCGTTTGATGAGGGTTGTCCGCTTGCGAGTCCGTTCATCAGCGAAAGCGCAAAGATCAGGACTGCGATTTGCGCCATCAGTTTTCTTTCGATTGATTTCATTGGTTCTCCTTTCAATCTTGAACCTCGGGGGCTAAAGCCCCGATTCCTTTCAGCCTTAGGCACGGCTGAAGCCGTGCCCTACACCAAACCTGTCCCCAACGCGCCAAAACCCATTCAGTTGCGCTACGCGTAAATGCCACGCTGGCGAATCGTGTAAGCCACCCGGTCGATGGCCAGCATGTAGGCCGCGATGCGATTGTTCACGTGGTGCGTTTCGGCGTAGCGGACGACATCCTGGAATGAAGATTTCATGATTTCGTCCAGTTGCTCGTTCACCACCGACTCTTTCCAGAAGTAGCCCTGGCGGTCCTGCACCCACTCGAAATAGGAAGTGGTGACGCCGCCGGCATTGGCCAGAATGTCGGGGATCACGAACACACCTTTGTCGCTGAGGATGTCGTCGGCTGCGGAAGTGGTTGGTCCGTTCGCGCCTTCGGCAAGGATGCGGCACTTCACGCGGTCGGCGTTGCGGCTGGTGATGACGTTCTCGGTCGCGGCGGGAATTAAAATTTCGCAGGATTCAACCAGCAGGTCGGCGGTCTCGGCTTTTTCCGCGCCGGGGAAGCCGTGGACGGTGCCGTTTTTCTGGCGGAATTCCACCAGAGCCTGCAGGTCGATGCCGTTCTTGTTGTGCAGGCCGCCACCGACTTCGGCGATGCCGATGACTTTGTATCCCGCCTTGTGCATGAGCAGTGCGGCGTTGGAGCCGACGTTGCCGAAGCCCTGCACGATCACGCGCGTGCTCTCGCGGGCCAGGCCCAGCTTGGCGCAGGCTTCATCGCAGACGATCATTACGCCGCGGCCGGTGGCTTCGCGGCGTCCGCGGGAGCCGCCGATGTTGATCGGCTTTCCGGTCACAACCGCCGTCACCGTTTGGCGCATGTGCATGGAGTAGGTGTCCATCATCCAGGCCATGATTTGCTCGTTGGTGTTGACGTCGGGGGCGGGGACATCTTTTTCGGGGCCGATGAATTCGATCAGTTCGGAAGTGTAGCGGCGGGTCATGCGCTCGACTTCGCCCATCGACATTTTGTGCGGATCGCAGATCACGCCGCCCTTGGCTCCGCCGAAGGGAATGTTGACGACCGCGCATTTCCAGGTCATCCAGCTGGCCAGGGCGCGCACTTCGTCGAGCGTGACATCGGGCGCGTAGCGGATGCCGCCCTTGGCCGGGCCGCGCGCGATGGAATGCTGCACGCGAAAGCCGGTGAAGACTTCGAGGTGGCCGTCATCCATCTGTACCGGGATGTAGACCGTGAGTTCGCGGTTGGGATAGCGCAGCACGCGCCACAGGCCCTCGTCCAGGTTGAGCTTCTGGGCGGCCAGATCGAAGCGGGCGCGCTGAGACTCCCACGGGTTGGATTCTTTGTCCACGTGCGGGGGCGTAGCTATCGTCGTCATAGTAATAGTCTCCGGAATGAATGCAGGTCGGGTTGCCGCGATATGTCGGCCGGCGCTGGGGCGGGTCCCGGTCGGGGCGGGCAAACCTTCAGAGTATATGAGCGGGGGTGGGGGGGAGGCAAGGCGTCTCGAGTTGGCTGCCGTGGTTCGATTTTCAATTTGAATATCCGCACGAGAGTCGCTTTGCCTTGGGGAGGAAGAAACAAATAAAAATGCTTGACAAGTAGTGATATAGTTATGTATATCACTATATAACATGTAGTGGTTCGACTGCGCAGCGGGTCCCTCATGAATTGTTCGCAGGAGAATGAAAATGAAATCGCTTGGTTTCGTGCTGGCTGTTGCTGTGCTTTCGCTTTCGACCGTGGCTTTTGCCCAGATGGACGCGCAGAAGACCGATGCGCAAGTCGTTTGATCAACTGAAGACGCTTGCCGGCACATGGGAAGGCCACGTGACCACCTTTCCGCAAGAGCCCGACATCGAAGGCAAACTGGTCACAGCCACTCTGCGCGTGACTTCCATGGGTCACACGCTGATGCATGAAATGACTGGAGCGGGGAGACCGGACGATCCCATTACCATGATGGTGGTGGACGGAGACCGCCTGCTGCTGACCCACTATTGTGACGCGAATAATCGGCCTCGGATGGCGGGCCGGATGTCGCAGGACGGGAAGACGGTGGAATTCGACTTTCTCGACGTTACCGGCAATCTGCAGTACGGACACATGCAGCATGCATTGTTCAACTTCATCGACGCGAATCACCACACCGAAGAATGGACCTTCATGGCCCCCGACGGGCAGCACTCGGTCCGCGCGCACATGGATCTACAGCGGACGAAATGATGGGAAGCGTATCGTTTATCGGGCCGTGTGGTAAGGCAATCGAATAAGACAAACTGGAAACTCCGATGGACCGTGAGTGGAACGACAGTCAACCGATTTACCGCCAGCTTCGCGACCGGGTGGTCGCGATGATACTCGACGGCGTGCTCAAGGAGGGCGATCCGCTGCCCTCGGTGCGCACGGT
>JBELAE010000521.1:0-2960 GCA_049509155.1 Candidatus Sulfotelmatobacter sp.
TTTGCCGCACGTGATCACCCATACCCGGCCTGCAAATCGTCTCCGTGCACTCCTGCTCGGAGCAGCGCTGTTCGGTGCCGGAGGAGCCGCGGTTTGGGCGCAGAACTCGTCTCGGCCAGCCGAATCCCTCCAGATGCGGCAACTCCACCAGGCGCTCAGCCTCGAAGAACACGGCGACAAGCAGGGGGCAATGAATCTCGTCGTCCGCTTGCTGGAGCAGCATCCGGATTTTTCCCAGGCAATCAAACTGAAGGGCATGTTGCTGGAGGAGACAGGCCGCGCTTCGGAGGCAGCGGCCGCCTATGAAGCAGCTCTGAAGCTCGCTCCCAATGACGGAGATCTCCTGCTGAAAACAGGGACATACAAACTCGCTGCGGGCCAGAAGGAAGAAGCCATTAAACTGCTCGAGCACTGCCTTCGCGTTCTTCCCGGCGACGGGGACGCGGAGTTTTATCTTGCGCAGGCCTATCACCTGAACGGGCAGGAGGATCTGGCGCTGCGTGCGATTCGGCTGAGTTTGAAAGCCGAGCCCGACAATGTAGACGTCTGGCAGAAGTACGGAGAACTGTCGTGCGTCACGGGAGATTGCGAGGGGGGATTGCAGTGGCTGCTCAAGGCACAGCACTCGGATGCAACGCGGGCTCACATTGACTATGACATTGCTTTGACGGATTCGAAATTGATGGATCTGGCTGGGGCCGCGCAGTATGGCGCGCGCGCGGTTGAAGCCCAGCCAAACGATCTACCAGCCCTGCAACTGCTGGCCAGCGTGGACGTGAAGCTCGCCAAATGGCAGGAAGCTAAGAATGCATTCGAAAAAATCCTCGCACTCAAGGCCGACGATGTGGATTCGTTGTTCGGGTTTGGCCAATGCGAGCTGGAACTGAAGAACTATCCGGCAGCAGTCGAGAAGTTGCAACTGGTCTTGCGGCTGGCCCCTACGCGGCTGCTGGCGCATTTTTACCTGTCACGGGCGTTTGCCGGGATGGGCCGGACGGCGGACGCGCAGCACGAAGCGGCACTGCATCAGTTGATGATGGAACAGATGACCTTCGTCCGTTCCGTGGAGAGCGAGGGAAGCGAAAGCCCCGTCACGGCTCTGGCTTATCAATTGCTGGCAGAACATCACGAAGAGGAAGCATTGCAGCTCTATCGAAAACGCTTTCAGGGAACTGCCGCCACGCTGGCGGATGCGTATGTATTTGTGGGGAAACTATATCTCTCCATGGGAAATAAGGACGATGGCCTGCGCAGTCTTCATCATGCGCTGGAAATTCAGCCCACCGTCCGCGGAGCGCATACCTATGAAGGAATTCTGGCGCTCAAACTCGGTGACTTGAGCGGGGCCGAGAAGGAGTTTAAGGCAGAACTCGCGAACGACCCGAACTATCAGACCGCGATTGCCGAGATGGGCGAGGTCCGCTACCACCAGGGACTCTGGTCCGACGCGGCGGAACAACTGGCGAAGTCCAGAACCATGACTCCGGAATTGCTTTACATGCTTTGCGATTCTTATTTCCGCACGGGCAAAGTTTCGGACGCCGACTTAACTGCCGAAACCATGGCGGCGTACGGGAGAAACAACGCCGCGCTCATGAAAGATCTTAACGACCTGCTGATCCGCAACGGACAAACGGAACTGGCGCAGCGTTTGACGGCCAATCTCGCGCAAACTCAAAAATAATTGCAGCTCATGGCGACGCGTTCTCCTTAACGGTGAGGATCTGATCGGCCTTCACGTTTTTCAGAACCTGCTTGATGCCGCTCGGCCAGGTGAGTTCAATGTCTGCGAAAGCGGCCGAGCCCAGCCCGAAGTGCACGCGCTTATCGCTCGAAGAGTTGTAGCTCACCGCGGTCGTCGCTTGGTTGTACTGGGTGCCGAGAGAAGTTGTTACCTTAGCCTTCGTTCCGAGGCCATCGCGGTTGGATTTGACGCCGACCAGTTTCAGGATGATCCAGTGGTTTCGGTTGCTACCATTTTGAGTATTAGACCGGTTCATCCATATCTCCGGCAGGCCGTTCAGAACCGTGACGACGGCATCGATGTTGCCGTCGTTGTTGAGGTCGCCGAAAGCCGCGCCGCGATGCGGAGCCGGAACTGAGAATGCCGTTCCAGCCTTGGCGCTGACATCCTCGAAGCTCATGCCGCCTTTGTTGCGAAACACTCGATTGGGCAGCGCAAAGGGCCGGTGCGCGATCTCCATGGCATTGTCCAGAATATCGGCGTTGGCCGTGAACAGGTCTTTGTTCCCGTCATTGTCGAAATCGAAAATGCCCACTCCCCAGGCGGTTGAGCGACTGGTCAGTGCGCTTAGTCCGGCCGCAGCGCTGACATCCTGAAATTGACCATCCCCTAAATTCCTGTAGAGGGGGAAGCCTTCCCCGAACATCGCCGTTTCAAAGATGTCCGGCTTCCCATCGTTGTCAATATCGCGGAAATCCGCTCCCATGCCGGCGATGGCTTTGCCGAAAGTGTTGTATGCGACCCCGGCGAGCAGCGCGACATTGGTAAAGGTTCCATCTCCGTTGTTGTGAAGAAGATAATTCTCGAACGTATCGTTGGAAACGAAGATGTCGGTAAATCCGTCGTTGTCATAGTCGGCAAACGCCAGACCCATCCCTTTGCCAACATACTTCGAAATATTGGATTGTTCCGATACGTCGGTGAAGGTGCCGTCGCCATTGTTGCGATAAAGAATATTCGGAGTTCCGAGGAAATCAACCGGCGAGCAGTACGCCGGAAGCCCTTGCTGAACGCAGGGAGTGGCAGTCTTGATGCTGTAATTGAGGTAGTTCACCACAAAGAGGTCAAGCAGTCCGTCGTTGTTGTAATCGAACCATCCCGCCGCTACCGACCACGCTTTGCCGAGCTTGGGGACGAAGCCACCGACTCCTGCCTTCTCCGTCACGTCGGTGAAGGTGCCGTCCCCATTGTTATGGAAAAGCTGGTTGCGGTTGAC
>JBELAE010000522.1:0-2919 GCA_049509155.1 Candidatus Sulfotelmatobacter sp.
AATCTGCGCGACCTGGGCAACACCGTGCTAGTGGTCGAGCACGATGAAGAGACCATCCGCCGCGCGGATTATGTTGTCGACCTCGGGCCGGGCGCGGGACGGCATGGCGGCAGCCTGGTGGCGCATGGCACGCCGGAAGAAATCATGCGCGAACCGAATTCGCTGACCGGAGCGTATATCTCGGGGCGAACGTCGATTGCGATGCGGCCGGAGCGGCGGCATGCGAATGGCACGGCGCTGACGATTCTGGGTGCGAAAGAAAATAATCTTAAGAATCTGGATGTAACTTTTCCCCTGGGCGTGATGACCGTGGTGACGGGCGTTTCCGGCTCGGGCAAATCGACGCTGGTCAATGACATTCTGTATCGTGCGCTGGCTCGGCAGCTTTACCGCTCGCGCGAAAAATCGGGCGAGCACAAAGCAATTTCCGGCGCGGAGAATATCGACAAAGTCATTCGCATCGATCAGTCGCCCATCGGCCGCACGCCGCGTTCGAATCCCGCAACCTATACCGGGATGTTCACTCAGATGCGCGACTTCTACGCCATGCTGCCGGAATCGCGCGAGCGCGGCTACAAGGCTGGACGATTTTCTTTCAACGTCTCCGGCGGCCGCTGCGAAGCCTGCCAGGGCGAGGGCCAGCGCCGCATCGAAATGAATTTTCTACCCGACGTGTACGTGCTGTGCGAAGTCTGCGGGGGACGGCGCTACAACTCGGAAACTCTTGCGGTCAAATACAACGGCTACTCGATTGCCGACCTGCTGGAGATGCCGGTGTCCGATGCTCTGCCGATTCTCGAAAACATTCCGCAGGTGAGGCAAAAACTGCAGACGCTGGTCGACGTCGGCCTGGGATATATTCATCTGGGCCAGTCAGCGGTAACGCTTTCCGGCGGAGAGGCGCAGCGCATCAAGCTGGCGCGCGAGTTGAGCAAGCGGCAGACCGGCAAGACGCTTTACCTGCTCGATGAGCCAACCACCGGCCTGCACTTCGACGACGTGAAGAAACTGCTCGACGTGCTGCACCGGTTGACCGACCTGGGCAACTCGATCATCATCATCGAACACAATCTGGACGTGATCCGCAACGCCGACTGGATTATCGATCTCGGCCCCGAAGGCGGCGAAGAAGGCGGACGCATCGTCGCGCAGGGCACGCCGGAAACCGTTGCGCGAGTGAAGAAGTCGTATACGGGACAGGCACTGGCAGGGTATTTTGGGAAAACAGTTGTCGGTTCTCCGTTACCAGTTCTCAGTTGAAGGAATTTCCTTTGTCATCTTCTGATTCGTCATCCTCCGAAAATCCGCAGTTTGAGCCGCAGCCGCCGCTGAGCACCGAGTCGCCGGTGCTGAATGCGACCGATTCGTTTGCGTTCGGCCCCGACGCTGCAGCGATCGTCGCCCCCGTCCCGACCGTGCCCCCGCCCGTGGAGAATCCCGTGTGGAGCGGCTGGGACGTGCTATTAATCGCCGGAGTGACGATTGTGGCCATGCTGGTTCTCCAGGTGCTAGTGATTTTTGGGGCGCTTTGGCTGTTTTATCCGCACTCGTCTTTCACTGATGTGGTGCAGAAGCCCATCATCCTGCTGGTGTCGCAGTTTCTCATCTATATCGCGGTGGCCGCGTGTATGGTCATGCTGGTCGAGGGCAAATATCATGCGCCGTTCTGGCAGGCCATCCGATGGAACTGGCCGCGCTCGCAATGGCAACTGCTGGCGCTGGGAGCCGCGATGCTGCTGGGCCTCGGCCTGCTGCAGAGCATCTTGCCTATGCCGAAGGACACACCTTTCGAACATCTTTTCGACCGCCCGCGTGACGCCTACCTGCTCGCCATCATCGCCGTCAGCGTGGGGCCGCTGATGGAGGAACTGTTCTTCCGCGGTTTCTTTTATCCCGTGGTGGCGCGGCGTCTGGGAGCAGCCTGGGGAATCTTTCTGACCGCGCTGCCGTTTGCTCTGATGCACTTGCCGCAATATGGCTGGGCGTGGGGCGCGATGCTGGTGATTCTGGTGGTCGGCGTGGTGTGCGGCATTGTGCGCGCCGTCACTCGTTCGGTGGGGGCCAGCTTCCTGGTCCACGTGGGCTACAACGGGTCGCAGATGCTCATCGCAATGGTGATGACGCAAGGCTTCCGGCACATGCCGAAACCCTGACTTTTTTATCGCGACGCTTCAATCGCGGCGCGCTGCCGTCACTTCCCGATCCCCTGATCTTTTGTCCAAAGATCCACCCAGTCGTTCACCGTCTTGTACCAGAGCTGCGAATTCTGCGGCTTCAGCACCCAGTGGCCTTCATCGGGGAAATACAGCATCTTTGAGGGGACGCCTTCCATCTGCAGCGTGGTGAAAAGCTGCAAGCCCTCGCTTACGTCGAGGCGGTAGTCGCGCTGGCCATGAATCACCAGCGTCGGCGTCTTGAAATTCTTGGCGTACTGGTGCGGCGACCACTTCTCATAACTCGCGCGATTGTCGTAGGGAGTGCCTTTGAACTCCCAGTCGTTGAACCAGAGTTCTTCGGTCGAGCCCCAGGCCGACTCGGCGTTGAACATACCGTCGTGCGACACCAGGCACTTGAAGCGGTCGGTGTGGCCGAGGATCCAGTTAATCATGTATCCGCCATAGCTGGCGCCGAGCGCGCACTCGCGGCTCTTGTCGATGAACGGGTAGGTCTGCTCCGCGTAGTCGAGTCCCTTCATCAGATCTTCAAACGGAGCGCCGCCCCAGTCGCCGTTGATGGCGTCAATAAACTTCTGCCCGTATCCGGTCGAGCCGTGGAAGTTGATCATGATGACCACGTATCCGCTGGGCGTCGAAGGAGTTGGCGCCGCGAACAGCTCGGCATTCCAGCGATAGCTCCAGTCATCTCCCCAAGCTCCCTGCGGCCCGCCGTGGATGAGGAACTTCACGGGATATTTCTTGG
>JBELAE010000523.1:0-2916 GCA_049509155.1 Candidatus Sulfotelmatobacter sp.
GTTGTCGCTGGCAGCCATGTTTGCTGTGCGTGATGACGAGGATGCGGTGGGTGCGCTCACCGCCGCAATGGACTTCTGTCGCGAACGAACCGGGGCAGTATTCGCGGTCAGCACGTGGACCGGACTCGCGCATCTGGTCTTGTTTGTCGCAGCGACCACGGTCGCTACCATGCCGCTGGGCTTTGCCGCGATTGTGCCGTTACGATTGGTGGTGGCGGTTGAGATTGTTGTTACCCTGGTTTATTTCGCGCTGGCCGATTGGCTCTACATGGCGCGCCTGGCGGGATATGTCTGCATCGCGGAAATGCCGGAGGAGTTGCTAATACAGTTGCCGCGGCAACCTAAGTCCACGCCGCCGGTGCAGACCACCATCGACCGCGACGAACCGATACTGAGTGATTTGCCGAATCTCGCCGTCGAGACATAGCTGGTTACGGGCTTTCCCTTTACAGTGCCTCCCTGAATTTGAGAAACTCATTTGTGGAAACCCAATCCCCGCACATCCTCTCTTCTATCGGCCAGAGCATCGTAATCCTAGACTTTGGCGCGCAGTATACCCAGCTCATCGCGCGACGCATTCGCGAACAGAATGTTTTCTCTGTCGTGCTGCCGTGCACGGCCAAGCTTGATGAGGTGAAGAGCTACGCGCCTGTGGGCATCGTGCTTTCGGGCGCGCCGTGGTCGGTGTATGACAAAGACGCGCCGCCCGCTGACGCGCGGGTGTTTGAGCTGGGACTGCCTGTGCTGGGCATCTGCTATGGACTGCAGTTCATGGTGCACACGCTGGGCGGCAAGGTGCGCCCCGCCGACAAGCGTGAATATGGGCATGCGGAAATCGACATTGTTTCCGATTCGCTTTTATTTCAGGGACTGGCCAAGAAACTTGCGGTCTGGATGTCGCACGGCGACGAAGCGCTCGAACTGCCTCCGGGTTTCGAACTGATGGCGAAGACGCACTACGCCGTGGCTGGAATTCAGAACACTGCGAAGAGGTGGTATGCGGTGCAGTTTCATCCGGAAGTGCACCATACGCCGCAGGGCACCCAGATCCTGAAAAACTTCATCTTTCAGATTTGCGGCGCGAAGCCGACGTGGACTCCGCAGCGCTTCATCGAATCGACCGTCGAACAGGTGAAGCAGCAAGTTGGCACGGGACGCGCAATTTGTGCGCTGTCGGGCGGGGTAGACTCTTCCGTTGCGGCTGTGTTGGTCGACCGCGCGCTGCGCGATGCCAAGGGGAAGTCACGGCTGACCTGCGTGTTCGTGAATAACGGCGTGCTGCGCAAGAACGAATTCGAGAAGGTACAGAAGGCGCTGCGTGAAAAACTTAACTTGCGCCTTGACGCCGTGGATGCGACCTCGCGTTTTCTCGGAAAACTGAAAGGCGTGAGCGATCCCGAGAAAAAACGCAAGATTATCGGGAATGAATTCATCAAAGTGTTTGAGAAAGAAGCCCGGCGCATCGAAAAGACCGAAGGCAAGGTCAAGTGGCTGGTGCAGGGAACGCTTTATCCTGACGTGATTGAGTCACGGTCGGTGCGCGGGCCGTCGCAGGTCATCAAGTCGCATCACAATGTCGGTGGACTGCCGGCGAAGATGAAGCTCAAGCTGATTGAGCCGCTGAAGGATCTGTTCAAAGATGAAGTGCGAAAGATCGGGCGCGACCTCGGCATACCAGACGAAATCCTGCATCGGCAGCCGTTCCCCGGGCCCGGACTCGCAGTGCGCGTGCTGGGTGAAGTCACGCCGGAACGCTTGGCGCTGCTGCGCGAGTGCGATGACATTGTGGTCAGCGAAATTAAAGAAGCCGGGCTGTATACGAAAATCTGGCAGTCGTTTGCCGTGCTGCTTCCGGTGATGTCGGTCGGAGTGATGGGAGACATGCGGACTTACGCTTACACCTGCGCGATCCGGGCGGTCAGTTCCGAGGACGGCATGACGGCCGATTGGGTTCCGCTGCCGCATGAAGTGCTGAAGACGATCTCGACACGGATCGTGAATGAAGTGAAGGGCGTGAACCGGGTGGTGTATGACGTGACGTCGAAGCCGCCGGGGACGATTGAGTGGGAGTAGGAGCTTTTGGCTGTTAGCTCTTGGCTATTAGCTAAACCACGGATCGTGGGGATTCCGTTCTTTTTTCGCTCAGGGCACTCCGAAGATCGCGCTGGCGCAGCGGGGAGGCACGTTCCACTCGTGCCGGATTCGGTGACCCGAGCTGATTTAAGCCGCTGCGGAACGTCTTGACAGCGAGCCTCAGTAGCTAAAGCCATATTCCTCAGAAGCCAGCGTAGTGGCACGAACTGGAAGTCGTGCCCTTCCCGGACAGAAATGGGAAGTCCTCGACACGCTGGGTAGCACAGGCGAAAAGCAGGTTCCTCGTCGCTGCGCTTCTCGGAATGACAAACCTCAGGAGATGACCGGGCTCACACGTCCCGGTGCACGGTTTCCATGGAGAACGCGGGGAGGCAGACGGCGACGTATTCGGCGCCGCCTTCTTGTGGGGTGGAGTAGCGCACCCACTCGCCGGCGTGGGCGATGACGGCTTGTCCGGCAGGGACCTCGAGCGAACTGACGGTTCCATTCGCGGTTTTGTGCTCAACCCGCAGCAATCCCTTCAGGACGATCGTGAACTCGTCGAACTCGGGAGTCTGGCCGGGCTCGATCCAGCCTTGCGGACTGCGCATGTGGGCGACGCTGGCGGCTGAGGTCTGGGTGTTGACGCGGCCGATGTATTCGTCGATGAGTTTGGGCTTGTTGCCGGCGGCGGTTATGCGGGTGGGCTGCGGGATGAGAGTGGGCATGGGTTTCGGTTACTTCTGCCGAAAATTAAGATTACAACAAAAGCCTTCTGGGCGAAGGTCGCGAAGGAGTCGGCGAGCGCGCCGCAGAAAGAGCACGGCTCCAACAGAAACGCTG
>JBELAE010000524.1:0-2913 GCA_049509155.1 Candidatus Sulfotelmatobacter sp.
ATGGTGCGGACAAATGCGCTCTGCTGACGGAGGCGTATCGCCTGCTGCGGCCCGGCGGACGGCTGGTTGTTGCGGACGGCTTTCTTTCAACCGGCCCGTTCGGCAGCGCACTGCAGCAGCGCATTTATCGCACGCTATGCGAGTGCTGGGTCATCGAGGAGTTGGCGCAGCTTGATCGATTCACGGCGCGGCTGCGACAGCTTGGCTTCACCGACATCACCGTTGAGCATTTGCAGATGCGTGTGGTGCTTTCGGTGGCGCACGTTCCGTGGGTCACACTGAGGTTCCTGCTGACGGATGTGATCTTCGGCGATCGGAAGATGACCCGCGCTCGTTGGAACAACGTGCTGGCACCGGTGCTGCTACCGCTCGTCAGCGCGCCACTGGGGCCGATGAACTACTGCATGATCACTGCCAAGAAAGGCTAGATGCGCCTCCGCACAACGTAGCGATTTCGGAGCTGGCGTGAATGTGAACTGAATTCCGTTGGGCTCGCGCTTCGAGGAAGTCGCTCCATTGAGTCTAGATGGGTCGGCTTCCAGTAAGCGCCGGCCAGCAAGAGAATCCCGTCCGCGCTAACAGTTCGCGACGCCTCCCGTCTAAACAGCGCTTCCATCGATATCCATTCCTGATTCATTGTTGAAGGCGAAGAATGTTCCTGAACTGTCTTTCCAAGGCTTTTGTGTCCGTCGTCGTATCGCTCGCGACCGTCTCTGCAGAACAGATCCAGGTTCAACCGACGCAGCCGTCTGAGGATGTCGCCTCAATCGTCTCCCGGAGCGCGGACAAGTTCTTAAAGAGCGCGCCCCAATCGGTTGGGCTATCGATTGGCGTGCTCAAAGATGGAAAAGCTTACACCTACAACTACGGCACCATCGAAAAAGGAAAAAAGAATCCTACCTCAGCCAATACTCTGTACCAAATTGCGTCCATCACCAAGACCTTTACAGGAACACTCCTGGCGCAGGCTGTGATCGAGAAAAAAGTAAAATTCGATGACGACGTACGAAAGTACCTGAACGGCGATTATCCGAACCTGGAATTTCAGGGACATTTCATTCAACTTGGCCAGCTTGTGAATCACAATTCCGGCCTGCCCTTCAATTTGCCGGACATCCCGGAAAACCGGCCTCCATTCACCGCTCCTGTATCTCCGGCAACACGCGAGATGCTGAATCATTACACCCGCAAAGACTTTCTTGCAGACCTGCATAAGGTGGAACTCAAGTCGGTTCCGGGCGAGAAATTCAGCTACTCCAACACCGCGGCCGTGCTCCTCAGCATTGTCCTCGAACGCGTGTATGCCATGCCCTATGAAGAAATCATGAAGCAGAAAATTGCGATTCCACTGGGCATGGTGGACACCACCATATCTCTGAGCGTGTCGCAGGAAAGCAGGCTCGCAAAAGGCTATGACGAGAATGGCGCGAACGTTCCAGGCCCGCCAGACCTGCTATTGGGCGCGGGAGGGTTGAAATCCACCGTCGCCGACCTTTTGAAATATGCTGGTTGGGAACTCGCCGAAGAGGACCCGGCCGTGAAACTCTCGCATGAGCCCCGCTTCATTCTCACTAACAACTTCTCGGTCGGCCTCAATTGGCAGATGCTGCGTTCCGGATCGTATCGTCGCATCTGGCAGGAGGGGAATCTACCCGGTTTCGTAAGCATGTGCATGACTTTCCCGGAGTTGCACATGGCCGTCGTCTTTCTCGCCAACCAAGATGATCCAGCCTCGTCCCACGCGCTGTCTGTTATGGCCGAGGAAATCGCAAAATCGCTGGACGCAAAATCCGCTCCTCTGTTGTTGTGATCGGGCTGTGCGCTCTTTCCGCGCGAGAAACGAACGAACAGCGCCGGCTTGCGCCGAACCCGCCCGATTGACCCGCGTCCGCTAGAATGAAGAAGTCGTAGTAAATCCTATGATCCATCCCTGGCACGACGTCACTCCCGGCGACAAACTTCCCCACGAATTCGACTGCGTGGTTGAAATTCCTTTTGGCTCGAGTGTGAAGTACGAACTCGACAAGTCCAGCGGCCTGATTCGGCTCGACCGCATTCTCTATTCGGCCGTCTACTATCCCGCGAACTACGGTTTCATTCCGCAGACGCTGGCCGAGGACGACGACCCGCTCGATGTCCTCGTGCTCTGCCAGGAAACGGTGGTTCCGCTGACCATCATCCACGCCCGCACGATCGGCCTGATGACCATGATCGACGCGGGCAAGCAGGACCACAAAATCATCGCCGTCGCGACCGAAGATCCTGAGTTCAATTCTTATCGCGAAGCGGCTGAGATGCCGCCCCACCGGCTGCTCATGCTGCGCAGGTTTTTTCAGGATTACAAGCAACTCGAAGGCAAGGCGGTCGAGGTTGATGAGATACGTCCTGCCGGTGAGGCGTATCCCATCGTCCTCGACGCGCTGCACCGCTACAGCGAACAACGCCGCAAAGGCTTCAAGGGAGCGAAGTAGCGCTTCACATTCCCTTGAACACGAAGTTGATCTCTTTAGTCTCGTTCGCACCGATGGTCACCGTCTGGGTCGAAGTGCCCAGCTTCTCGTGCCACGCCTTGATGGTGTAGGTGCCGGGAGGCAGGTTGCTCAGGTCGAAGCCTCCGTCTTTTCCCGTGACCGCGAAATACGGATGTTTGAACACCGCAATATAGCCGCGCATCCAGGGATGCACGTTGCACTTCACAGGAATTGCAATCTCCTCCCGCGCGAACGAATCCTCCAGCTTTGAGTTCGGCGGCTCCGCTTTGTTCCACTCGCGATTGTTCGTGGGCACGGGATGAATGTTGTGCGAAGTCGCATCGTCGTTCACAAGTTGCAGCGTCTGGTTGGCGCGCACCGCCAGCACATGCGGTTGATACATGCATCCTTTCTGCTCGACCACCACCGACTCGGTGGGCGG
>JBELAE010000525.1:0-2899 GCA_049509155.1 Candidatus Sulfotelmatobacter sp.
CGAGAATGCGCTTGTCGCTGGTGCTGAAGGCAGCAATGAGTCCGGAAAACAGCGCGCATATTACGATAATCCCGACCGTAAACACCGCCACCATGGCGTCGATGTGGATGGATTGGATGCGGCTCATGTCCGGGCGAGTTCGCATCAGCCACTGAAGCGCGGCGAAGGCGAGCAAAAGTCCCAGCGCGCCGCCGGAGGCTGAAAGCAGCAGGCACTCCATCAGGCGCTCGCCGATCAGGCGCAGCCAGCTGCCGCCCAGTGCGGTGCGAATGGCCAGCTCTTTGCGCCGGGCCGCCGCGCGCGCTACCAGCAGATTGGCCACATTGAGGCAAGCGATCAGCAGCAGGCAGCAGGTGGCCCCCAGGAGCATATAGAGCGGCTTTTTGATTTCGCCCACGATGTGCTCCAGCAGTGGACGGCTGTTGGCGCTGCGAAATACGAATGGGTCGTTGAGGTGCTCATTGTGGACGCGCTGGGAAATGATGCTCAGATCGGCCACGCCCTGAGACGGGCTGACTCCTGGCTTCAGGCGCCCGACGACGCGAAACTTGTGATCGCTGAACGAGGTCATCTCGTCTTTGGGTTTGTCATGGTAAACCGGCGTCCATAGCTGGGTGGACGAGTCGGGAAAATCGAACCAGGCGGGCATCACGCCGATCACGGTGTAGGGTTGAGTGTCGAGGAAGATCGTCTGATTCAGAATGCCGGGGTCACCGCCGAAGCGGCGCTTCCACAGGCCCCAGCTGAGCAACACCGTGCCGCCGGCTGCCGGGTTGTCATCGGCCTCGGTAAAATCGCGGCCCAGTGCGGGCTGCACGCCCAGGGTGCGGAGCGTATTCCAGGAAAACAACGCACTCGTCAGCTTCTCCGGTAATTGCCCGCCGGAGCCGGAGAGCCCGACTCGGATGCCCTTCGCCAGCGCGAGACTGCTATAGCTGCGATTCTGGTTCTTCCACTCCGCGTACATGCCGCCGGAAACCACGTTGTAAGCTGCCGTTTCGTTTTCAAGAAGGCCCGACTCGTAAAGCATGACCAGGCGATCCGGATCTTCGAACGGCAAGGGCTTGAGCAAAACGCCGCGCACGACCGTGAACAGGGCGACGTTGGCGCCAATGCCCAGTGCCATTACCAGGATGGCGATGACAGTAAAGCCGGGAGTGCGACGAAGTGTGCGCAGACTGAAGCGCAGATCGCGCGCGAGGGATTCAAGCCAGTTGCAGGACCAGACGGCGAGAGTCTGTTCACGAATCAGAGTAGGATTGCCGAACGCGCGCAAGGCGGCGTAGTGGGCATCTTCTTTCGAGATGCCAGCTTCTTGCTGCTCTTCTTCTTCCTGCTCCAGGTCGGAACGGAGTTCGCGATCGAGGTCCGCATTTCTCTTCTTGATCTGCCACCAGTTCATGTTCAGTTCTCCTCGGCTGCGGGCCACAGCACGCGCGCTACAGCTTCGGCCATCCTCTTCCACTGCGATTCTTCGACCACCAGTTGTTTTCTGCCTTTATCCGTAAGCCGGTAATACTTGAATTCCCGATTGCGATCGGGCGCTGCCTCCCATTTCGTGACAACCCATCCTCTCTTCTCGAGGCGATGCAGGGCGGGATAGAGTGAGCCGTGCTGCATCTGCAAGAATTCATTGGTGGTCCGTTGAATGTGCTTTCCGATCTGGTGTCCGTGAGCGGGCCCGTAGAGAAGCGTCCTCAGGATGAGCATGTCCAGTGTTCCCTGGAGGATCCCGACCCGTTGTTGCGGCTGCTTCGCCATAGAAGACATTCTACCCTCAATCTGCAGCGATGGTAGATATTCGACTATCGATTGTCAAGATCCTCCTTTTGATTCGCGGATTAGGCAACCGGCAGGTTCATCGAATCCCCCCGCGGTTTCTCACGATTATGTGCAACAGTGAACATCTTTCGGGATCACGAGTCTGACAGAATGACCTCGGTGAGATTCAAACTTACGTTTAAGACTGTCGTTTAAGACTGTTGTTTCATGCTGCTGTCGCAACAAAGTCGAAGGCAAACGCATCGGGTGTCCGCGCCCAGGGCTGCTTCTTCAACGCGGGAGAAACTGGTGGAAGCTGCCGGGCACGTCTTCGCCGAGCGCGGCTATCACGCGACCACAGTGCGGGAAATCGTGAAGCGCTCGGGCGCGAATATCGCAGCGGTCAACTATCACTTCGGTGGCAAATTAGGTTTGTATACCGAGGTGTTAAAGCAATTGGTGCAGACGGCCCGAGTGAATGCAATCAACAGTGCACTTGATCAGAATGCGCCTGCGGAGGACATCTTGCGGGCGGTCATTGGAGCCCGCCTGCAGAGCGTGACCAGACCCGACTTGCAGGACTTGCACTCTCGAATCATGATGCACGAACTTGTGCAGCCCACGCCAGCGCTGTCCCGAATCGTCAATGAAGTCACGCGGCCGATTTACCAGCGACTACTCGAATTGGTTGGGAGGATCATCGATTTGCCTCCTAAGAATGAGACGACCCGGCTCTGTGTAAACAGCATCATGGGACAGATTCTGGTCTACATTCTGGCGGGTCCTCTACTGATGCGACTTTGGCCGGAGTTAGAGATGACGCCAGCGCAGGTGGACCGGATCGCCGAGCATATTGGGGACTTTTCGCTGACGTATCTTCGACAGGAAAAGTTTGGGGGCCGGCAAGCGGCGGCGCCGACAAAGAGAGGTTAGAGATGACGGAGCAGCTGGCGATCAAGAAGCCTCAAGATATTCCGAAGCAGGATCAGCCGCAAGCAGAAGCCGAGATTAAACCGTCACCTGCGCCGGCGGTGGGGAACGTGTCTGAAATAGTCCAGCAATTGAAGCACGAGCGGGAACGAGCACAGAAGGAAGTCCGAACTTTTGATGCGGCGATTACGGCCTTGGGGAGTAATGG
>JBELAE010000526.1:0-2888 GCA_049509155.1 Candidatus Sulfotelmatobacter sp.
CATCTTCGCCAGGTGCTGGGCCTCGTCGATGAAGAATGCCGCTGGCCGGCGGTGAATCAACGCGCTCTCCAGAGCCAGGCGGATCTCAAGCCCCGCCGCACGCGGGTCGGTGAGAGCTCGGCCGAAGGAGTTGCGGCCGTCGTGGAAGGAACTGCGGACATGGCATGTCAGCTTCCGGTCGACGAGCGGTTCGTCGAGCGCGAGCAGGGCCCGCCGGTAGTAGTCCTTCCAACTGAACTGGCTGGAATCCGGGGCCGCCGCTTCCATGCTCGCCACGGGGACGAGCCCGGGATTCTGACGAAGGGCCTCCATCATGGATTCCTTCAGGTGCTTTTCCACTCGCCGTCGCAAGGTCGTCTTCCCTACGCCGGTCGGACCGTACACGAAGATGAGCGACCAACCGGCAGGTTCCTGAATAGCTTGTTTCAGAACGGCATCGGCTTCCTTCAGTTTTGGGTGCGCAATCGTGAAAGACTTGAAGTAGCCGAGCCGCGCTTCCGGCGGTTGGCCCAGCAGATCTTGAGGGAATGCGTGGTCGGGCACGATTCAGTACTCCTCATACAGTTCAGGCTGTTGTACGGCGCAAGGTTCGATTGCCGGTGTTGAATTCGTCGCGTCAGGCTCCGATTGCGATGGAGATGTCAGGGTTTGCTCAGGCTGGTCGCTGGGAGCGCCGTCAACCTGGCGGATTCTCCGGGCCGCCGCATCCTGCAGACGTTGAGTCAGAAGCGACTCCTCCGCCTCAGCCGAAGCGACAAAGTCGGCCAGCCGTCTAGCCGTCACTTTGAATTCCCGGGAATGGTCCTGCGATCGCTTACGCAGTTCGGCGGCGGCAACCATCATCTCTCTCTCCGAACGCCCGCGAAACGACGAGAAGTGTTCGGCATAGCAACTAATCCAGTGATTCCCCACGTAGGCATAGGCGGTGCCCGCGTCATACGGGTCGTAGCGGACGGGCACTTTGGTCCGCTCGATGGCTGGGTCGCGGAAAGCGGTAGACCAGTAGTGCAGGTGATTAATCTTGACGCCCTTCCCGGAGTCGACCAAAGCGACTCCTCTGGCGGTGGTTGGCAAGGTCATCATGCGGAATTCGTCGTCGTACGAGATGTTACGGTGATGGCGATTCCCAGAGCGCTCCAATCCGAGTTCGAAACAATCCCGGGGAGATTGGCCAAGGGCCGGGTGCATCGTGGTCTCATAAAACTCGTAGGCCCACTCGCACAGGCGACGGTGAAGCGACTCCAGAGTCCAGATGGCGTGATTCTTCGGGTCGACGCTGGTGGTTACCTGACGCACGTTTTTGGTGATCTGCGTATTTCCCGCCAGGCTGTAAATCAGTTGTGTGCTGGTTCCAAAAAGCCGCTCACAAACAGATCCAAACCGTGGCTTGGCCGGAGGCCGGGTCTTCTTGGTGCATTCGTAGCGTGCCAGCAGCGTCTCGAAATAGACGCTGTCAAACTCCTTTCCACCGTCGAGGACCAGGATTTGCGGAAGGCGTCCGTGCCGCCGAACGCACTCCCGCAAGACCATCATGCAGGATCGATAGGACGGCGGGTCGAAGGACAGGAAGAAGGCCAGGAATCGCCTGGAGAATGCATCCATGAATATTGTCAGCCATGGACGGCCAAGGTTTCGCCCCGTGCTGGAGCAAACGACTTCCACGTCGAGTTCGGTGTGATCGATATGGCAGATGTGAAAGGGCCGGTCACCATGGCGTGGGGTTGTGTGGCACAGTTCCAAGTAAGGCGCCTGCAGCTGATATGCGGCACGGCGACCGCGCCGGTTGAGAACGACCTCCGATTGTAAACGCCGGTTGATCGCCAAAGAGAAAGTCTTGTAGCTTGGCGCCACAGTACCCTCGGCCTCGCAAGCGCGGATCAACGCCCCATACACAGGAAACCTCCGTTTCTGCTTGAGGGTCTCGTAGTCCTTTCCGATGATGTTCATCATCAGCGCCTCGGTCTTCTCCGGAAGTTTGCGGTTCCGGTTTCCGCAATCATGGAAGCGGGGCAGAAGACCGAGATAGCCATCACCCTGCATCGCCTCTGCCTGCTGGTATCGGTGCAGCCAGTGCCGGACGGTTCGCTTCGAAACACCGTCCTCCAGTGGCAGGTTTGCTTCATAAGCTTGGATCAGCCGTAGCCGGCGATTCGCCTCCGCCACTTGTGCCGGACCCATTTGCGGCAGGAGCCCTTTAACTGCCGCGCCAGGATCCGCATTCGGTCCGGAACCATTCGACGCGGACACGCATTCGTCTTTAGGTTGGGTTAGGCGGATCTGAACCTTGTCGGGTTCTGTGAGCGGAACCGCGGAGAGATCGATATCGAAAGTTCCCATGGCGACCATCGCAAAGAGATCGTCGCGCGTCGCGACGCCCGCCGTTTCCTGAAAGATCTCGCTCAGTCGGATACCCGGGCTGGCGGCAACCAGCGCACACACGTGATTCTGGGCTTCGGGCCGTATTGGCCGGTCGCACCGAAGGTAGTCTTCCAAAAACTGGATATTGCGCTGGTACACCCAGTTGATCTCACTGGAGGAACGGACACGGTAATAGAATCCGAAATCTCTGGCGTATGCTTCGCCCGGCGGGCAGCGCCAATGACCGTCTTCGGCGGCGAGATACCTGTTTGGGCTGCGCTCCGCAAGGTGCAGGAGTTCCTCTTCGGTTTTCCATTCCTCCCAACCGGCGGCGGTCGTGCGCATCACGAAGAAGTCGGGCGTATGGAGAACACCCAGGTGCTTTCCACCAGTACTTTCGTAGTCCAGTTTGATCTGAATGGGTTGATCGTAAAACTCGAGGACATCGGGATCGTGCTCCATCTCGTAAATGCCGGCAAGTTCCACCCGATGACTTTCGAACTGGATGGTGACGCCCATTTTCCGGCTGG
>JBELAE010000527.1:0-2763 GCA_049509155.1 Candidatus Sulfotelmatobacter sp.
CCGTTGTGTCCGATCACGTTTTCGGTGTAGCCGGACATGTAGAGGATTTTCACGTTGGGGCGAATCTCTGAAATGCGCTGGGCCAGCTCGCGGCCGTTCATGCCCGGCATGATGACGTCGGTGAGCAGCAGGTGAATGACTTTTTCGTGGGCGACGGCAATCTGCATGGCGACCGCGCCGTCGGCGGCCTCGATCACTTTGTAACCCTGCTTTTCCAGATACTGGCGCGCGAGGTACCGCAGGTTGGCCTCATCTTCGACCAGCAGGATGGTTTCGCTGCCGGGCTCGACAACATTATTTCGCACGTCGTTATCGAGAACTCCGGAAGCGGCGAGCTGCGCTGCAGTTTCGCCGGTCGAGGCCACGCGCGGCAGGTAGATCTTGAACGTGGTTCCACGCCCGACCTCGCTGTAAACCCAGATGTATCCGCCACTCTGCTTGATGATGCCGTAGACGGTGGATAGGCCCAGGCCAGTGCCTTTGGTTCCCTTGGTAGTGAAGAAAGGTTCGAAGATGTGCGACTGCGTGTCCGAATCCATGCCGGCGCCGGTGTCGCTGATGGCGATCATGACGTAGTCGCCCGGCCGCAGAGGCGCATGAAAGCGGGCGTAGTCTTCGTCGAACGAGACGTTGGAGGTCTCGACGGTAAGCTTGCCCCCGGAGGGCATGGCGTCGCGGGCGTTGACGGCGAGGTTCATGATGACCTGCTCGATCTGTCCGGCATCGGCGCGGACCGGCCAGAGATTCGGGCTGGGGACTAACACCAGGTCGATATCCTCGCCGATCATGCGGGTCAGCATTTTTGAGTTTTCCGTGGCCACGTCGTTCAGGTTTACGATTCTGGGAGCCAGCATCTGCTTGCGGCTGAAGGCCAGGAGCTGGCGGGTCAGCGACGAGGCGCGTTCTGCGGCGCTGGCGATTTCCTGGGCCGGACCGCGCAGGTGCGGCTCCGCGCCGAGGCGTTCCAGCAGGAATTCCGAGTAGCCGGAAATCACCATCAGAAGATTGTTGAAGTCGTGGGCGATGCCGCCTGCGAGCCGGCCGACGGCTTCCATTTTCTGCGACTGGCGCAGCTGCTGCTCGAGGGCGCGGCGTTCTGTCACGTCTTCGGCGAACAGTTCGAAGACCACGCCCTCCGGGCCGTTGGCCACGGAGCGGCCAGAAATGCGGACCACGGTCGTGGTGGCGTCTTTGCGCTTCCATTCGGCAGCCAGCCCCTTGAAAGGCTCGGACGAGCGTAGAAAATCGGCGAGATCGAACCACTGATCGTTGTCGGCGTACAGGCCAAAAATGTGCTGGCCGATCAGTTCACCGGAAGTGTGGCCTAGTAGCTCGAGGAACGCTGGATTGGCATCAAGAATCTTGCCGGTGGAATCGCAGCGGCAAACGCCGTAAGGAGCGTTGGTCACGAGCGAGCGGAAGTTCAGTTCGGAGCGGCGCAAGTTCTCCTGAGCGGCGCGCAAGGCCGCGTTGAGCCAGCAGATCAGCATGGCAACAAAGAAGAACAGCGAAAGGCGGAGAATGGCGGTGCGCAGCTGGTCCGGGGTGTGCTCCCCGGCGAGCGCGAAGTAGGCGCTCACGGTAAGAGCGAATGCGGTGGCTACTACTCCGGGCTTCCAACCCCCGTACCAGGCGCTCACCATGACGGCCACGCCGAACAGGGCGAGGCGGCTTTCGGATACGTCGGCCAGCAGAACGGTGGGAATCAGGGCCAGCGCCGTACTGAGCACAGCCACGCCATAGCGCAGGATAGGCGCCCGCGCGGCAGGAATGCGGAGTAGGGGGAGGGTTACTCGCATGTCACTCATCCTAGTTCCAGAAAGGGAAACAAGATAGTTACAGGAGTACATTTGTGTGCGGCGTGCGGGAGCGTGCGGTAGGTCCATTGTCCGCGAGGACATGGGCCGGTCGGACAAGGGCGCGCGAGGGATTCTCTCGCGAACGGTGAGTGGCTCTTTAAAATGCTGAGCGGAGCCGGAGCATTCGCAAGGCGAATGCCCCGCGTGGTCGGAGGATCCTTGCGCCTTCACGAAGGGGCACGCGGCCTCAAGACGTTCTCCCAATTTCCTTCTGATAGCAATTAATCGAAAGGTTGCTTTCGCTACATTCGCAATCATTCATAACCATTGACAATCATCCGTAAATGCCCTAAGCTTTGCCAAAGTCGGGCCTTCAAGACTCTCGCAACCCGTATTTCGCCACCATCGTCCTGTTTCGAACCTGTTCCATGCCGCCGAAAAGGAGATTGGCCATGACATCCCTCAGGAAGCTCTGTTTGATCCTGCTCGCTCTCTCTTCGATCCCACTCCTCGCTCAATCCGGATCCACCTTCTACGTTTCGAAGAGCGGCAGTAACAGCAATTCCGGCAGTTACACTGCGCCCTGGCTCACCATACAACACGCCGCGACTACGGTAACGGCTGGCGCCACCGTCTATGTCGAGGCAGGCGTATACAACGAATCGGTAACGTTCCCCGCGTCGGGGACAGCGTCGAATCCCATCACCTTCGCAAGCTATCCCGGCCAGACCGCGACCATCGATGGCACGGGCCTGAGTGTGAACGGAACTCAGGGCCTGATCAACATCATCAACCAGAGCTACATCACGGTAAACGGATTTGAAATCCGCAATTACACCACCAGCAGCGCCAGCCCCACTCCCGCCGGCATCTGGGTGACGGGCTCGGGCAGCGGGGTACAACTGCTCAACAATCTCGTGCATAACATCACCACGACTTCCGAGAAAAACGGCAACGCCTTCGG
>JBELAE010000528.1:0-2727 GCA_049509155.1 Candidatus Sulfotelmatobacter sp.
TGGTGTACTTCCAACTCCGCCGGGGCGAGATCTCTCTCCCGGAAGGCGGGTAACTTCGCGCGCCCTGTAACGTTCGGTCCAACGGTGAGAACCGGGCAAGGAGCGTGGCGAAGAATGTCTTCTGCCACGGAACCCAGCAGCAGTTTTCCGAATCCGGTTCGGCCGTGCGTGCCTATGACAATCAGGCCGACGTTGTTTTCTTCGACGATGCCGGCGAGGTTCGCCCACACCTGACCGTGACGGATGTAAATATGGGACGGAATGTCCGCGGAACGCGCCACCATCTCATCGAGTTTTTCTTTCGCATCGGTGTGTGCTTCTTCGTAAATGGTTCCGATGCCGACATAGTCCACGCCTCCTGTCATCATCAGAACGTTGGCATCGGAGAGCACGTGCACCGCATGCAGAGTGCTGCCGAAGTGGCGACAGAGCGATGTGGCGTAGGGCAGAGCGGCTTCTGAGGTTGCGGAGAAATCGGTTGCGAACATGATATTCTTTACAGCGGTCGCGAGGTGAAGTTCCTCGCGAAGGAGAACGCCTTCTTCAACGAGTGTCATGGGACACCTCCCACACTCGGCTATAGCTTTTCACCTTGTGCGCTGGCGGGATATGCCTGGTGTCACTGTTTTCTGTGATTTGAGTCACAAAGGCAGCTATCAGCTATCAGCTATCGGCAAAGCCAACCCTGGGATGAAGTTGAAGATCAGAGGTCGGAGGTCGGAGGTCGGAGGTCTGCCGTTCGCTTCTATTGCGCGAACCCATCCGCTTGCGTGAGGGCGCCGACGGCTACGGTGTGGTCGATGTAGGCTCGGCCAGCATCGAGAGCTTTGCGGTCGAGTTCCAGAAGCGCGGGATTCTTTACCTTGGCCTCGAGCACGTTGAGCGCGGTCGCCGGCGAGAGGCATTCGGTTTCTTCCAGCAGTGCGCCCATCATTACGACGTTGGCTACTTTCGCGGATCCCAGCTTGTCGGCAATGTCCGATGCGGGGACGCACACCACCTGGGCTTGGGGAGCGTTGAAATTTTCGGGAAGCTGCTCGCGGCCATAAATGATGATTCCATCGCGCGCCACTTGCGGGGCAAATTTGCGCAGGGAAATCTCGTTCATGGCGATCAGCACTTGCGGGCGGGAAATCACCGGCGAACCGATTCGCTCCTTCGACAGGCAAACATGGCAGTGAGCGCTGCCGGAACGCATCTCCGGTCCGTAGGAAGGCAGCCAGCTCACTTCCAGTCCCTCGCGCATTCCCATCTCGGCCAGAAGCTGGCCTAACAGCAGCACACCCTGACCGCCGAAGCCGGCGATCTTGATGTCCAGATGCTGAAAGTGGTGGTGGTGCTTGGGCAGCGGCGCGCCGACGGCCGATTTTTTCTCTCCTTCGACGAGTTCGGCAACCGTTTTATGTGGCGGCGCGTTGTTGGTGGGAATCTCGACTCGGCGATCACGAAACACGTTCAGCGGAAACGCGGGAATCATTTTCTCCGCGACCCACTTGCGCGCCTCGACCGGATCTTTGCCCCAGATGGTGGGGCACGGAGAGAGAATCTCGACAAAGGTGAAGCCGGCTCCGGCACGCTGCAGCTCCAGCGCTTTCCGGACCGCTCGCCGCGCTTTCATAATGTTCTTGTTGTCAGAAAGGGCCACGCGCTCGATATAAACCGGGGCTTCGAGACTGGCGAGCATTTCCGCCATGTGCAGCGGGAAGCCTTCGTTGACTGGCCGGCGTCCCCATGGCGAGGTCGTGCTGCGCTGCCCGACCAGCGTGGTGGGAGCCATCTGGCCGCCGGTCATGCCATAGATGGCGTTGTTCACGAAGAAGACTGTGATCTTTTCGCCGCGATTGGCGGCGTGGATTATTTCAGCCGTGCCGATGGCCGCGAGATCGCCGTCGCCCTGATAGGCAATCACGATTTTGTCGGGGCAGGCGCGCTTCAAGCCGGTGGCCGCCGCCGGAGCGCGTCCGTGCGCCACCTGCACGTTGCCCACGTCGAAGTAGTAATAAGCGAACACGGAGCAGCCGACGGGGCTGACCAGAATGGTTTCGTCCTGCACGCCCAAGTCCTCAAGCGCTTCGGCGATCAGCTTGTGCGCGACGCCGTGGCCGCATCCGGGACAATAGTGCGTCTGATGTTTGAGGTCGGTCTTGCGTTCGTACTTGGGATAGAAAACTGACGACTTCGAGTGCGCGATCTCATAGTCGTTGGAGATCGGCTTAATCTGTGCTAGCTCGGCGTCGTTCAGTTTGACTTCTTTCAGCTCGACTTCGGCCAGACTCGCGCTTTTCTCTGCCATGATGTTCATCCCCACGTCTCTCAAATCAGTGCAGCCGTTTGCTCGTCAATCTTGCCTAGCAATTCCTCTACCGACGGGACATTGCCGCCGACGCGCCCGTAGAACTCCACCGGTTTCTTTCCGTTCAAGGCGAGGCGCACGTCTTCGACCATCTGCCCGTTGCTCAATTCCACCACCAGCACTCTCTCGGTGCGGGCCGCGGCCGCCGCCAATTCGGGTGACGGGAAAGGCCACAGCGTGATGGGACGGAACAGTCCAACTTTAATTCCCTGCTTGCGCGCCTCATCCACGGCCGAGCGCAGGATGCGAGAGACAATGCCGAATCCCACCACCAGCAGATCGGCGTCGGCGGTGAGGTATTCTTCCCATCGCGTTTCGGTTTGCTGCGCTCGAATGTATTTGGCTTCCATGCGGCGCTGATGTTGTTCCAGATC
>JBELAE010000529.1:0-2718 GCA_049509155.1 Candidatus Sulfotelmatobacter sp.
CATCCCCGAGGATCGTAATAGTGTAAGCAGGACATGATCCGTAGCAGGGTCCGCGCGACATCTTAATCACAGCCGTCTTAAGATCCTTCGGTGGAGCAAGCGAATAGCCCCGCGCCGGGAACCATATTCCGAACAGCGTCACCAACCCCAGGCAACCTGCGACCGCGGTCCACTTGCCGGCTCCGCTTCCCGTGTTAAAGGCAAGCGCGCCGCGAGCGCCCGGCCTCACATAAATCAGCCACGCGCTGACGCACGGAACAAGCCAAATCAGTAAATGAAAGAGGTAAGCCGCCAAGGCCGCGCTTCCACGTGCTTCCGTTCGCAGGATAGTTGCAACCGGAACCCAACACCAAAATCCGAAGTGAACGACTAGGAGTGACGCCGATGTCCAGGCAGAAATAGGACGCCGCTGCGCCACAAAAGCCAAAAGAACAAAACCAACCAGCTCACCCAAAAATATTGCAAGGAAGAATTTCCTGAAAAACAAATCTACGGAATAGGCCTCAGAAGCGAGCCTCAATATCAGCAGGCAAAGCACAGGAGGAGAAAAAACCGCTGTTATCCCGGCAAGATGCCTGAAGGTCGCACGATAAAGCGAAACTCTGTTCACCGCTCTCACGACCAGTAAAACCGAAACGGCTATGCCGCACACCGATGCCAGAAACGTGCTCGAGATCGCGAAAATGTTCCACTGTATAGGCAGCGCCCCGCGAGCCACGGCGTCGGTTGAGACCGGATTGATCGCTCCTAGATGCAAGACGTCGGCGACTCTTACGATGCCCCGAAAGAAATAGTACTCAGCGTCGCTATGAACAGACCACCCACCGCTTCCCCCGAACGCA
The DNA here is from genome assembly GCA_049509155.1 of Candidatus Sulfotelmatobacter sp. Taxonomy (GTDB): domain Bacteria; phylum Acidobacteriota; class Terriglobia; order Terriglobales; family Acidobacteriaceae; genus Sulfotelmatobacter. The sequence continues at coordinate 843 of JBELAE010000529.1, forward strand.
TATAGCACGAGAGCAAAGGCAAGCATACATGCAACATTGGCCGAGAAGAGAAGCTCGAGCAGGGCACGCAGTCGGGTCGGGCGTTCGACGCGGAATGTGCTGCGGCTGTTCACGTTGATCGCCGAGGTCGGCCAAATTCTAGCAGTACCGTGCCTGCAATCTCTGACACCGCGGCTGAGAAGCTGGTTCCGAATTCACGCCACGAGCGGCCTTCACGGCCATCGCTGCGCCCCGTGCAACAGCCGCGCAATTTCCACCGCTTTCGTCCTTCACTCGGTACACAGCAACATAGGGAAGAGGCGAGAACACCAACTCACGGGTCCCCTTGATTCTTCCGGAGCGTCCTTGATTCGGGAACGATGCCAGCGCCGCCACACCTTCGTAGATTTTCCGGGCGACGCGTTCGGCTGCGGAGGGATTCTGCTTGCGGATGTATTCAACAATCGCCGCGAAATCGGCTGCGGCTTCAGGAGACCAGCGAACCGTCATCAGGATCGGAGGATGCGCTCGATTTGCCGCCCCACTTCCTCATGCGATACAAACTTGCCGCTGTCCAGAGAGTCCAACCCTTTCTGCACTTCCCGCTTAAACCATTCTTCGTGGTCCACGTAGTCCGCGACCAATTCCTGCACGACCTGGTCCGTGGCCTTCCCCGCTTCGGAAGCGATCCGGGCAAGCCTAGCCTCAAGCTCAGGCGCTAAAGAAATCTCCATGAAGACTATTGTAGGTCGGAAGTGCCGAATCTCCAATTGGAAATGACACGCAACGGATCATAGGCCTTCACTTTTCCACAGCCCTCCTATGTGACGTACAACCTTGACTGAGAATTTCAAAAAGGAAATCATCATCCTTGCCGCCACGGTCTGGCCAAGACCAAACCGCCCGGCTGTAACTCCTTTGTTTCACGGATTTTGATATCTAACTTCTTTGCCCTGCGGATTTTGCCGGGAATTTCCCGCTAACTCCAAGATTCCAAAGATCGAGGGGGGAGGGGGGATACCCACGATTTCGGCGCGAAGAGAATTCAAAGAATGAAGACGACAAGAATGAGGATCAGAAAACTATGGGCCTGGAAAATGTTCCACGATGTCAGCACGTCAAGGTAAACGGCACGCAGTGCGGTTCTCCCGCCCTGCGCAGCCGGCGGCACTGCTTCTTTCACGATCGCATCCGGCAGGAGCAGGCGAAAATCGCCGCCAGCGCATCCGGCCCGCGCCGCTTCGAGCTACCCCTGCTCGAAGACGCCAACTCCGTACAGGTGGCGTTGATGAAAGTAATTCAAATGCTCGCCTCCGGCACCCTGGATCACAAAACCGCCGGACTGATCCTCTACGCCCTGCAAACCGCCAGCACCAACCTGCGCACCGCCGACTTCGAGGTCGAGAACGTCAGCGACATCGTCATCGACCGCGACACCGTCAGCGCCACCTCGATCAACGGCCCCCAGTGGTTCGAAGAAGATTTCGACGAAGAGGACGACGAAGAAGCCGCCGCCCCAGACGACGAAGAGCCGACGCCTGAGTCTCTCGAGAAAAATCCAGCGCAAGCGAAACACGTGACCCCGGAAGAAGCTCGAATAAAGGTGAAAGCCCTAGTCCGCGATTGGTTAGCCGAGAAAGTAGGCGAAAAGCCTCAGTGAAGAAACCGATCACTCATCACCCACGGGGCCCAAGCCCTTGACTTTGCTGGCAGCTGGGCCGCGCATAAGACTTTGACGTACGTTGCTTGTTGACACATAATAAGTGTCCACGTATACTGTGTATATGAACGTGACTCTTTCCATCGATGAGCAACTCGTCGCCCGCGCCCGAAAGAAAGCCGAGGTGCTCGGCAAGAGCTTGAATCAGTTGATCCGCGACTACCTCAAGACCGTCGC
>JBELAE010000053.1:0-18185 GCA_049509155.1 Candidatus Sulfotelmatobacter sp.
GTGACCTATGGGCTGGAAGCGGCGTTGAGTCCCAGCGGGATGAAGTATGACTATCCACCCGCTCCTTACTTTATATTCGGTGCCGTCGCCCTTATCGCGGCGACCGGAGACGTGCGCATGCTGGTGCGCGGAGGAATTTCCGGTGCCCAACGAATTGCGCGGCACCTCTGGCGCATGTGCTTTGCTCTGTTTATAGCCGCCGCATCGGTATTCCTGGCGCGGCCACAGCTGTTTCCCGCTATATTGCAAAAGACCGGCGTGCTCGCTTTCCTGAGTTTTCTGCCACTGCTGTTGATGATTTTCTGGCTGATCCGGGTTTGGCTCAAGAACCGGGTTGCGCGGACAAATCGATCTCCGCAAGCAAATCCGCAGTCAAAAAATAATAATGAAGAGCGTGCAATTGGCGCTCTTGCTGGTCTCAAGGCGGGAAGAGCATAAAGGCGGTTGCAGGTTCATCGAAGCGAGCCGAACTGCGCGCCGCCCGGCATGCACGACGCCCACGTCGCGACTCTTTAGACCGGGATTGTACGCGCAAAACAACCCGGTCCCTGCCTTCGATCAGCCCTTGATCCCAAGTCATGCTCTTTCCGGCGGTGAGGCCGCAACCATGACCGTCACGAAAGGGAAACGATGATAGAACGAGCGCAACGATCAGCCGCGAAGATCTTCGCGGTGACCTATCTTCTCAGCATCGCCATCATCATGGTGGCGTTTTCGCGCTTTTATGCGCCTTATCTGGTTTGGGAGAACGGCGAGGAGACGGCGCGTCACGTTCTGCACCACGAAGAGGCCATCCGCATTTATCTGGCCGGCGCTTTTTTGCATGGCGTGGGAATGATTGTGCTGCTGACTGCGCTGTATGTGCTGCTGCGGCCGGTCAACCGCGGCATGGCGCTGTGTGCGGCCTTCAGCAGACTGATCCACGCTGCCTTCTGGTTCATTTTTGTCCTGGACATGCTGGGCGCGCTGCGGTTTTTGGCGGGAGCGGGCGCACTGCAGGGGTTTGGGCCGGATGGGCTGGCGGCGCTCGCCGGAGCGCAACTCGATGCGGGCCGGGATGCCTATTACATTGGCCTGGTGTTCAACGGGCTGGGATCGGCGCTGTTTGCCTGGGTGCTGTTTCAATCGCGATACATTCCGCGGCCTCTGGCGTGGTGGGGCATTTTGAGCGCTGTTTATGAGGGGTTCTGCGGTTTTGCCTATCTCTTGTATCCGAGATTTGGAGGAATGCATTCGGCGAACTGGTACGAGTTGCCGCCGATGACCTTCGACTTGCTGCTCTGCTTCTGGCTGCTCTTCCGCAGGCTGAAGTCGCCGGAGACGGCGTTGGCTCCTGCTTCCGCGGCGTGATCAACCTCCCCTCACCATGGGGCCTTACAGCTTGATTTCCGTGCCTTCGGCGGCGGCGCGGACTTTGGGATAGTAGTTGCGGGCGTCGGTGACGACTTTGTCGACCACTGCGTCGGTGTGGTCGGGGTCGTGGTGGTAGAGGATCAATTCTTTCGCGCCGCTTTCCAGGACTACGTTGATAGCTTCGCGCCAGTGGCTGTGTCCCCAGCCGCGGCGGCGGGCTTCGTACTCTTCGGGAAGATACTGCGCGTCGTAGATCAGGATGTCGGCGCCTTCGGCCAGCTTGCGTACGGCCTTGTCGAAGTTCGGGTCGCCGGGTTCGTTATCTGTGGCGTAGACCAGCACACCTTCTTTAGTTTCGAGGCGGAACCCCATGCAACCCTGAGGATGGTTCAGCCACGCCGTCTTGATATGGATGCCGTCGCCCATGGGCAGACATCCATTCTCGATGTTGTAGAAGCTGAGTTGCGCGCGCATCTGCGCCAGGTTTACGGGGAAGTACGGCGCGGCCATCTGCTCGGCCATCACCTGCTGCAGGCCGCGGGTGCGACTGGAGGCGTGAAAGATAAACTTGCTGTTGGGGTTGTCGTAGAGCGGGCGGAAAAAAGGCATGCCCTGGATGTGGTCCCAGTGGAAATGGGAAACGAACACGTGGGCGGCGAAGGGGCGGTCGCCGAACTCGCGTTTCAGTTCGTGGCCGAGCACGCGGAAGCCGGTGCCGCAGTCGAAGATGTAGATCTGATCTCCCAGACGCACCTCGACGCAGGAGGTATTGCCTCCGTAGCGCAGGTTCTCGGCCTGTGGAGTGGGCGTGGAACCGCGCACGCCCCAAAACTTGATTCGCATAAATTCCAATGCTTGCTTAAGCCGTAATCTTCGACCGCAACCGTCTTCCCGTCAATTCGATTGCTGGTTCGCTCGATTTCTAGTTTGATCGATTTCCAACCTGCTCCGTGCGTTGCCTGCGGTGTTGTTCTGGGGACGCAAAAACACTCCCCCTGGCCGCAAGCCCAAAACGTTCATAATACGCGGGATATTAACGATTCTAGACCTTAGGCACAGGTCAACAAGTGACCAAAGTTTGGCGGGCTACTGCAACCGGACATCGATTGTCGGCAAGGCGCAACGCTCAGCCGCCGCCGGACGCCGTGGTTATGAATGTTCGAACGTGATCAAGGCTGCGCTTGCGGCCGGCAGGTCGAGGACCGCAGCTCCGTTCTCCACTGCGAGCGTGTCTTCTTTCGCCGCCGACCATGCGCCGGCTGCGCCCACGGGAGAGCCTCCGAAGGTGGTGTCGGTGGTGTCGTCGACTCGCGGGGCGTGCAGGCGGAGGGTGGTTACGCGCTGCGCGCGTTGTCCGGCGTCGATGGTCAGGTGAATGGTGCGATCCAGGTGCTTGTTGAACGCCGCGACTTTAATTGCCTCGGTATTGCTGCGGAGACCATAGGCGGTCAGCAGCGGCGCGGCGTCGGGCTTGTCGAGTTTGCTTTCAACCAGCTGGCCTGCGCCGGCTTGCGCGAACAGCAACATTCCGTAATAGATGGGGCGAGCGAGGAATCCATCTTCCTGAGTTCCGGCAATCGCGGTGTACCAGCCGTAACCGCCGCCGTGGAAGTTGATGCCCTCGCCGCCGGCGGACGCGAGCTGATACATGAGGTCGGCGCCCCAGAGCGCGGAGGCAAAAGTGTCGCTGACGCCTCCTTTGCCGCCTTGATAGCAGGAATTGGTTTCGGCCAGACGGAAGGGCAGGCCAGATTCTTGCATGGTGGTCTTCATGCCGACGAACTCGTCCTGCAGCTTGGGATTGGGGCGCAGCAGGCGTTCGATGGTCATCGAGGGATCGGTGGGCGGGCCCTCGGCGTAATAGTGCTGCGAGAGGAACACGGCCTCGTGCTTGAATTGTTTGGCGAAGGGGACCAGCCATTCGTTGTTGTATGCGGTGTCGGGTCCGGCGAATGGGGCGGTGGGAAGGCGCGCCCGGATGGTCTCGAAGAAATGCTGCCATTCGACGGCGAACTGTTTGAAGTCGTAATCGGACTTGCGAATTCCGTTGCGAAAGAAAAGGTCGGGCTCGTTGCAGAGCTGGAAGGCGATCAGCTTCGAGCCGACGGCGTCGATCACGCGGGCGGCTTCGTCGGCGGCATCTTCGGCGGTGCCGGTGCCCAGGTTCAGACCGTAGATCAGTTTCCAGCCGCAGGCGTCGAGGAACTCGCGCAGATTGCGGATGGCCAGCGGAGTGATGTTCACGGGCGCGGGAGCTTCGTGCCCGGTGTCGGGACCGACGGCCATGCCGAAAGCGGCGGGATTCGCTTTGTCGCCGGTGCGCAGGCTATCAGGATTTTGCAGATTCTGCACGTTCGCGGGTTTGGCGGGATCAGGGGTCCAGTAGCAGTATTCGCTGGTGTTGCCGCCGATGCGCAGAACGCCCGACGCGCCCAGGCGCCGGATGAAGCCTGCGAGCTCTGGGTTCGCGCCGGAGAAGAAATTTGGATTCCCGAGCTGCGCCGATTCATAGCTCAGGCCGGTGAAGTCGTCGCCGATCTTGTTGCCGAGCCGGTCGGGGCGCAGAGTCAGCCGGACGGACTGGATTGGGCTGTTTTCGGCAATGCTTAGGGGAGGGTACAGAACAGCAGCGGCGGAGGCAGCAGCAGACAGACGGATGAAATCCCGGCGGTTCATGGGAGTGATTGCATCACAGGATTGTGCCGCGACGCAAACGCTTAGAGCGAATGAGAATTTACACCGTCGCCTATAATGAAAAACCCGCAGTTCGGCGCTGATGAAGCCACGCGGTGTGGATTGCTAATAATGGTGCAACCGGATTTCAAACAGTTTTCGCGGCTGGCGCGCGAGGCTACGCTCGTGCCGGTGGTGAAATCCGTCAGCGCCGATTTGCTCACGCCGGTTTCGGCGTTTCTGGCGATTGCCGAGAAAGAACCACATGCATTTCTGCTGGAGTCGGTGGAACGCGGCGAGCAAATTGGGCGCTACACGTTTCTGGGAGCGCGGCCTTACATGCGGGTTACGGCGCGGGCGGGAACGGTTGAGATTGAGCGCGGGCGGCGGCGCGAGGTGGTGCGCGAGAATATTTTCCAGGTTGTGAAGCGGTTGTTGCGGGAGCACCGCCCGGCCAGCGTTGCCGGGCTGCCTCCGTTTACGGCGGGAGCGGTCGGATATTTCGCATACGACGTCGTGCGCCAGCTGGAAAAGATTGGCGATCGCGCGAAAGATGACTTGGCGCTGCCGGACGCGGAACTGATGTTTTTTGACCGGCTGCTGGCGTTCGATCATTTGCGGCACCAGATTCATATTGTTGCCGCGGCCGACGTGAAACGCGAAAGTCCGCGGCGCGCCTATGATCGGGCACTGCGCGACATTGCCACGCTGGAGCGGAAACTTGCCGCGGGGCTGAGTCCGGCTTTCTGGCGCAAGTCGTCCAAGGCCAAAGCCGAAAAACTCAAGATTCATGCCGGCACGCGGCGCGAAGCCTTCTTGAAAAATGTCAAGCGCTGCAAAGACTACATTGCCGCGGGCGACATTTTTCAGGTCGTGCTCTCGCAGCGGCTCGACTTCACTCCCGAAGTTGCGCCGTTTGATTTGTACCGATCGCTGCGGCAGGTGAATCCGTCGCCCTATCTTTATTTTTTGCGGTCGGGCGATACGCACATTCTGGGGTCGTCTCCGGAGATGCTGGTGAGGGTCACAGGACGAAAGCTGGAGTACCGGCCGATTGCGGGCACGCATCCGCGCGGGCACGACGAAGCCGAAGACCTGCGTCTGGAACAGCAGATGCGCACCGACGAAAAAGAACGCGCCGAACACGTGATGCTGGTCGACCTGGGGCGCAACGATCTGGGACGGGTGAGCGAGTACGGCTCGGTCAAGGTGAAGGATCTGATGTATGTGGAGCGGTATTCACACGTGATGCATCTGGTGTCGGCGCTGGAAGGCACGCTACGCAAGGATCTGGACGCGCTCGATGCCTTTGCCGCATGTTTCCCGGCGGGAACGCTGAGCGGCGCGCCGAAGGTTCGCGCCATGCAGATCATTGAGGCATTGGAACCGACGCGCCGTGGCATCTATGGCGGGTCGGTACTGTACGCCGACTTCGCGGGCAATCTTGATTCGTGCATCGGGATTCGCACGCTGCTGATGCAGGGCAAGAAGGCGTATTTGCAGGCGGGTGCGGGGATTGTGGCGGATTCCGATCCGGCGAGCGAATTTCAGGAATCGATGAATAAGGCGCAGGCTGTCCTGAGAGCCGTTGAAAACGCACGTCGTTCCTAAAATTGAGCGACGAATTGAGCGAAGGGTTGGGCGGCGCGCACGACTACGGTTCGCATTTCTGCGGTTCTGAACTTGGTGGCGGGGCGCAGTGTGGAGTAATTTCTCCGGCTCCGGGGTCTGTGTTTTTGGAATTGTGCGCAAAGCACCAGCGCACGAGGGTCTGGGGATAATCGCGACGAACCGTCGCCGGCAAATCCTGCTCGCGGATTTCTTGAAATACAAACTGAATCGTCCCATCCGCTGCGACCGTACCTACCAGGTAGCCGTAGACATCCTGCTTCGCCGTTTCGGAGGGCTGAACCGGCAGCGCGTAACGCTCGGCTCCGCCGGTTCCGACAATCCAGCCGGGCAGCGGGTCGCCTTTTTTCTTCAATTCCGGCGTGTCGAAAATGTTCTCCAGATAGAAATGCGAATGGCTGGACAGCACGTAGACGGGTTTGGTTGTCTGAGTGTGAAAGGCCAGCAACTTCTCGTACGCCTTGGTGCCGCTGTCACGCGCCCCGATGACGCTGCTGTCACCCATGCTATGGGAGTTGGCGACGCTGTCGGGCAGCGATTCATGCATGCCCACGACCAGGCTCTTTACTTCGTTGTCGGTGGTAGCGCGCTGTAAAACGCCGTCAAGCCAGGCGAGCTGCGAAACCGGGAAGCAGTCGGAAGAGTTGTCCAGGTAGATGAAGTCCACGCCTTTTTGGATCCAGTGATAATAAGTCTGCGGAAGAGGTGGTTCGGACAGTTCGTCAGTCTTTTTTTTCGTTTTCTTATCGCTGGCTGCCGGAGACTGCGACGCTTCATCTTTGACGCGCTGATCGTGCAGAGATTTTTGATCGAGCCACGCGGCGAACTGGCGGCGGAACTGGAACTTGTCTTTGGGCGTCATGACTTCGTGGTTGCCGATGCCTACATAGAACGGTAAATTCCCGAACGCGGCGATCTGGTGGTCGATGAAGTCGGGCCAGGCGCGCGGCAAATAGAGGCTGCAACTCAGGAAATTGCCATCGTTAGCGGCGCCGAAGGCAATGTCCTCATCGATTTTGTAAATCGCCCGCAGATCGCCGAGATGCCAGTAAAAGCTGGGATAAAACTGCACGCTGTTGGCCGCGATCGCCGGCATCACGATGTCTCCGCAGTTGCGCGAGTCGCCGGAGACGATGAAACGCCACGATCCTTCGGACAGCGGGGGAATGGCCGGATTGCCGCGCGTGCGGAATGGCCCGTCCTGCGCCGAGGCTGCGAGACCTGCGGCCAGCAACAGCGCTAAGAGCAGGAGCGAGCTCAGAAATCGAAGGACCGCGATGCGTCGGCTGGCAGCAGGGAACATAGGCATTCCTTTCGTGACGAAACGCGAACTCGAAGAGATTTAAACAGGAAGAGTATAGACCAGCAGTGACGGACCTTTGTTCTTAGATTAGCGAGCGGAAGTGCAGCATTTACAGCGACAGAAAATTCTCAACCAGCTTTTTCCCCGCGTCAGTGAGCACGCTTTCGGGATGAAACTGCACCCCTTCGACAGCGTACTCGCGATGGCGCAGCCCCATGATGGTGCGGGTGCCGTCTTTTTCAGTGGTCCAAGCGCTGACTTCGAGTTCGGCGGGCAGGTCTTTTTCCTCGACGATTAGTGAGTGGTAGCGCGTCGCCGTCATGGGCATAGGAAGACCCTGAAAGACGGTCCGGTTGTCATGCATGACGGCGCTGGTTTTGCCGTGCATGAGATGGGCGGCGCGAACCACGCGTCCTCCGAAGGCTTCGCCGATGGCCTGATGTCCCAGGCAGACTCCGAGGACAGGAACTTTTCCAGCAAAGTGGCGGATGAGATCGATGCTGATGCCCGCCTCGCCCGGCGTGCAGGGGCCGGGAGAGACGACAATCTTTTCCGGACCCATGCTCTCGACCTCACTCACCGTAACCTGATCGTTGCGGCAAACCTTGACCTCCTCACCTAACTCGCCGATATACTGCACCAGGTTGTAGGTGAAGGAATCGTAGTTGTCGAGTACGAAAATCACGCGCCTGCGCTCCTGGTATCAGCTTACACCGGAGAACAATTTCGCGCTGTTCTCGCCTGAATGGGCCACGCGGTGACCCAAGGGTGGTATTGACCGCGGCGCTGGGGAGTAGCATTCTCAATTTATCGTTTCATTATTGAAAGCGCTACTTCACGCCACTTGGAGGATGTAATGGCCGAGCCCCAGGAAGAGAAGAGGGGTGCGCGACGCTTCGCGCTGCACGTACCGGTAACCGTCGATCACGATAATGCTGCTCAACCTGCCCAGTTGCGCGACGTCAGCGCGCGGGGCATCTGCTTTTATCTGGAGTCGGCTGTGGCCCAGGGATCGCCCATTGGTTTCACGCTGACTCTGCCGCCGGAGATCACGCTCACCGAAAGCATCCGCGTGCAATGTAAGGGTCACGTGGTGCGGGTGGAGGACGGGGACGATGGCAAACTCGCCGTGGCCGCGGTGATTGAAGATTACGAGTTTTTGCCCGAAGCGTAAACAACTGCTGGCTCTCGTCGTGCGAAGTTCACGGTCTTTCTTCCGTTGATTTGTCATCCCGAGCGCGGCGGGGATCTGGGTTCTTGCTTGCGCCACCAGGGTTGCCGCTGCGGGCACACACCGAGGTCCCTCGCTCTGCTCGGGATGACAGACCGTTATAGTTTGGGCTGCCGGTTCTTCTTTCTTCTTGCCCTTCTCGTCCCTTCTCTCATTGCCTCCGCAGGTGATATGTTTCCTTCAAGGTTCCAGCGGGGGATTCTTTGCGGCGACCAGCGTTCCAATCTGCATTCCAATCGATGTGCGTGACTTTACGGGTGATGCTGTGCGTAGGGCTGATCTTGGCGCTGCTGTCTGGCGGAACTGACGCGCAGACCTTCGGGCCGCCGCCAGTGGTGACGAGCGTTCGCATTGTGCATGAACATGGGGCGCCCGCGATTGAGATTCTTACCAGCCGCGGGCCAGTCATTCCCGAGATACAGGCGCTGGATGTTCCGCCGCGGTTGATGATCGATCTGCCCAACTCACGTCTCGGACTGGCGCAGAAGCGGATCGCAACTCAGGAAGAGAACATTCTCGCCATTCATGTTGATCAAGATCATATTGATCAAGATCACTTCGATCCACGTAATGATCAACGTAGTGATCAACATCAGAAACCGCCGGTGACGCGGATTATCCTCGACTTGCGGGCGCCCTATGGCTACTCGTGGGAGGGCGCCGGACGTCGACTGGTGGTGCATCTAACGGCCCCCGGGGCTGCGCAGGCTGGAAATGCGGCAGGGAACGCGGGCAAAAAATCGTCGCAAATGGAGACCCCGATGGTGCCGGGCCTGTCGCTGCACCCAACCCCGGGCGCGACTCCTGCCGTGGTGCCAGTGACGGGTGGCTCGGGCGCGATGGTGCTGGCGGGAAGCCGCATCGCATCGGGGTCGGCGGTGACTGCCGGTTCGGACACGGCAGTGTTGCGGGTCGCGGGTGCGGGAGAAGTTTGGGTGTGTCCCGGCACCACGGTTTCGGTTACGCCCTCGCGGACCAAACGCGACCTGATGTTTGGCCTGAGCACGGGCGGGATTGAGGCGCACTATTCTCTGAAAGCATCGGCCGATACGGTGCTGACTCCTGACTTCCGCATCCTTTTTGCAGGGCCGGGAGAGTTTCATTTCGCCATTAGCGCTGATGCCCACGGGAATACTTGCGTGCGCGCGCTGAAGGGCAACACTTCTTCAGCCATCGTTTCCGAAATGATGGGGAACCGGATTTACCAGGTCAGGCCAGCCGAGCAGGCGGAGTTTCACTCCGGACAGATCGACAAGGTCGATGCCGAGGTCCCGCTGGAGTGCGGATGTCCTCAGCCTTCGCCGGCGATGCAGGCGGCCGCGGCATTTGCACCGAACGTGCCCGACTCGGAACTGCCGGAGACGGCGCGAATCGGTGGCGGTGCGAGTCCCGCGCCGGCCGTGGCCGGGTCTGTACCCGCAAGTGCAACTACGTCCGCTGCCGGGACGAGGCTCTCGAATGGCCCGGAGACGGCTCCGCTGCCCGCTTCTCAGCCGAACGAGATTCACGTACAGGTGGACGCGCCGCTGGTATTTACCGCGAAGAACCGTACTGCGAGCGCACTACCGGCGTCGGTGCAGGCGGCCAAAGACTTGCCGGTGGCAGAGTCGACGGCCCGGCAGGTTCATCTCGATGCCTTGATTCAAGCTCCGCTGCCGCAGAAGCCAACCAAGCCCGAGCATCGCGGCTTCTTCCGGCGGGTGGGAGGATTCTTCGCCGGCATCTTTAAATAGAAAACCGAGCACTCCTAAAGTTTCCGTTCCCAGGGAAATCCTTTTCCTGCGGCAGCGCGTCTTACGGCAGGTTGGGCGACTTTTCGGTAGGAGCGCGCCATGACTGCTACATCTCCTGGACCGGGGCCGGATCTATTTTCGATTCTCTCCGGGGAACGCGACAGAATCTACCGGACCCGGCGCGAAGCGTTCGTCCTTTCGCTGCTGGGCCAGGCGGCGATTTTGGGGCTGCTCATTTACTTCATGAGCTGTGTGATTGAGCACCCGCCCGGAGTTATCAATCAACTTTCAAAGTTCAGTGATCTGCCTCTTGTTTTTTCGGGAGACAGTGGCGGAGGGGGCGGCAACCATGATCCGCTTCCGGCGTCGCATGGCAATCTGCCGCGAGCCTCGCTCGATACTCAACTAGCGCCGCCAACGGTAATTCTGCCCAAGGAAATGCCGAAGCTTCCGGTGGAAGAGACCGTGATGGTGGCTCCGGATATCAGGCTCCCGCAAGGCGGCCCGATCGGCGACCCTACTTCGCAGGTTTCGAAAGTACTGTCCAACGGGCCTGGCGGTCGGGGAGGGATTGGCACCGGATGTTGCGATGGCGTAGGGCCGTCGACTGGGCCGGGAGCGGGTGCTGGGCCTCCTGGAATCTATCCGGCGGGGAAGATGGGCGTAACCGTGCCGCAAGTAATCTTCAACCCCGAGCCGAGTTTCTCCGACGAAGCCCGCAAAGCAAAAGCACAGGGGATGGTGCTGCTCTTGGTGGTGGTGGGGAAAGATGGCCGCACCTATGACATCCACGTGGGGCAGAGCTTAGGGATGGGCTTAGACGAGAAGGCGATAGAGGCAGTCAAAGTCTGGCGCTTCCGGCCCGCCACTCTGAATGGCCAGCCGGTGGCGACGCAGATTGCGGTACAGGTGGACTTTCACTTGTACTGAAAAAACTGGCGTCGGACCTCAGCCGTCGGACCTCCCAAGGTCTAAGGTCCGAGGTCGGACGTCCGACGCCGTTCGTATTAGCCTCGGTTGATGGCGCGGCGCAGGGGCTCGACTTTTTCCCGCAGATCGTCGGCCAGGTCGGCGCCGCGGCTGGCGACATCGCGGACTCGATCGCCGGCTTCGCGCACGTGGTCCTTCGCCGTGTCGGCCCAGTCGCCCAGAGTATCCTTGGCGTCTTCGAAGCCGCGCTGCAGATCGCGGCGCATCTGCTTGCCGGTCTTGGGGGCGAGCAGAAGGCCGGCCAGCGCTCCAGCGCCGAGTCCGATCAAAAGGAAGGTGATGGCTGTGCCCACGTTGCTGCTGTCTGAAGATTCGTAACGTCCGAAGCGCATAATGAAGACCTCAATTTTCCGCCCAGGGTTCGTCCGGGGCTGGTTCGCGAGTGCCGGGATTCCGGCCTTTTTATTCTAGTCCCGCGGCGCGGGCCCGGCGAAACTGATTTGCAGGCGCGCAATCCGCACCCCTTCGATGAGATCGGCTGTGGGAAGGTTTCCTTTCCGGCGCAGCTGAGTGTAAAATAACACTTTAGCCATCACCGCATGTGCAGTGTAAGCCGGCGATGGAACTTGTGGCCTGCCCGCCTTCCGCCGGCTCCGCCAACCGCAATCGTATAAGGAGAGTTTTTCAAGCGATGTCGATCCCTGCCACCCAGCTTCGTCCCGGCATGATCATCAGGCACAACAATGATCTGCACTCCGTTTTCAGCGTGGAACACCGCACGCCCGGCAACCTGCGCGCCTTTATTCAGGCCAAGCTGCGCAACCTGCGCACCGGCGCCATGTTCGAACACCGTTTTCGTTCGCCCGACCCGATCGAGAAGGTCAACGTGGACGAAGTCGAAATGCAGTTCCTCTACGCCGACGGCGACAGCTATTACTTCATGGACACCTCGAACTACGAGCAGACCCACCTGAGCAAGGAAATCCTGGGCGACGCGGTGGATTACCTGATTGCCAACCTCGAAATCAAAGTGGAGTTTTTTGACGGCAAGGCCGTCGGCATTGAGCTGCCGCAGACCGTGATTCTGACGGTGGTTGAGACCGAGCCGGGGCTGAAGAGCGCCACCGCTTCCAGCGTAACTAAGGCCGCCAGGACCGAGACCGGGCTGGTGGTGCAGGTTCCGCCGTTCATCAACGAAGGCGAGAAGATTAAGGTCGATACTTCGGAAGGCGCGTATTTGTCGCGCGCGTAAGGCCATTGTTGATTGTCGATTGCTGATTGCTGATTGGAAAATCGCGCTCCGGCGTTTTCGGTTTTCAATCAACAGTCAAAAATCAACAATCAGCAATTTTTTATGACTCCTACTGAAAAACCTGTTGAGGCGCGCCGGTTCTTCGTTCGCGGACGCGTGCAGGGGGTGGGTTTCCGCTGGTTCGTGGAGCGGGAGGCGCACATCCTCGCCATCGCCGGGTGGGTGCGGAACAATCATGATGGCAGCGTGGAAGTTCATGCCCAGGGCACTCGCGACCAGCTCTCCGGTTTGCATGGCCGGCTGCGCGAAGGTCCGCGCGCGGCCCGTGTGGATGCGGTGGAAGTATCTGAGGCCAGCATAGTCGCCGAACTGAGTTCGTTTCGCATTGAAGGAGCGTGGTAAATGCCGCCTGTCGCCGAGATGAATTCCGATCAGTTGAAGCGCCTGATTCGCGAAGTCCCGGATTTTCCCAAGAAGGGGATTCTCTTTTACGACATCACGACGCTGCTGAAGGACAAGACCGGCTTCGCCACACTGATCGACAAGTTGGCGGAACACTACATTTCGCAAGATGTCGATCTGGTGCTGGGTATGGAGGCCCGCGGCTTCATCTTCGCGCCCGCGCTGGCTTATCGCTTGAGCGCCGGATTCGTTCCCGTGCGCAAGCCCGGTAAGCTGCCGGCGGAGTGCGTGAAGTACGATTACACGCTGGAGTACGGGACGAATTCGCTGGAGATTCATAAGGACGCCATTCAGAAAGGCCAGCGCGTGCTGATTGTCGACGACTTGCTGGCCACCGGAGGCACGGCCGAGGCGACCGCAAAGCTGGCGGCCACACTGGGCGCTGATATCGTCGGCCTGGGATTCGTGGTGGAACTGGAATTCCTGAAGGGCCGCGACCGGTTGAAAGACTATGACGTGATGTCGCTGCTGCGCTACGACAGGTAGAATCCGGCGCGTGATTTGGATTTCATGGCTGCCGTAGCCTGTCAAGTACTGTCATCCCGACCGCAGCCGGAGCGCCAGCGACGGGGGAGTGGAGGGACCTTGGGTTAGTCTGTATCCCTTCCACTCTCCGTCAGTGATAACTGCGATTCTTTCGGCAAATATCCCTTCCGCCAAAACCAATCCTCCATAGCATCCTTCAGTTGGTCGAGCGGCACGCTGCTGCCGATTTCCATCTGACCGTCTGCCACGGGGAGAGTGTCGTCGAACACACTGGCGTTGGTGAAGTTGCGCATGGAGAAGCTGTCGAGCCATTTCAGCGGGCAGGGAAGTGTGTGGCCGTCGGCGGCGTATTCGACGCGAATTTTGTGGGCGAACATAGTGGGGAGTTGCTGATTGCTGATTGCTGATTGAAACCCAAGATCCCACTGGGGCCTTGGCGTTTTCAATCAACAATCAGCAATCAAAACTCAACAATTGGCCTACCTCTGAGCTTTCGGTCCGGCGGCCTTGACTTCGGCCGGGGCGTCGAAATTCTCGAAGTTCCTGGCGAAGCGGTTACGCAGGTCTTCGGCTGCCCGGTCGTAGGCGGCTTTATCGGGCCAGGCGTTGCGCGGGTTCAGCACCTGCGGAGGCACTCCATGGCACCGTCGCGGGATCGCAAAACCGAAGGCGGGCTCGATCTCGAATTCTTCCCGGATGAGTTCGCCTTCGACGGCGGCGTCGACCATGGCGCGGGTGTGCGGAATATCCATGCGCTTGCCCACGCCATACGGACCACCCTGCCAGCCGGTGTTAACCAGCCAACATTGCGCGTGATGCTCGCGCAGACGGCGGCCCAGCATTTCAGCATAAGTCTTCGGAGGCAGCGGCATGAACGGCGAACCGAAGCAGGTCGAGAACGTTGCTGATGGTTCTTTCACGCCGGCTTCCGTGCCCGCAACTTTCGCGGTGTAGCCCGAAAGAAAGTGATACATGGCCTGCTCGGGCGTGAGCTTCGAGATCGGAGGCAGAACGCCAAAGGCATCGGCGGTGAGAAATACCACGTTTTTAGGATGTCCGCCAATGCCGGGGATCACAGCGTTGTCGATGAAGTCCACGGGATAGGCGGCGCGCGTGTTCTCGGTTTTGCTGTCGTCGTTGTAGTCCGGGAAGCGCGTGTGCGAATCGAGCGTGACGTTCTCGAGCACGCATCCGAAGCGCAGGGCGTTCCAGATCTGCGGTTCATTTTTCTGCGAGAGCTTGATGCACTTGGCGTAGCATCCGCCCTCGAAGTTGAAGATGCCGTCGGCGCTCCAGCCGTGCTCGTCATCGCCGATCAGGTCGCGCGAGGGATCGGCCGACAGCGTCGTCTTGCCGGTGCCCGAGAGTCCGAAGAACAACGCGCTCACGCCGTTGTGCCCCACGTTCGCGGAGCAGTGCATGGGGAAGACATTGCGCGGCGGCAGGAGGAAATTCATGATGCTGAAGATCGACTTTTTGATCTCGCCAGCATAAGAAGTCCCGCCGATGAGCACGATCCGGCGCGTGAAATTCAAGAGAATGAAAACTTCAGAATTCACGCCATCGCGTTTAGGTTCGGCCTGGAACTCGGGAGCCGCGATGACGGTGAACTCGGGGTGGTGGCTCTTGAGTTCCTCCGCGCTCGGCCGCAGGAATAACTGCCGCACGAAGAGATTGTGCCAGGCGTATTGGTTCACGATGCGGACCGGCAGGCGGTAGGCGGGATCGGCGCCGCAGAAAAGGTCCTGCACAAAAAGTTCCCGCCCGCGCAGATGCTCGATCACCTGTTCGTAGAGCGCGTCAAACTTCTCGGGTTCGAACGGCTGGTTGACCGCGCCCCAGGCGATGGTTTGAGCGGTGGTTTCATCCTTGACGATGAACTTGTCTTTCGGGGACCGGCCGGTGCGATTGGTGTATCCGACGATGGCTCCATTGGCCGCCAGCTTCGCTTCGTTGCGCCGGATGGAGTGCTCCACCAGCACGGCCGGGGAAAGATTAAAGTGCGTCCGGCTCTCGCTCAGCAACTCCGCGACGTTGCTGACGTGCATCGTGGTAGCCATGGGGGATCTCCTTCGATGAGGGCAAGTAAAGAGTCATAAAAAGTCAAACATATTATTGTCCCTCAAAAGGCGCATCCTGCCAAATTTTTCGTGAACAACAAGTAATGATCAACAAGCAATCATCGGCAAGATGCGGGGCCCAAGAGGCGGGGAACCGAGGCGAAGCGAAAAAGAACCCACTCTGCTCGCCGTGACACTGTTTGCTAGTCGGAGGTTTTGTAATCGCAGGCGGTGCGGCAGGGCTCGCAGTACAGGAGGCCGTCGCCGCAGAGGCGGATGTCTAACACGGACTGGCAAAGGCAGCAGAACTTTTCACACTCACACGCACTTTCCGATTGTTCGCACTGCGCACATTTGTATTTGGCGGGACCGGTACCGGTGCTCATGGAAATACTGTAACGCGAGGAGGCGAGGGCTGGAACATGACGGAGGTAACGATTGGATAGACAAGTGCTGATTGCTGATTTTTAATTGCCTGATTGAAAAGCCTCAATGAGCCCGATGTCAGTTTTTCAATCAACAATCAACAATCAAAAATCAACAATCAGCAATCGTCTTCGCGCGTGCCCTATAATTTCCAGCAATGACCTTCCAACATCTGCTGGATGGCGCGGAGGTGCTCGCTCGAAGCGGAGACCCCGGCGTCAATGGCGTGGAATACGATTCGCGCCGGGTCAAGCCGGGATGCGTATTCGTGGCCATGCGAGGAGAGACCTCGGATGGGAATCGCTTCATCGACGCAGCCATCAAGGCGGGTGCAGTCGCGGTGGTCACCGATTCGCCGACTGAGAAGCCGCGCGAGGGAGTGGCCTGGGCCGTCGTACCGCAGGGACGGCGGGCGCTGGCTCGTTTGAGCGCGAACTTCTACAAGCGCCCGGCAGAGCGGATCGCAGTCACTGGAATTACCGGGACCAACGGCAAGAGCACGACGGCGTTTCTGATCGAGTCAATCCTGACCGCGGCCGGGCGCAAGAGCGCGCTCATTGGGACGATTGAATATCACGTAGCAGGCAAGGTCTATCCTGCCCCGCATACCACGCCAGAAGCGCTCGAACTGGCGCGCATTTTCAATGAGGCGCTCGGCTTGGGCGCGACCGATGCGGTCATGGAAGTTTCCTCACATGCGCTGGCGCAGGAGCGCGTATTCGGCGTGCCTTTCGACGTTGCCGTCTTCACCAACTTGACCCGCGACCACCTCGACTACCACAAAACGATGGATGAATACTTCGCGGCCAAACGTGTGCTCTTCGAAGGCTGCGGCACCGACGCGCCGCGCGCCGTGGTGACCAATCTCGATGATGAATACGGCGCGAAGCTGGCTGCGTTCAGCCGCAAGCGCAGTGCGGTTGTATTGACTTACGGCTGGGAACGCGGCGACTTCCACGCCGAGAATGTGGACATCAATCCGCGCGGCACGCGCTTCGACCTGGTCACGCCGCAGGAGAAAGACAGGATTCCTGTTTTCTCTTCGCTGATCGGGCGGGTAAATGTATACAACATTCTGGCGGCGGCGGGCGCATGTTACGCAGGCGGCTGCGACTCGAAGGCAATTGCCCGTGGGGTTGAGTCGCTGACGCATGTGCCGGGAAGATTTGAGCGCGTGGACTGCGGTCAGCCGTTCACCGTCGTGGTTGACTATGCGCACACTGACGACGCTTTGCGCAATCTGACGGCGCTGGCGCGCGAGTTCGTGACGCGCAGCGGCGGAAATGCCCGAGTGCTGACCGTGTTCGGCTGCGGAGGCGACCGCGATCGTGCCAAGCGTCCGCTGATGGGCGAGGCCGCCGGGCGCGGCAGCGATTTCGTTGTGCTCACCTCGGACAATCCGCGCAGCGAGGACCCGCGCGCGATCATCAATGACGCGGTCGTAGGGCTGCAGAAGACCGGCGTGAAATATGCCGTTGAAGTTGACCGCCGCAAGGCGATTGCGCTGGCGATTGCAGAAGCCCGGCCGGGAGACATTGTGTTGCTGGCTGGAAAAGGTCACGAAAAAGTGCAGGTCACGCGCGAAGGCTCGCTACCTTTTGATGATGTTGCAGTGGCCCGCGAGGCTTTGCGAGCGGCTGGGTTCGACGGCGAGTCGGCGGGCGCGAAATAGTCACACCGATCATGAACCGAAATCATCAACCACAAAGTGCACGAAGGAACACGAAGGAACAATGGAAATGAATTCCTTCGTGATACTTCGTGTCCGTCGTGGTTAATCATCTTCGCCGGGAGCAGATGTGAAGTTGACGTTGGCAAAAATTGCTGAATTTGTTTCTGCCGCGGGCGAGTTTCCGCGTGAGGAAGTTGCACAAGCTTATTCGATCGATTCGCGAACCATCGGGCCAGGACAGCTTTTCTTTGCCGTCAAAGGTGAACGGCTCGACGGCCACGACTTCGTGGGCGCCGCTCTGGAACAGGGGGCCGCGGCGGCCGTCGTTCGCAAAGACCAGTTGAATCATTATCCCGACAAGTCGCGGCTGCTTGCCGTGGACGACACGCTGGTTGCTTTGCAAACCCTGGCGACCGCGGTGCGCAAGGTTTGGGGCAAGCCGCTGGTGGGCGTGACTGGTTCAGCAGGCAAGACCACGACCAAAGAGGCGATCGCGCACGTTCTGGGCGCGCGCTTCCGCGTGCTCAAGTCCGAAGGGAACTTCAATAATCATTTCGGACTGCCGCTCATGCTGTTAAAGCTGGAGCCGGAGCACGACGTCGCAGTCATCGAAATGGGCATGTCGCATGCGGGCGAGATTCGCGCGCTGGCGAAAATTGCGCAGCCCGAAATCGGTGTAGTGACCAACGTTGCTCCCGTGCATCTGGAATTTTTTGATTCGGTGGCCGGAATTGCGCGGGCGAAGTACGAACTGATCGAGTCCCTTCCCGCCGGCGGAACCGCCGTGCTCAATGCCGACGACGAGTACGTTTCGCAGTTCGGACGCGACTTCAAAGGCAAAGTCATCACTTATGGCACGCGGGCGACCGCCGATATCCGGGCCGAAAACGTGCAGACGCGGGGCGCCGAGGGGTCGGAATTTGACGTTGTCATGGCGGGCCATCGCGAGCATGCCCGTTTGCCGCTGGTGGGAGA
>JBELAE010000530.1:0-2690 GCA_049509155.1 Candidatus Sulfotelmatobacter sp.
CTCAAAAATGGCACGGTTCAATTCCGAAAGAGGAGGTAAGTCAACTTAGTAACTCTTACCAAAGATCGTTTCCTCGCTTCAATCCGCTAAAGATTTGCCCGCCGTTGCCGATCCCATCTCTTAGGAGACCCCCAAATGACAACCCCAATCACCAGCGTTCGCACCAGCGAAACCCAGCAAGACTCGCAGCCGGAAGTGCACAAGCCCGACCACGCTCCGGCCCACACTCAGGCTCCCGCGACCGTAAAAAGCGGCGAAGTCTCGAGCGACCAGGTCACGCTGAAGAGCGCAGGCAACGTGAATAGCGACAACCAGTAGCGCTCGCGCCGCCGTCAGTTAATTCTTACTAACGTTGCCTCATCCCTGCCTTGATTCGCTAAAGATTCCTCCGCGCTTGCCGATCTCCTACACCTATGATCAACCCAGTCAGTACCACTTCCGCCCCTTCGGCCACCCAAGCCTCACAATCAGCCCTTCCCAAAGCGCCGCCGCAACAGAGCAGCGGCTCACTGCCACAAGACACCGTCAGCCTCCAGAGCACCGGTGGAGTCAGCGAGGACAGCGACAGCAAATAACGAGCGCAGTTTACTCACCCTGGAGCGGCAACAATCCCCATCTTTCGCGCCATTTGCGAAAGGTGGGGATTTTGCTTTTGCTGCTCCGGGAATGACTTCCGTCTGGCTCCGCATGCGAAGCGGACATTGCGTTCCCCAAGAACTTTCCCTCGGTTGCGACCCAGGGAAGGTAGAGTCAGACTGCCAAGAGTTCGAACGCAGGGTAGATCGGGGACAGTTCTGTGAATGTCTCAAGCGGCGATCCCGCAGGCACGGGAAAATAGGTTTGTACCTCGCGCTTGAAGTTGTCGAGGTAGGCCTTCAGGATCGGTGGCTTCTCGGCGTCGGGAAGCGGACGCAGGCGGAATCGACGGCGCGTGCTTCCCTTCTTCAGCGTGATCTCTCCGGCAGCCTCTGCGTTACGCACCCACTGGGTTCGTCCGCGCGGAGCCACCAGATAATTCCTGCCGTTCAGTTCCAGCAGATCGACCGGAGTGGAATACAGTTTGCCGCTTTTCCGTCCACGAACTTCGAGCAGATAGTTGTGGGAAGAGCCCAAGCCAACGCCCACGAGAAATCCAACACAGCGGTTGAAGATTTTCTCGACGGTGGTTGGTTCGCGGAAAACGGGAACGCTGGAATTCATGAAGGGATTTTACCGCGCTGCTGAGTGTGACTTACCAGCCCTTGCCCTGCTACGCCTGCTTCACAAAGCGCAGCGACGCCGAATTCATGCAGTAGCGAAGATGTGTGGGTTCGGGTCCGTCGTCGAAAACGTGCCCGAGGTGGGCGTCGCATTCGGTGCAGGCGACAGCAGTGCGGGTCATGCCGAAAGTTGTGTCGCGAATCTCAGTCACATTCTCAGCTGCGATCGGCGCCCAGAAACTGGGCCATCCTGTGCCCGATTCGAACTTGGTGGCGGAATCAAACAGCGCGTTGTCGCAGCAGATGCAGCGGTACAGGCCTTTGTCGTGGAGGTTCCAGTATTTGCCGGAGAAAGCGATTTCGGTGTCGGCGTGGCGCGTGATGTCGAATGCGTTGCCGGAGAGCTGCTTGCGCCATTCGTCTTCTGTTTTTACAACCTTCGCCATACGTACTTGCTTCAGGCGCTGGCCTGCGTCGGAAAAAAGCACGATGGTGACTTCTTTAGGCTCACCACCTGGGGCTGGCGCGGCTTCCAGAACCGCGGGCTTTTTCCATTGCCAGAGCGCCAGGCCGGCGATGGTTGCGGCCGCGCTCGCTAGAAACACACGGCGTTGCACTTTCGTGGCGCCTTCATGCTCTGGTTTGTTATCGTGATCGGAATCGAACATCGTCGTCTCCTGTTGTCTACTTTCCGGTGTAAAGGTCGGGAAACTGCTGGCGCAGGTGCTCTACTTTGGGCGCATCGTTGAACATGATATAGGGCTGGTTGGGGTGCAGAGTCGCGTAGTTCTGGTGATAGGCCTCGGCCGGATAGAACGCTTGCAGCGGCACCACCTGGGTCACGATCGGACGCCGGAATATCCCAGCCTTGTCGAGTTGCGCGATGTAGGCCTGGGCGATGCGCTTCTGCTCGTCATTGCTGTAAAAAATCGACGAGCGATATTGCGTGCCCTCGTCCGGGCCCTGCGCATTGAGTTGCGTGGGGTCGTGCGCGACCGAGAAAAATACGCGCAGCAGTTCGCCGTAGGTGATCTGCGAAGGATCGTAGACGATCTGCACCGACTCGGCGTGTCCGGTTTCGCCGGTGCTGACAGTTTCGTATTGGGCAGTTTTGGCCGAGCCTCCGGAGTAGCCGGAAGTCGCGCTGATCACGCCCTTCACGTGCTGGAAGACCGCCTGAATGCCCCAGAAGCATCCGCCGGAAATGACCGCGGTCTCCTTTCCCGGAGAGGCGGCGCGGGGAGCGTCCTGCGCGGGCGCGGGAAACGCGGCGGTCGGGCTGGCTTTGGCGTTGCACGCCGTGGCGCCGAGCAGCGAGGCGAACAGAATCAGAGCAAGGCGAATATAGGATGGCATTTTTGTTTCCCCTTCTTCAGTACGAAATCGCTGGGCTGCCAGATTGGAGTTCCTAGGGACGAAAAAGTTTCAGCCTTGCCTGCGCGTGACCACTTAAGCCCTGCCCAAACGCGCATCGAGATCCAAAAATCGCTT
>JBELAE010000531.1:0-2665 GCA_049509155.1 Candidatus Sulfotelmatobacter sp.
CCGGGATCGGCATCGCATTGGGACTGCTGGGGGCCGCGGCGGCGAGTCAGGCCATCGCGGCGATGTTATTCGGGGTATCCCGTCTCGATCCATTCACATATTTTGGCGTGATTGCGCTGCTCGGAGCTGTGTCGGCGGTCGCGTGCGGCATACCGGCGTGGCGCGCCGCGAAGATCGATCCCATGGTGGCTTTGCGGTACGAGTGAAGAAGAATCGGTAAGAGGAAAAGGGATGGCAGGACTATTACAGGATTTTCGCTTCGCCTTGCGCCAGCTGCGCAAGAATCCCGGCTTCACGGCCGTGGCCGTGATCACCCTGGCGCTGGGAATTGGCGCCAATACCGCCGTCTTCAGCGTGATGAACGCGGTCTTGTTGCGCACGCTGCCGGTGCGCGACCCGCAGCGTCTGTACTATCTGCAAATCGCCGTCGGAAACCAACCGCCCGGCGCCGGCAATACCGGGAACAGCGATACTTCGTTTTCGGAGCCAGTCTTCGAGGCGCTTCGTCAACGAAACGACGTTTTGGATGACGTAATCGCCTATGTTCCGCTTGGCATTGGTAGGGTCGCTGCACGTTATCGCGAGGCGCCTGAGGAGGCCGAGGGCGATGAGGTCAGCGGCAACTTTTTTTCCGGGCTGGGTGCGCAGATTGTTCGAGGGCGCGGTTTCTCTCTCTCGGACGAAAAAGATCATACCTCGCTGGTTGTGATCAGCTACGACTATTGGACGCGGCGTTTTGCCCGCGACCCTGCGGTTCTGGGGGGCACGCTCTTCGTGAAGAATGTCCCGTTCACGATCATCGGCATTGCGACGCGGGGTTTTCGCGGGATCGAGCCCGCGAGTTCGACTGATTTTTGGATCCCTCTGCAGAACCGGCCCGAACTTAATGCGTGGGGTAATCCCGCGAGCGAGAACAGCCTTTATGGCACACCAAAGTGGTGGTGCCTGCCCTTGATTGTGCGTCTACGGCCGAACGTGAATCCCCAGCAGGCGCAGACTGCGCTGCAATCTACATTCTGGGAAGCGGCACAGACTGGGATCGGGGCCATTGACCCGAAGCAGTGGAAGCCGCTGCTGAACTTTGATCCGGCCAGAGGAATTCAAGGCTATAACCAGCAGTATCGCGAGCCGGTGCAGATCCTGATGGAACTTGTGCTTCTGGTGTTGCTGATCGCATGCACCAACGTCGCCCTGCTGATCCTGGCCCGCAATGAAGCGAGGCAGCGCGAATTCAGCCTGCGCCTGGCGATTGGAGCGGAGAGGTCGCACCTTTTCCGGCAGCTTTTAACGGAAAGTACTCTGCTGGTGACGGCGGGAGCCGCTCTCGGGTGGGCGTTCGCGTTCTTTGCCACTCGGGCGCTGGCGGCATGGTCGGGCATTGAGACCGGACTCGATCCTGACGTCAACGTGCTGCTCGTGACTCTCGCAGTATCCGTGACCAGCGTCCTCGCCTTCAGCTTCGCGCCGTTGTCGTTTGTCCTGCGGGTTCCGGTTTCGGGCGTGCTGCGTGCGACTGCGACCAACATTACCCAAGGGAAGCAGCGGTCGTTCGGCGGGCGGGCGCTCATGGCGTCGCAGGTGGCAATCTGCCTGTTACTTCTGGTGGCCGCCGGGCTTCTCCTGCGTACGCTGCGAAACTATGAGACCCAGGACCTGGGGATGCAGGTCGATGGTCTGCTGGTTTTCGGGATCACTCCGCAGCGGGCTCCAAGCGTTCAGAGCACGCTTGAGTTCTATCGCACGCTGCTTGACCGGATTCGAACGGTGCCGGGAGTGGAATCCGCAACCCTCATGGACAACAGAATCGGTTCGGGCTGGAGCGACAACAATGACGATGACGATCTGGACGGCGCCAGTCTCAAACAGAAATTTCCCTCCAACAGCTTGGTGCGAAGCAACCATGTTGGCCCCGGCTATTTCCATGTGTTGGGAGTTCCGATTCTTGTCGGCCGCGACATTTCCGACGGCGATACGGCGACCTCTTTGCCGGTCGTCGTGGTCAACGAAACTTTCGCGAAGCGGTTTCTGCCGACCACGAATCCGCTGGGGCACAAGTTTCACAACCGGACCATCGTGGGGATTGCGAAGGACAGCAAGTACCGCTCGGTCGACGAAACACCACTGCCCATGGCTTACTACCCCAGCTTCCAGAACCTGAGCGCCGGAGCGACCCTGCACGTCGAGGTACGGGTACAGGGCGAACCGCTGAATCTGATGCCCACCCTGCGACTCGTGGTTCATGACCTCGATCCTGATGTGCCTATGGAAAAGCCCATGACGCAGCGCATGCAGTTCGAGGAGTCGTATTCGGAGCCGAAGATGTTTGCGCGGCTGGGAGTTTTTTTCGGAGGATTGGCCGCGCTGCTGGTGGCTACGGGGCTATACGGCACCTTGTCCTATCGAACCAACCGGCGCACAGCCGAGATTGGAACGCGCATGGCGCTCGGAGCTCAGCGCGGCCAGGTGCTCTGGATGGTAATGCGCGAAAGCCTTTTGGTCTGTTGCGTCGGTGCTGCGGCCGGGTTCCCGCTCGCGGTCTTATGCACTCGCTTCCTGCGTTCGATGCTTTATGAAATGTCTCCGTTCGATCCGTTGAGCTTCGGGTGCGCGATATTGTGTGTTGCGATCGTGGGAGGAGGTGCGGCATTCCTGCCCGCACGGCGCG
>JBELAE010000532.1:0-2965 GCA_049509155.1 Candidatus Sulfotelmatobacter sp.
AGCAATCCCAACGCCTGCCAGAAGCCCAGCATTCGCCAGCCGAACAGCGGCGGCAGCAGCCAGTTCCACAGGTGCATCACCACTTCGCCGCCCACGAAGAAAAATAGCGGAATCCCTACAATCGCCAGCGGTACGATCCAAAACCATTTCCATTTCGATTTCATATTCGTTCCCTCATTTCGTAAATGCGTCATTTCGTAAATTCCTCATCTCGTAAATTCGTCATACACGCGCTGCAATCGCTCCCGCAGATGCCGCACTGCATATCGTTTGCGCGACAGCAGCGTATTCACACTTTCGCCGGTCTCAGCCGACAGCTCCTTGAAGCTGCGTCCTTCAAATTCATGCGCAATAAACACGGTGCGCTGCTCCCGCGGCAGTTCGTCGAGCGCTCGCTCCAGTTCATCGAGCAGCACGCGACGCGCGTAGATCGCCTCCGGCCCGGCGTCGGGCGACCTGCTTCATCCGCCGCATCGAGGTCGCTGAAATTCTCCGGCTCTTTCTTGCGGAACAGGTCGGTAATGCGGTTCCGCGCCACGCGAAAAAGCCAGCCGGTCACGTGCTCGATCGGCATCAGCAGCCGGTTCGCCTCCACCAGCCGGTAGAAGACGTCCTGCAGAATGTCCTCTGCGTCGAGCGGATCGGGCACGCGCCGGCGAATGAAGTTGCGCAGCCGGGATTGTTCCCGCTTCACCACTTCAGAGATGCGCTGGTCTTCGATTGCCATCCGTTCGAATGCCATTCGCTCCAGACTCGGTTGCACGCACGCCGTGTCGTTCATCCCACTGCTGTAGACGAATGAGCGCCGCGGATATTGTATGGGCGACAGGAGAGCGAGAATTGGCGTCTTCGGAATTCTCGGAAGACTCCGGGCAGCGGGCCAAAAGTCAAGACCACTAGCGGATACTCACTGCACCAAGAATGGTGCATGCCCATTTCAAGCGCCTGAATCCTGAACAGTTCAGAGGTTTATGGGGCTGTGCAATAACTGCGCGATAACTCATGTTATATCAACAACTTACATCTCATCGTTAAACCGATTTAGCCTGCCGTCAGGAGGCTCTGAATTTGAGTTGAGGGATGGCACGGTCGGCGTCCAAAGAGTGCGTGTCGTGTGCTCCAAGGCTCCGCGTGGGGTATTTGTGAGAGCGGGCAACCCGTGCGTTTTGCGTCTCAGGAGCGACGAACCGTGTCAGCAGAGCTTCGCTCGACGTGTCGGTAGCGGCTGAATTCGGCTTGCCCTAGAGTATGGGGTGGAGAGAGAATTGCCTGGATAGCGGGAGGGACTCATGATTGCCCTATTCTCACCTATACACTTAATCGTTATCGCGTTTCTTTTCGTTGGAGTGTTTCTCGTGTTTCGAGTGCTTTGGCGTCTTGGTTCAAAGTTAAAATAGTTCAAAGCTAAAATAGAAAATCCCGGATGCCAGTCCGGGCCGTGGTGTCTCTCAAGCGCTGATCGCGGAGATATATTTGTGTCACGCGTTGCCCTCGGTCGGCGAGTAATACATCCACGTTCAGCCACAACCTGCCTGTGCCACCCAAGCCAACAGCTATCCCAGCGAGTATGATTAGCTGTTAACCATGCCTCGCCATGATCGTCCCTCCGATCGCCGAGCCCATTCTCGACGCTGAAGAACGCTTCGAAGGCTTTGAGAATCTGATGCCCTTCAAGGTGCAGAATATTCTTCTGGTCTCGAGCCTCTACGATTCGTTCATCCTGCGCGAAGACGGACGGCTCAACGAACTGCTCATCGACGAATCGCTCGAGTTGAATTTGCAGCACATCCCGGGAATCATGCACGTTTCCAGTTGCGCCGAAGCGCTTGACCTGGCCAGTTCGAACCCGCAATTCAATCTGATCGTCACCAACCTCGCGGTGCGGGACATGAACGCCGCCGAGTTGGCGAGCGAAGTCCGGCGCGCGGGACTCGACGTTCCCGTGGTCGTGCTGGGATATGACTATCGCGAGATCAAGAATTTTGTGGCGCGTCATCCGGCGACCGATCCTCTCACAGGAGTGGACCGCGTTTTCCTGTGGCAAGGCAATGCCCGCATCCTGATCGCGATCGTGAAGTACATCGAAGACAAACGCAACGTGCTGCACGATACGCGGGCCATCGGCGTGCCCGTGCTGCTGGTCGTGGAAGATAACATTCGCTACTACTCTTCGTTTCTACCGGTGATTTATACCGAACTGATTAAGCAGTCGCGGCGCGTGATTCAGGAAGGCATCAACGTGGCGCACAAACTGGTGCGCATGCAGGCGCGGCCCAAGATTCTGCTCAGCTCAAATTTTGAAGACGCAGCGCGGGTGGTGCAGGAGTATCGCGAGTATCTTTTGGGAGTGGTTTCCGACGTGGAGTTTCCGATGGACGGAGATCGTGATGGGAAACTCAGTCCGGACGCAGGCTTCGAGTTGGCGCGCCTGGTCAAGAGTCTGGTGCCGGATGTGCCGGTGGTGCTGCAGACCAGCCGCACCGAATTTCGCCCGCGAGCTTATGCCGAGGGCTACTCGTTTCTTCGCAAACGCTCACCCACGCTGCTGAGAGACTTGCGGCAAATTCTGACGGACCACTTCGGCTTTGGTGATTTCGTGTTTCGCATGCCCGACCAGCGTGAGGTCGGCCGCGCCAAAGATCTCAACGAATTGGAAGAGAAGCTGCAGACGCTGCCCGCGGAAAGCCTGATGTACCACGCGCAGCGCAACCACTTTTCGCACTGGCTGATGGCGCGTACGGAGTTTGCGCTGGCGGCGAAGCTGCGTCCGCGCCGGGTTTCCGATTTTACTGATGCCGAACATTTGCGGCGCGACCTGATCGACTCCATCGCCAGCTACCGGAGGGAGCAGAGCGAGATCCTGATTGGCGATTTCAAGGCCGACACTTTCAAGCCTTCGGAATCAAGTTTTCTGCGCATCGGCTCCGGATCGCTCGGGGGCAAAGCGCGCGGCCTCGCGTTCGTT
>JBELAE010000533.1:0-4421 GCA_049509155.1 Candidatus Sulfotelmatobacter sp.
CCGGTGATTGCGACTCCGCTGGGCGAGACCAAGGCGGAGGTGCGGGTGATGTATGTGTGGCTGGATGAGTTGACGCCGGTGCTGACGATCATCCGCATGGGGCGGGGGTTGATGATGGGCGTGGATCATAATAAGAATATGGAGTGGGTGGGGGCGTCGGCGGGGTTTTATTTGGGGTGAGAGTCGGGGGCTGAAGCCCGTTTATGTCTTCGTGCTTTACGCGGCGCTGAAGCGCCGCTCTTCCACGATCCCGACACGGGCCGCGCGGATGATGTACGAGTGGCGGGCTATTTCAGCTTCACGAAGAGCAGGACGAAGATTGCCCATATTCCGACGGTGAGGGGGAACTGCACGACGGCGGCATCGCGCATGGCGTTTCCTCTGGGCAGTAAGAAGGTCAGCAGCATCATGGCGAGAGCGGTCAGCACTCCTACGGCAAATCTGCTTTTCCAGTTCATTTTCGTCCTCCCTAAATTCTCGGCCTAGGCCAGCTTGCGAATGGGCAGCGATTGTACACCTATTTCGGGGCTTGCGGACCTGCGTTTTGACAGCTGAAAAACAAAGGCGCCAACCACGAACGGCACGAAGGAACACGAAGGACTTCTTTCCTGCGGGTTCCCGTGCGTGACTTCGTGTCCTTCGTGATTAAAGATCCTCCGAGTGCACCGGGGAGCCTGAGACTAGGCTGGCGCCGTCTCTAAGCGGCGGCTGATCATGATTCCTCCGGCAATCAGGGCGACGGTGAGGGCGGCGAACAGGAGCATCCATCCCCAATATTGCATGGGATGGCGGAGGGCGCGGATGAAGCGGCGGCCGTAGAGGTCGGCGACCAGGGCGATGGCGGAATAGCGGACGGCGCGGCCGAGAGTGACGATTACGAGGAACTTTCCGACGGGGAAATCCGAGGCGCCGGCGGCCGCGAAAAACATGCTCGTGGGAGTGGGAATGGGGATGGCAGTGGAAGCGATGAGGGTTCCCGTGCCCCACCTCTTGAACAACTTCAGAAACTTGGACAGCTTACTTTTCTTGAATTTTTGGTCGAGGTACGCGGAGCCGGCTTTGCGCGCGACCCGGAACGTGAGGTAGGCCCCGATAACCGATCCAGCCGTGGCTGTGGCGGCGTACTCGTACCAAGGGTCGCGGTGAGTGGCGGATAGAACGGCAGTGAGGATGTCAGGACCACCGAAGGTTGGGAGGGGAGAACTGTCTAGGATGGCAACGAAGAAGAGCCCGAGAAGGCCCAGGTGGCGGAGGGTCGAGGCGAAAGTCCGTGGGACGGGACGTTTTTTGACCGGAGCGAGGAGGTTCAGCATGTTCGCAATGTGTCCTTGTTCGCAATATACCAAGGAGGGCGGGGTGGAAGGGATTGGGGGAAGTCTGTATTCGGCGGGAACGGCAAGCGCGGGGGCTAAAGCCGCATTGATTGCGGGAACCTTACGCGGCGCTGAAGCGCCGCTCTTCCACGGGGCGGCGCGCATTCACGCGGCCTGCGCTCAAATGGTGCTCGGCAAGTTGTTTGCGGGCGCTGCGATGCGAAGTTTTCAGAGAATCGTCAGCTGATCTTTTTGACGATGGTGGTTTCGAGTATTTTGCCGTTGGGGCGTCGGACGAACATCTTGTCGTCACGGAAGCGGACGGGGACGGGGGCTCCGGGACCGAACTCGCCGGGACGGTAGCCGTTGGATGACACAGGATCGTACTCGCCGACGTATGCCGAGCCGTGCACTTTGACCAGGATCGCCGATCTGCGGGCCGGGTGTGGGGCGGCGCCATGGAGAATCTCGCGCTCGGCCTGGGCCCAGTTGTCGAGGTCGCGGCCGGGGAGACTTCCGTTGCGGATGTAGATTTCTTCGGCCGGGCTTCACGGGCTTGTGCCTCCTGTGGGAGTTCGTTCTGTTCATGATATTTGCGAAAGGCGAGGTGAGGCGGGTGGGGAGGTGACGGAAGGACGTAGGTGAGGCCAGGTGTGGGAATCGGCGCCTGAACGGGAAATTCAACGAGTGTTTTCCAGAGAGGGGGGCTCAAAGAGTGTGGGTGAGAAGTTGTGCCGTCCCTCCCGAAAATTTGTGCCTTGGGAGATCCCTCCCGCGGCTGAACTATGCCGCGGTTCGGGATGACGCAAGGACGAGGGTTCAAACTGAGCCACTACCGATCGCGATGGAAGCGCTGCGCCACCCACAAACGTTTTCCGTAGATAGACTTTGGATCCCTCCAATAAGCGGTCCTGCGGTGGTGCGAGCTGGGCTGTAGGCCTTGGGAAATAAGGGAGTTGACCGGATTCGGCTGGGGGCCTAACATTACCGCCAAGTAACGTCGCACTCTCTCATGATCGGCCAGCAGGTCTCTCATTACCGCATCCTCGGAAAGCTCGGAGGGGGTGGTATGGGCGTGGTTTACGAGGCCGAGGATCTGAAGCTGGGGCGGCATGTTGCCCTGAAATTCATCCCTGAAAACCTGGCCCACGACCCCAAGTCGCTGGAGCGGTTTACGCGAGAGGCGCGGGCGGCCTCGCAGCTGAACCATCCTAATATCTGCACCATCCACGGCATTGAAGACAACAACGGGCATCCGTTCATTGTGATGGAGAAGCTCGATGGGGAGAGCCTGAAGCAGCACATTTCCGGGCACGCGATGGTTGTGGACGAGGTGCTGGATGTGGGGGTGCAGGTAGCGGACGCGCTGGTGGCGTCGCATGCCAAGGGGATTGTGCATCGCGACATCAAGCCAGCGAATATTTTTCTGACGCCGAGCCACCAGGTAAAAGTGCTGGACTTCGGGCTGGCGAAACTGGTGCACAACCTGGGCGAAGACGATGCGGGGGCGGACAATTCACTGACCGCGGTGGGCGTGATTCCGGGGACGGCGGTCTATATGTCGCCGGAGCAGGCGCGCAGCGAAACCATTGACGCCCGCAGCGACCTGTTTTCATTCGGCGTGGTGCTGTATGAAATGTCCACGGGGAAAAAGCCGTTCACGGGAAATAATTCGCTGGTGACGCTGGATGCGGTGCTGCATTCGAAGCCGGTGCCGCCGAAGGATTTGAATCCGAAGATTCCGATCGAGCTGGAAGGAATTATCGGCAAGGCGATGGAGAAGGACCGCACGCACCGCTACCAGAGCGCGGCGGAAATGCGGTCGGATCTGGCGCTGCTGAAGCGCGAGACCGAGTCGGGAACCATTAAGAGTGGAAGCAATACCGCGAAGCTGCGGGTGGTTGGGACGAGGACTTTTGGCAGGAATTCGCGGTTGCAGATGTTTCTGCTGCTGGGCATGGCGGGGCTGCTGGTCGCGGTGCTGGCATCGGTGGGAGCGTGGTGGTACCAGCACCGGGAAGTGGCGAACGCGGAGCAGCGCAACGCGATTGCGGTGCTGCCGCTGCAGAACATGAATGGGGATTTCAACATCGATTACCTGCGGTTCGCGCTGGCGGATGAATTATCGAATGTGCTCACGTATTCGCGATCGCTCGAGGTGCGGCCTTCGTCGGTCACGCGCCGGTATGTGGCGCTGGATGTTGATCCGAAAAAAGTAGGCCAGGAACTTCGCGTGGGGCGGTTGCTGCAAGGGCACTTCATGAAGCAGGGCGACCAGCTGACGGTGACGCTGGAAGCGATCGACGTACCCACCGACCGGCTGCTGTGGCAGGGCACGGTTACGGCGAAGGCCGACGACCTGATTGGACTGCAGCAACAACTGACCACGCAGGTGGAGCACGGACTGCTGCCGATTCTGGGCGGTGCGGGCGGAGCGGTGGAAGCGGCGGCGTCGCGGCCGAAGAATCAGCAGGCGTATGACTTCTATTTGCGCAGCGTGGCGGTGCCGCACGATCCAGCGCCGAACAAGGAAGCCATCAAGATGCTGGAATGGGCGGTGGGCATTGATCCGACGTACGCGCCGGCGTGGGAGGCTTTGGGGCAGCGCTATTACTGGGACTCGACTTACGGGGGCGGGGGCGAGGGCGTGTTCCAGAGGTCGAATTCGGCGTATGAACGAGCTTTGAGCCTGGATCCGGGCCGGATGATGGCGGCGGGGAACCTGATTACCGCGCGGGTGGAACGCGGGGACCTGGGGCGGGCGTATGACGCGGCCACGGATCTGGTAAGGCGGCGTCCGCAGAGCGCCGACGCGCACTTTGCTTTGAGCTATGTGCTGCGTTATGCGGGGATGCTGGAACAGTCGATGCAGGAGTGCAAGACGGCGCGGCAACTCGATCCGGGGAATTTCGCGTTCCGGTCGTGCGCGTGGTCGTTTCTTGAACTGGGCAAAACTGACGGGGCCATGGACTTTGTGCAACTGGATGCGGGGTCGGAGTGGGCGGCGTGGGTGACTCCGTATGTGCACCTGGCGGAGGGAAATGTGGCGGAGGCGCGAGCAGCGGCCAGGAATATGGGAAAGGGCGCGACGTATCACCGCGAGTTGAT
>JBELAE010000534.1:0-2645 GCA_049509155.1 Candidatus Sulfotelmatobacter sp.
ATGGCTGAGTTGGTGAAGGCCGGGAAGGTGCGGTATCTGGGGCTTTCGGAGGCTTCGGTCGCGACGCTGCGGCGGGCGTTGACGGTGCATCCGATTGCGGCGCTGCAGACGGAGTATTCGCTGTGGACGCGCGATCCGGAGAGCGGGATTCTGGCGGCGTGTCGCGAGTTGGGGATTGGGTTTGTGGCTTACAGCCCGCTGGGGCGCGGGTTTTTGACGGGGCAGTTCAAGAAGTTCGAGGATTTGCCGGCGGACGATTATCGGCGGAATTCGCCGCGGTTTCAGGGAGAAAATTTCCAGAAGAATCTCGATCTGGTTCGCCAGGTCGAGGAGATGGCGCGCGAGAAGGGATGCACGGCGTCGCAGCTGGCGCTGGCTTGGGTGCTGGCGCGGGGGAACGATGTTGTTCCGATTCCGGGGACGAAGCGCCGGAAATATTTGGAGGAGAATGTGGCAGCGAATGCAATCGAGTTCACGAAGGAAGACCTGCGGCGGATTGATGAAGCGTTTCCAGCGCAGGCCGCAGCGGGCGGAAGATATCCAGAGTACATGATGGGGTTGATCAACGGGTGAGGACTGTCCCGGAGGGACGACTGAAAATAGCCCGGCCTTAAGGGAGCTCCAGTTACCGCTATTTCGATACTTGGGTGGGTATCTTCTCCCTGCTTACACCACGCCCGCGTGGAGAAGCAAACCAAGCTGGATGTTGGTAGCCGGAAGCGACAGAACCATCAATCCCGATCTCGAACGGTGGTATACCACCCGAGCCAACAGCCACAAGGTCGAAGTCTCGGGGGCCAGTCACTCGGTCTACGTATCGAGGCCGAAGGAGCGTGGTAGTGCCATGGCTCACGCAAGCGCCAGATTCAGGTTGCTGATCGCCTCGTCAATCTCTTGCCTGTTCTTGAAACCGATGGTTGCGCAATCCACTCCCGCGTTCTGGAAAGCGAACCTCATGGCTTTCACACGATCGTCATGACTGTGCTCAAACTGGCCGCCACCGCAGAGCTTCATGCCGATCACACCCAGGCCCTCCTTCTTCAACTGCTGGATGTGAGTGACCACTTCGCTCACGTTGTCCGGATGGTTGGTATCTTCAGAGGTCGGGCCGTCCATGCGTGCGCCGCTGTGGTTGATGCGGATCAATCCCACGTCGAGCCAGTGTGTGCCCGGCATCTGGCGCAGTGCCGGCAGCCCGTGCACGGAGGCGCCGTGGGTGCGGATGATCTTTCGCTGCTGTGCCTCGAGGATCCCGTCCTGCCAACGTTTCGTAGTTTCCGGCCAGTCGGCCGAGTGCTGCCAGTGCAGCAGCATGATGTCAAAGTACTCGGTCTGTGAGATGCGCCGCAGTTCGTCGAACTTGGCCTGCGGGTCGATCCCCTGGTGGAAGGTCGTCACCTTGCTCATGAGCTGATAGCTGTCTCGCGGCAAGCCTTTCAGCGCTTCTCCCAGCATTCCCGGCGTCTCGTAGGCCTCAGCGGTCTCGAAGAAGCGGATGCCGCGATCGTAGGCATAACGGATCAGCCGCGTGAACTCCTGCTGCCCCAGCGTGGCCTGTACCGCACCGCTGTTCGTTCCGGTTCCGAAGGCCAGCCTGGTCACCTCCACTTTTGAGCGGCCAAGCACGACGGTATCGGCCGCGGTGCGCTTGGCGGCGGCCAGCGGAAGAATTCCTGTGGTCGCCATGGCTCCAGCGGCCAGACCTGTTCTGAGGAAACTGCGGCGTGTGATTGAAGTCACGTTGACCTCCGTGTGGCTCAAGCGGGTGGGCGAGCCTGATCAGTGGATGTTAGCACGCGCCGCCGCAAATCACATTCCACGACGAGTGCTATGGGGATGTTACGCCAACTAGGGATTTATTTCGTCTCAATCCGGCTGTCGCAGCCGCTCTTCACATCGCTGGCGAAGCTGTTTTGACCAGCACCACTTTTTCAGCATTTCCCGAGCGGCGGCGTCCAAACGCTGGGCCGCTGGAGTACCGGCCAACTCCGCATTCCTTCGGCGCAGCAGCTTGATCGTGGGCACCACATCGCCGTGCCGAATCAGGCCAAGAGCCGTAATCGCGTTGGCGTCCTCGATACTGTTCTCGCCTGGATTCTGAGCCAAGAATTCGATCAGCGGTGACTCGGCAGGAAGGCCGACCCTGGCGAGAGAGTCGACTGCTGGGTATAGCGACTGCCAACTACGTGGAGCGTTTGTGAGTGGCTCACGAAAGCCCAAATGCCGGATGAGAATTGGAATCGCTTCGTCCTTCGGTAACCGCTCTATCAGCTGGAATGCTGCGCGGGCGCAAAATTCCGTCTTGATATCTCCGTGGTCCACTGCACTGACAGCTTCATCGGCGGATGCTATTTTAGGGCTTTCACCCCCCTGCGCATCAGATAGTTGCGGAAAGGCGAGAGCTGGTATTAGCAGGGCGTACCGGACTACTGTGTTAAGCCGAAACATGGCGTCCCTCACGCTTTATTGGACACCAAGTGATTCCGCTTCGGCACGATTACCCGCGTAACTGTGGTAAGCAGGTCATTACACTCAAAACCCCTTCGC
Organism: Candidatus Sulfotelmatobacter sp.; assembly: GCA_049509155.1. GTDB lineage: Bacteria > Acidobacteriota > Terriglobia > Terriglobales > Acidobacteriaceae > Sulfotelmatobacter. The sequence goes on from JBELAE010000534.1 coordinate 2,548, forward strand.
CCCGGAGCCAACGAGTGCAACCGCGATATTCCGACAACCGTAGTGCAGCTTCGCGCCCGAAGGCCGCCTCGGCCCGTGATCGCCCACTACTGAATCAG
>JBELAE010000535.1:0-2639 GCA_049509155.1 Candidatus Sulfotelmatobacter sp.
ACTCCCGAAGCCCGCGCCACACGCCTGCAATCCGCCAACGAAGTTCTTGATCGCGGCACCGAACCGTTCTTCGAATCCATGATCCCCAAGCTGTTCGGCCAAACCACCCGCGACATGCGCCCCGACCTCATCGCCGGCGCGCTCCGCATGATGCGCAAAATGTCGCCCCAACACCTCGCCCAGGTGCAGCGCGGCATGGCCACCCGCCCCGACTCCATGGACACCTTGAAGACCATCAACGTTCCCACGCTGCTCGTCACCGGCGACGAAGACATCATGACCGGACTCAACGAAGCGCAGCTGATGCATCAGCAAATCGCCGGCAGCCAGTTGCGCGTGATCCCAAAGGCGGGCCACTACTCCCCCTGGGAGCAGTCGCAAGACGCCGCCAAACTCTTCCGCCAGTTTCTGGATTCCGTCAGCGGCTGGACTCAGTAACCCGTTTCGCGCTGTTGACTGTTCGGCCAGCCACTGTTCGGCCAATCGTGATGAGCCACGCCACGGCAGCCACATTCAGGATGGCCTTGCCAATCCAGTCAATGCGGAGCGCTCCGCCGACCTTGAATACAGCGAAGCCTCCCAGCATGCAGCCGAGAATTCCGCCAAATACCAGCGCGAAACGGTGCGTGTCACCCCAGTTGGAACTAGAAGTCCAGCGTCGCATCAGAAACAAAGTGAGGCCGCACCATGCCACCCCAGCGGCTAGCGCAAGCAGGAACGGAATGGCAGGCAGGGAACCAAAGCCCAACAAGACGAACGCTGCCCAGGCAGACCCCAGCGCGGTCACAACCGACCCCGCCAGCACAGGAGAAGGTGCTGTACTCGAGCGAACCTCGCTATTCCTCCGACGCGACGGCGGTAACGTGTATGCCGCTAGGATAAGTAAGACAATCGCCGCGACCGCCCCCGCGAGATACAGCGGCGGCGGACTGTAAGGCGGCATGTGAAAGATCAGGACGCGAGCTCTCTGCGTCCACCCGTACCATGCCAAGCATGCACCCACCACGAATACCAGGGTTGCGATGACCAGACCACGCGTGCGCAACCACGGCTGTTCCCGGCGGGCAGGGAACAGCAGTTCCGTAAGTTGCACAGGAAGCAGAACCACCCAGACACTTTCATAGCCCAGCGCCCACAAAAAGTAGACCCAGTTCACGCCCCAGACGCGGCCATACGCATGCTGCGCCAGTCCCACCATCGGAGCGATCGAGGTCTGCTGGATCACCCACTCCTCCGCAACCGCCAGACTCAGGCCTAGCAACAGCATGCTCGGCCATCCCTTGTTCCAGCGCCGCACGCTCTCACGGATCAGCAACGCGCCGCATCCCCAGGTTAAGATCTCGGGAACCAGAACGAAGATGACGCTGATCCGGGTGGCGCCATACAGCACTTCTGAAATGACTGGGGAAAGCAGGAGCAATGCAACGATAGGACCAGTTCGCTGCCATCGCGAGATTGGCAGCATTGTCGCGGTTGGAGGCGAGGCGTATTCGACGATCGGCATGAGGATCCTCAGAGCCTGTTAAGAAGTCTGTTAAGAAGTCTGTTAAAATGTATCTTACATCTAAGATATATGGCAAGCAAAAAAAGCTCCCCAGCTTCACGATCCAACGCCCCTCCCTCTCCTCGGCAGGATCTGATGGGCCGAGAACTCAGCAACGCAGTCATCTTCTTCCACGAAGCCGTGGCGGCTCACCTGGGAATGAGCGCTGCGGAGTGGAAGTGCCTGGGATTGCTCGACCAGCACGGGCCCTCGACCGCCAGCCGTCTCGCCGAGTTGTCCGGATTCACCACCGGCGCTATCACCGGCATTGTCGACCGTTTGGAGCTTGCGGGTTACGTGCGCCGCGAGGCGCATCCCACCGATCGGCGCAGTGTGATCGTTCAGCCCCTGCAGGTGAAAGGGCTGAAGGAACGTGTAGTCCCCATCTTTCAATCGTTGGGCCGCGCCATGGCCCAGGTGACGGCACGTTATAGCGCAGGAGAACTAACCGCGATCGCCCGCTTCTTCGCCGACACTACCGAGACTCTTCGCAACGAGACTGCAAAACTGAAGCATTTGAAGCATCAAGCGCCTGATCGCTAGTCTAGATTCCGTGAACTTCACGAATTGGACTAGAATCGAGGGCGCTATGAAGAACGTCGCTCTTGTAATCGCTCTCACGTTTCTCCAGATCTGCGCCCAAGCCCAAACCGCCACTCCACGCCCGCACATTCTCGGCATCGACCACGTGTCGTTCTACACCACGGCTCCCGACGGCGTGCAAAAGCTCTACGCCGACATTCTCGGCCTTGCTTCGGCCGCCCCCGTCGAACCCGGCGGCACACTGCGCTTTGTAGTTGGCCAGCAGTGGGTCGGCTACAGCCCCGCACCCGATCCCAAAGCCACCGACCGCATGGATCACGTGGCCCTGGCCACTGACAACATCGCCGCGCTGCGAAAGTATCTGACCGTGCAGGGAATCAAAGTCCCGCAAATTCAAGGCCGCTCCGATCACACCCTCTTTTTCATGGTGACCGATCCGGATGGTCACGCTATCGAATTCGTCGAACGAGAGAAGGGCGAAGCCGCGCCAGCGGCCGCCGCCGTTTCGCGCCACATAATCCACGCCGGCTTCCTCGTCTACCACCGCGAGGCC
>JBELAE010000536.1:0-2614 GCA_049509155.1 Candidatus Sulfotelmatobacter sp.
GGGCTGGCGGCGGAATATGAAGTGTTGTGGCGGGCGACGACGAGTGCAGAGTGGGAACACTCGCAGAATGTTGGCGGCGCGACTCGGGCTACGCTGAAAGTTTCCAAGGATAATGTGATTTTTGCGGTGCGGGCAGTGGATGGGGCGGGACATCGGAGCCTTGCGGTGGTGCCCGTTCCGGAGCGGTAGAGAGTCACCTATAAATTCCCATGTCTCGAAAAGGACCCGAGAGAATGGGCACCCTCACCCCGCAGGCTGCGGAAAAAGTCGCTGGGGGCACAGAATGCGAACAACCGGGGCTGAAGCCCGCTCTGATTTTGAACGCTTTACGCGGCGCTGAAGCGCCGCTCTTCCACGTTGCCACACACTTTCCCGGGTTTTTCCGCAGCCTGCTGGGCTTGGGGCACCGACGCATGGGGCGCCGGCGGCGACATTCGCTTGGGATCCTTTGGGTTCGAGTAGAATTGGACGAGAGGTCATGCAGTGCGGCGAACCGGCGAACCGATGACGTTGAGCTTGCCTCCGTTCACCAAGGCGGTGACGTGGCTGCTGGGGATTAACACGGGGATTTTCCTGCTCCGGTTCTTGCTGGAATTGTTTGGGTTGCCGGCGAGAGCGTTTGCGATTGTTTATCTTTCCCTGATTCCGGTGCAGGTGGTCGCGCACGGCTGGGTCTGGCAGGTGGTGACCTACAGCTTCATTCATTTCGAGTTCATGCACTGGTTCGGCAACATGCTGGGGCTGTGGATGTTCGGCGCGGCAATCGAGGGAGCATGGGGCACGCGGCGGTTTGTGGAGCTTTATTTTTTCGGCGTCGTGGGCGCGGCGTTGACTACGATCGCATTCTCGTATCCGCATATTCTGGGAAGTCCTGCAACGCCCACTGTGGGCGCATCCGGCGGGGTGTTCGCGATTCTGATCGCGTTTGGCGTGCTGTTTGGGGATCAGGAAATCATGATGATTCCATTTCCTTTTCTCATTAAGGCAAAATACTTCGTCGCGATCCTGATTGTGGTTACGCTGGCCTTCGCGATGTCTGGCGGGGGTAATGTGGCTTATGTGGCGCACCTGGGCGGGCTGTTGTTCGGCTGGCTCTATGTGCGACGCGGGCCTAAGCCGGCGTTGGTGAATGTGGGATTCGCGGAGCGGTATTACGGGATGCGCAATTCTTACTACCGCTGGAAGCGGCGGCGGGCGGCGAAGAAGTTTGAAGTTTATATGTCGAAGCATGACCGCCAGGTCCACTTCGACGAGCATGGGAATTACATTCCTCCGGATGACGATCCGCGCAAGGGGAATGGCGGGAGCGACAAGTCGGGATGGGTGAATTAGGCTTCTTTCGGCCACGGATTAGCACGGATTAAACCCGAGGTCCCTCCACTTCGCTCGCATTCGCTCGCTTCGGTCGGGATGACCGAGGTTGAGCTGTGCATCGTGAGAACGCCTTTACGGGCTCGTGGTCGCTAGTGGCGTGCATGGGGTCCTTCGACTGCGCAGCTGCTTCGCTTCGCGAACCAACTGCTCCGCTCAGGATGACAAGTTTAGGAAATTGGTGAGTTCCTGCAAGATCAGATTGCCGAGTTCTTCCTGCTTTGCTTTTCCTTTGAAACCTAGATCGTGGCCGGCTCCTTCGATGGCGATCAACTTTGTCCTGGCGGGAATCATCTTTATGGCTTGCTCGAGTTCGGCAATGCTGCCGAAGGGGTCGCGGGTGCCGTGGACGAAGAGCGTAGGCGTGCGCAGGTCGGGAAGATGCTGTGTGCGTTGCTGCTCGGGTTTGCGCGGGGGATGCAGCGGGTAGGAGAGCAGCAGTAAGGCCGGAACCAAGTCCGGCTGCTCGGCGCAGAGCATGCTGGATTGGCGTCCGCCGTAGGAGTGGCCGCCGAGGATTACGCGGCCGGGGGTGATTTTTCTTATGGCGGCCACAGCGTTGCTCAGGCCGGCGCGGTCGCGGGCGGCGTCGGCGGGACCGGGCGGGCCGAAGGATCGCGTCTGGCGATAGGGGAGATCGCAGCGCAGGACGGTGAAGCCGGCGGCGGCGAAAGTTTCGGCCAGGGCTACCAGCAGCGGGGCTTGCGCGTTGGAGCCGGCGCCGTGGGAGAGGACCAGGCCCATTTCGTTGGGAGTTCCGGGCGTGTGCAGGTAGCCGCGGACTTTCGGGTCGGCGGCGTTGTCGGCGAAGGCGCGGGTGGATGCGGGCACGAGGGATATTTTATCTTGTGCGGGTGTGCTGATGGTTGTGCTGGCTGTTGTGCACGGGGCTGCCGCGCTTCGCGCTGGCAGGACCCTTCGGCTTCGCTCAGGGCAGGCTCGAGGCTCGCGAAGGCGCCCGTCGCCACATGGGCATCGTTGCTTACACGAGGGTCGTTGTTACTTTGCTTGGTCTAGGGATACTTCGGTTAGGGTTTCGTAGACTTTTATGATTTGGATTTCGTTGCCCAGGCGAGCCCAGCAGCGGAGCATGTCGGGGTCTTCCTGGGCGGTGCTGCGGGCTTCTTCGGACTTCCAGTGGCGAATGAGAACATAATGCGATTCGCGGTCGCGGTAGAGGAGATCGCGTCCGTAGCCTTTGGCGGTGAGGATAGAACTGAGTTCGCGGAGGGTAGCCAGGGAC
>JBELAE010000537.1:0-2558 GCA_049509155.1 Candidatus Sulfotelmatobacter sp.
GACACTCGGCATGGTTCAGGTAGGCAAGCAGATCAGCGGCATCTACAAACCGGATCACACGAACTTCGGTCCGCGCGGCGGCTTCGCCTGGGACATCGGCGGCAACGGCCGCACCGTGCTGCGCGGCGGCGCCGGACTGATCTACGAGACCGTGAACTGGCAGTCGTTCGTCGCCTTCAACAACGCCTTTGGAGTGGGCAATGTTCCCACGGCTGCGATCATTGACAGCGCAGGCGACACGGCCGGCGGCACCATCAACGCCGGAAACATCACGGTGAAGTCGTTCCTGAATCCCGTGCCCACACCCTGGGATGCGGTCAACGGCCCGCTCTACGGCAACCTGAGCACCATCAACTGCGCTCCTCCGAATCCTTGCCCCATCATGACCGTGGATCCGAACCTGACCACGCCCTACGTGTGGAACTGGACGTTGAACCTGCAGCACGCCTTCACTCCCAACGTTTCAGTGGAAATCGCCTACGTGGCCAATCGCGGTTCGAACCTCACGGGAATTCGGGACATCAACCAGCCGCCTGTGGGCTCAGGATGGCCGGCGGCGAATATCACCACTTGTACGCAGCAGCTGGTCAACGGACAGTACGACACGGTAAACAATCCCGCCTGCCAGCTTGCGCCCGAAAACGGGCCTTATGCCAATACGTTTCCCTACTTAAGCAACATCTTCCAGATGGGAAACGTCTACGTCTCCAACTACAACGGGCTGCAGGTCACGCTGAACGCGCGCAACTATCACGGCCTGAGCATGGTGGCCGGCTACACCTATTCGCACGCGCTTGATGACGTCGGCGCGAACTGGGATTTCGGCTATGGCTCAGGCCTGCCGCAAAACGCCTACGATGTGGGCGCCGAATACGGGAACAGCGACTTCGATATCCGCCAGCGACTGACCGTGTCGCTCAGCTACGCGATTCCCGGACGCAAGGGCTTCGGTCAGATGGCGGAAGGCTGGGAGCTTAACTCGATCGTCACCGTGGAAACTCCGCAGTTTTGGGGACCGATGGACGAAGGAACCGACGCGGCCGGTATTGGCCCGTTGCCGGTGAGCCCGCCTGCGAACACTCCGATTCGCTGGAGCTTCTACGGGAAGACCTCAGACTTCAAGTCTGAGAAAGGCACCGGGATTCCATACTTCGGCGGCAACAACAGTCCGAGTGATCCTAGCCAGAATGCTGCTTGCAACGCGAGGGCTCTGGCGATTGACGGAGGCACTCCGGGGGCAGCGACCGAGTCGCTCGCGTTCTTCGGCTGCTACGCCAACGGCACTTCCGTCATGCTTCCGCCGCCGCTAGGCCAGTTCGGAAATATGAGCCGCAACATGTTCCAGGACACAGGCTTCCGTAATTTCGATTTCTCCGTGGCCAAGAATTTTCACTTTGGAGAAGCCATGCGCTTGCAGTTCCGCGCCGAGTTCTTCAACATTTTCAATCACCCTAACTTCGCCAATCCGTACGGCGGGCAGAACGGATTTGGTCTGAACGATCCGTCGGTGCGCCCCTTCGGTTGCGGATGCGCTACGCCCGACGTGGCCGCCGCCAATCCCGTCATCGGGTCGGGCGGCAGCCGGGCAGTGCAACTGGGATTGAAGTTTATTTTCTAATTCGTGGACAACACGAGACTCTGGGGCCGGACCAATTCCGTCCGGCCCCTTTCTTATCGACTTCGCGTGTTTCTCGCAAGCTAAGTACTCGCAAGCTAAATACTAGATCTCAAGAACAGGAATACGAATCATGAAGAATGTTTCATCCGCCGTTCTCATAACCATCTTTTCGATCGGCACGGTAATGGCGTCGGGACAAGCTTTTGCTCAAGAACGCCACGAGCGCACCATCGACGAAGTGAAGACCGAAGCGATTCACCGCGCTGAAGTCGGCCAGTACCCGCTGATCGGCCTCGATCCCGGCGATGTGAAGGAAGCCTTTGAGAGCATCCACACCGCCGACAAAGACGAGTGGGCGGCCGGCTTCATGCGCGTCGCCGACCGTTATTTCAACGAAGCCAAATCGCTCGAGAAATCTGATCCCACCAAGGCCAACGCCGACTACATCCGCGCCTGGCGCCTCTATTCCTTCGGACGCTGGCCGATTCCCGCATCCCCCGGCAAGCAGCGCTCCTACGAAAAAGCCCTCGAAGCCTTCCTCGATCACGCCAAGTTTTTCGACCCGCCGCTCGAAGTTGTGCACATTCCTTTCGAGGGCAAAGAGATCGTCGGCTACCTGCGCCTTCCGAAGAATGCGCCCGGCCCCGTGCCGCTGGTCATTGCAGTCAACGGCCTCGACAGCCGCAAGGAAGATCTCGCCGAAAGCTTCGGCGCGATTCTTCCCTTCGGCATCGGAGTTCTCGCCGTCGACGGCCCCGGCACCGGCCAGGCGCCGATCAAGGTCAGCGAAACTTCCGAGCGCATGCTTTCGAAAGTTCTCGACTATGCGCAGTCGCGTCCGGAGATCGACAAGAGCCGCATCGCCCTGCACGGCGTGAGCTGGGGAGCTTACTGGGCTACGAAAATGGCGATCGTCGAGCGCGCCCGCCTGCGCGGTTGC
>JBELAE010000538.1:0-2889 GCA_049509155.1 Candidatus Sulfotelmatobacter sp.
ATCATCGGGTTAGCGGGAAATTTAGATTTGGTCCATGGGCTGCAACAAGTTGCGGGCAAAATCTTGAGCGGCAAGAAGTTGCTGGTCAAAATCCCCACTTCTTGCGCAAAAAACGCGCGAGAAATGGGGCACCCGGCACCCGGATTCTGCGCTTGTTGCTGGCCTATGAGGCGAGTAGATCGGAATGGAATTTCTCGGTCAAGGTTGGATGAACGCAGAGGAGTTGTGGAAATCTCCGTTTACGCTAGGGCGTCAGTTCAAATATCGTGCCGCACCCATCGTTTCCGCAATCTTTGCCACCTTGCGTGGCGCTGCCGTAAAGGTTCCCGACTGAGTCGCGGACGAGCGTACCGAAGGGGAACTTGCCGTCTGCGCCGCCAGTGAAATTGAACAGGACGGTTTCATCGCCACTCTGGTCTACCTTGAACAGTGTTCCGCATCCCGTGGACGTACTCTGACACCTACCCGTTCCGCCGTAAGCGGTCGCGCCATAAAGGTTGCCGCTGTCGTCGAGGACCAATCCCGACACAGCATCATCGCCATCCGGACTGCCCTGGAAGCTATACAACACCGTTTGGTCGCCATCGGCATCGAGTTTGAATACCGTTCCACAACCCGATGAAGGGGCGTTGCACGCAAGGTCGCCGCCGAATTGGGTAGTGCCATAAAAGTTCCCGGCGGCGTCGACGACCAGACCCGCGTAGGGAAACTCTCCGGCCGCTCCAGAGAAGTTGAACAGAATGGATTCTCTCGACTGGTCGAGCGCAAAGATGGTTCCGAGATTCGAAGTTCCACCGAAGGAAGTTGTGCCGTAAAGTTTTCCATTTAAGAGAAGCAGAACGCCGTACGGGTACAACCCGTCGGTCAAATTGCCGCTAAAATTGTGGATTACGTGAAATGTCCCGGGGCTGTCGAATTTGAAGACGATACCTCCCGCGTCGAGTCCACCAGTTGACGCAACGCCATAGAGGTTACCGCTCGCATCCCACGTCAGTCCGGTATAAGGCCACATCCCATCCGATGAGTCGGCAACGAAGCTGTAGAGGACGTTTTCTTTGCCCGTGCGAAGATTGAGCACAAAGATAGTGCCTGCGTTCGTCGCGCCACCCTGCGACGTAGTGCCGTAGAAGTTGCCTGCGGCATCGCTGATCAGACCTCCGTTCGGGTATGCGCCATCGTTCGGAGTGCCCTTGAACTCATAAAGCTCGGTGAATTTTCCAGCCTTGTCCAATTCGAATATCGTTCCAAATCGTGACTTTCCGCCGTAGGCGGTCGTACCGTATAGGTTACCCAAAGAGTCGCGGAACAAGCCGTCGTTTGGGTAGTCGCCGTCTGTTAGGTCGAACGCATGGAGCACGGTCAGAGTCTGGGCGTAAAGGCGCACATCGTTGGCGGAGAATAGTACGACTACACCCAGAACGGCGGCGAGTAATCGGCGGCTCACTACGGCGTCCGATTCCAGACGAGCTATGAATGACAAGACGGGATCCTCTCGAAAACAGGCACGCGACCGGCATTGTAGCACTGCCCTTTGAGGACGGGATCATTTTATTAAGTTCAGGTAAGGGTGGCGATATATACTTATAATATATATCCTAGAGAGGTCCTCGATGCCCAAGACCGATATCGCCAAGCTCTTCCAGAATGGCCGCAGCCAGGCAGTCCGTCTGCCCAAGGAGTTCCGTTTCGAGGGAGATCGCGTCCGCATCCGCCGCGTGGCGCAGGGAGTACTGTTGGAGCCGCTCATCCCGGATACCGCGCAGTGGTTCAAGGAACTCGACCAGTTCAACTCCGAGCCATTTCCGGCCCGTGCGCGCCGCCAGCCCATCACGCCCAAGCGGAAGATTTTCTAAGTGGATTACCTGCTGGATGCAAACGCCTGCATCGCCCTAATCAACGAAGAACCGGCGGCGGTGCGGGGGCGGATGCAGAAGGCGACGGCTGCGGGCGGGCGCGTTCTGGTGTCGTCGATTGCGGTGTTTGAGCTCTGGTATGGAGTAGGGAAGAGCACGAAGCAGGAATTCAATCGCAAGCGGCTGGAGAAGTTTCTAGCTGGCCCGGTTCTTGTGCTGCCTTTCGAAGACGCCGACGCCCGCGTGGCCGGCTCGGTGCGGGCCGCCCTCGAAGCCATCGGCAAACCCATCGGAGCCTATGACTTGCTGATCGCGGGGCAGGCCTTGCGGCATCAACTCACGCTGGTGACCGCTAACGTTTCGGAGTTTTCGCGGGTGAAGGGTCTGGCTTGGCAGGACTGGGCCAAACTGTAGCTGCCCTTGTGGAGCGGACAATCCTGTCCGCTGCTTTTGGTGTTGTTTTTGTTTTCGTTGTCTCCGAAAAGTCAAAGGCGGCGGACCGGAGTGTCCGCCCCACAATCCCGCCAGTCCCCTTTACTTTCAATACTTTAGCCCCGTATAATCCCCCACAGCACCGCTAAACCCTTAATTTGCACCGTTCGTTGGGATATGGATGCGCCGCTTCCTAGGGCTGCAATAGGATGGGCGTAGTCAAATACCCAGGGAAAAGTGTAAAGGTTTTGGGTGATACTCTCAGGTTCATCCAAAGGCAAGGGTAGTAAAAGTTGCGACGCACAGGTTGTGGGATAGCTCTAACCGTTGTTGGTTAGTCGCCATCCGAATGAAACGAAAGCCGGAACCTAGAAGTTTTGGCTAAAAGCTGGACCCAGGAGCCAAGAACGACCATGCACAAGCCGATTAAGTACGTAGAAGCAGCCGCCGTTGCCGCCGCCAAAGGGACATGGGCAGTATTCGAGCGCTTGAACCGCGTCAAGCCGAATCCGTCGCCCACGCCGAAGTGGTCGGAAAAACCGCTGCTGAAGTCGTACGAGAAATCGAAGCCTCCGCTGGGTTGGCCGCGGACGACGGATTCGCT
>JBELAE010000539.1:0-2528 GCA_049509155.1 Candidatus Sulfotelmatobacter sp.
CACAACTGCGCAGGGCTCCGCATTCCCGCCGCGTTCGATCCCTACGACGACACAATCTTTCACCTCCGGCTGCCGGCGCAGCGCCGCTTCCAGATCCTCGGGATATACGTTCGTTCCGCCCGGGGTCACGATCACTTCTTTCTTGCGGCCCTTGAAATAAAGGTTGCCGGCCGCATCGAGCGCGCCGATGTCTCCGGTGCGATACCAGCCCTGGTCGTCTGCGATGCGTGCATCCGAAATACGCGCATCGGAAACTTTCTGTGAGCCGGACTTATCCTTGCTATTGCTATTGCGACTCCCGTCCCAGTAGCCGGAAGACACGCCTCCACCCCGCACCAGAATCTCGCCGTCTTCCGCCAGTCTCACTTCGCGGCCCGGCAACACTTTGCCAATCGATCCCTTGCCCAGCCGGAAAGGATGGTTCACGCTGATCAGCGATGTCGTCTCGGTGAGTCCGTATCCCTGGATTGCCGCGTAACCCAGCCGATCCCAGAACTCTTCGGTCTCGCTATCGAGCGCGGCGCCGCCGGAAATGAAGGCCCAGAACTTCCAGCCAAACTGGCGGCGAATGGCGCGAAACGTCCACCAGCGCCGCAGAAAGTGTTGCTTCTCCGAGGACTGAAACCGGCGACGGAAGGCCTCGCCTTGCCCGCTATCTTCGAGATCGCGCTCGATTTTTTGTTTGAGCGACTGCAGCACTCGCGGCACGCTTACCAGAACAGAGACGCGTTCGCGCCGAATCGTGCTGATCACTTCCGAAGGTTTCAGCTCATCCTGAAAAATCACGGTTGCGCCGAGCAGCGGAGGCAGGAACAGCGCGAGGAACTGTCCGAATACATGGCTGAGCGGGAGCAGGTTCAGAAACCGCACTGGATGCACCCACCGCTCATATTTCAGGTAACGACGAATCTCCAGCTCCAGCGGTGCGATATTGGCCAGAACATTGCCGTGCGTAATGACCACGCCCCTGGGTTCGGCCGTCGTACCCGATGTGAAAACAATTTGCAAGACGTCATCGCGGCCGAGCGCGGCCGGCGACAGCGCGTCCGGTTGAGCGCCTGCGGTTTGCCTTAGGTCTTCCAGGCTCAGGGTCGAAATTGAATGTCCCGCAGCCGCGCACTCATGCAAGTGCCGCCGCGAGGCCACCAGGAGCCTTGCCTGGACCTGCTCGAAGACCCGCATCGCGAAGTCAGCCGCGGAGCCGTCGTCCATGGGCACGACAACCACGCCGCGTAGCGCACACCCGAAGAAAACGGCCATCCACTCGGCGCAGTTCTCGCCCCAAACCATCACCCGCTCGCCCTTGGCGATTCCTCGCGCTTCCAGCTTGCGGGCAAAGGCACTAGCCATGTCCAGAATCTCACCGTAAGTAAACGATTCGGTGCGGAATCCGCGCCGCTGCCGGCAGGCGCGCTCGTGGCGATGGGCCCGAAAATTCTCCAGGAAAAACTCTGCGATCGATTCGGCCATGGCATGGTGCTCGCGGCGCATCCGAATTCTGGAACCCACACCCGGTAGAGCGCCCGCCAACTCAAGTCTAGTGGAACCTCGGCCCCAGGGACCGGAAACAGTACAGTTTCGAAACCGCCCTACCCGCGCGGCGACCCGCCGGCTTATTGCCGAGAATTTTGACAAATCTATGACACTTTTGAGGACTCAGAAACGGTAGTCTTACCACGCTTGCCAATCATGAGGAGAACCAGCATGCAAAGCATGAACCGCAATATTTCCCGGCGCCTGACCACCGCAACCCTGATCGGCCTGTTCTGCGCCGTATCAACTTTGAGCTTCGCCCAGGCTGACGATACTCAACCGAACCCTGCTGCCGGTAAAGGCATCATCGTGCACAGCAAATTTGGCGGGGAGATCTTCGGGTGGGACATCGATCAGACCGGCACTGAGGGCGTCCTCACTGAAGCCCTGTTCCAGTCGAATGGTAACTTCCTGGCCGCCACCGAGACCTTCGACCAGACCACCGGCAAAATCCTAAGTGTTGTCAGCGAGACTGATGACCAGGACGACTTTGTCACCGAGGGAGTTGTCGGCAACTCCGTAGGACTGGTCGAGCATGAACATGAACTCAGCTTGCTGCATGTAGTGCGCACGTTCCATGTGATCAATCCACTCAAGACGAATAAGTTCACGGGGTTGTGGACGCCTCCCATCGGCACAGGACATTTGATCAGCGAGGTCAGCCGCACCCAGGGAACCGCCAACAATGCGATCTTTGCCTACGACAACAGCGGGAATTTTATTCCCTGGGTATTCAGCAGCAACGTCGCCGCCAATACCTTTGGACCGATCGTCAAGATTCAAGACTCTCTCAACTTTGCCAGCGTACCGCCGCCCATGGCTTACAACACGGTAACGAACCAGGCGATTCTTGGAGGAGGAGATGGGTGCTTCGGCTGCTTTCCAGTGATCGGTCTGGCCAATCTCGGCACGGGAACGTTCACGGAATTCACCGGCATCGGATTCGGGTTTGTGAATGGCATGGCGGTCGATGCGGCGGATAACATCGCCGTTAC
>JBELAE010000054.1:0-18174 GCA_049509155.1 Candidatus Sulfotelmatobacter sp.
GTTTTATTGGAGAAGTAGCTGTGCATGGTGTGGCCGAGTTCGTGGGCGATGGTGCTCATGTCGTCGTACTTGCCGTTGTAGTTGAGGAGCATGTAGGGGTGAACGTCGTAGGCGGCGCCGTTGGAATAGGCTCCGGAAGTTTTGCCCTCGGTGGGATACATGTCGATCCATCGCTCGGTGAAGGCACGTTTTGCGCCCGCGGCATATTCGGGGCCGAGTGGGGCGAGAGCTGCCAGGATGTTTTGTTCGGCCACGTCGACGGGATATCTCGTGTCGACCGAAGATACTAGCGGAGCGTAGAGATCGTAGTAATGGAGATCGGGAAGTCCTAGCATTCGTTTGCGGAGCTTCAGGTAACGCTGAAAGGTGGGCAGATTGCGATTGACTCCCTCGATTAACCTCGAATACACAGACACTGGAATGTTGGGTTGGTCTAGGGTGGCTTGCAGGTCCGTGTCATAGTTGCGGGCGCGGGCGTAGAAGACTGAGGTCTCGACGTTGGAATTCATCATGGAGCCGAAGGTGCCGCGATATTTTCCGAGAGTGGTGAAAAAAGCTTCCATGACTTTCTGGCGATCTTCGCGGGAACGGGAAGCGCGGTAGAGGGAAAAGGCCGCTTTGTCGAGCTTGACGGTTTTGCCGTCGCTCAGGGTGACGGAAGGATAGGGGAAATCGGCATCGGTAAAAATGCCGTAGACGCTGGATGGGCCGCTGGCCATTACGGAGGAGGCGGCGAGGAGTTTCTCCTCGGCGTTGCTGAGGGTGTGGGCGCGGCGGCGCGAGATGTCGTCGAGGTAGTGGCGGAAAATGTGCAGCCGGGGCTCTTGCGTCAGGAAGCGCTCGATGGTGGCGTTATCCATTTTGAGGATTTCGGGTTCGATGAAGGCTGATTCGGTGCCTAGAACGGAGGCGAGCTGAATCATTTCCTGCTGCATGGCCTGATAGGTGCTGACGCGCGTGTCCTCGTCGGATTTCAGGCCGGCGTATACGAACAGGCGCGAGAGTTCTTTGTCGAAGGAGCTTTGCGTTTCCAGGGCGTCGGCTAACTGGGATGGCGACGAAGCCAGGGTGCCTTGAAACTTCCGGAGGGTCGGCAACTCGGAGGCGAGTTTTTCTTTTGCTGCACGCCACGCCTGGTCGGAGGGGTAGATGGGCGTGAGATCCCATTTGTACTCGTCTGGAAGCTTGCTGCGATCGTGCTCTTGGGCTTGAGATACGAGAGTTGCGACAGCCAACAGCACGAGCATGGCGGGCAGGTGGCGCAGGATGATGGCAAGATCAAGATGCATGGATGTTGCTCCTTCGCGAATTAGACGAGCTCTCGGAGAAAAGAGAAGCTGAATTTGAACTGGAGATCAGGAATCTCGAACATTGTAGCTAGCGAGAGTTTACCGGATTATTTTCATCGTTTGTGGTGTTGTTGAGTTTGGCGTTCTTGGGCGAAATCCTCGGTGGCGGGGCAGTTTGGTACTGACAGTAAATCGCGGTGCGCGCGAGATCCCTCTCTTCGCCTGAAGGACGGCTCCGCTCGGGATGACGCCGACGTGATATTCAGACTGGAATCCGAACTGCACGCTACCGATTCCTGTCCGGTGTGTTTAGACGCCGCGGGGCTTCGCTTGTCATGCGGCGCGGGGAAGTTCTTCTTGATGCTAAGTGCTAGACTGACTCGACGTCGGTAGATCAGCGCCTATTCATGCCCGTCCTGAACGAAAAACTTGGGCTCATTGCGGGGAATGGCAAGTTTCCATTTCTTGTGCTGGACGCGGCGCGGGCGCAGGGGTATGACGTTGTTGTGGCTGCGATCAAGGAAGAAACTTTTCCCGAGATTGAGTCGCATGGGGCGGCGGCGGTTCATTGGTTTTCGCTGGGGGAACTGTCGAAGCTGATTGAGATGTTTCAGCGGGAGGGCGTGCGGCGCGCGGTAATGGCGGGGCAGGTGAGGCACAAGCAGATTTTTTCAAGCATCCGGCCGGATTGGCGGCTGACGAAGCTTTTGCTATCGCTGACGACGCGGAATACGGACTCGCTGCTGGGCGCGATCGCGAAAGTGCTGGCGGAGGAAGGCATCACGCTGGAAAATTCCACGTGGTTGCTGGAGCCGCTTCTGGTCAAGGCCGGTGTGTTGACTGCGCGCGTGCCCAGCGAACAGGAACGTAAGAATATTGATTACGGACGCGGCGTGGCCCGGCAACTGGCGCAGCATGATATTGGGCAGACGGTGGTGATTGCCGAATCGACTTGCGTGGCGGTTGAGGCTATGGAGGGGACGGACGCTGCCATCGAGCGGGCGGGGCAGATTATGCGGTCTTTGTCATTGGAGGGAGAGGCGTCGACGCTTAGCCGTGCTTTAACAGTGGTGAAGATTGCGAAGCCGAATCAGGATATGCGGTTCGATGTGCCGGTGGTGGGCGTGAAGACGATTGAAGTGATGCAGGCGGCGGGGGCCACGTGTCTGGCTTTGGACGCGGGGAAATGTCTGTTGCTGGATGGGCAGAAAGTGATTGACGCGGCGAATGCGGCGGGGATCGCGGTGGCCGCAAGGGAGACCTAAGAAATCATGCGAGTGAAGAAAAAAGGAATGGAGTCGGAAGGGGCGCGCATTGCTGACCAGCTTCGGCGTGCGTTTGAGGGCGGTGCGTGGCATGGGCCGGCTTTGCTCGAATTGCTTTCGGATGTAGATGCGGCTACGGCTGAGGCCCGGCCGCTGCCTGAGGTTCACAGCATCTGGGAGTTGGTGTTGCACATTGCGGTTTGGGATGACGCGGGGTTGCGCCGGCTGAGTGGGAAGAAATGGCAGCCGAAGGGGCTGGCGAATTTCCCGCGCGTGGGCACGCCGACGGAAGGCGCGTGGCGCAAGGCTGTGGCGGCGACGAAACGGACGCACGATACGCTGGTGAAGACCGTCGCGGCTTTGCCGGACTCGCGGCTCGGGGAGCGCTGTCCGGGAAAACGGTACGATTTTTATCACTTGCTGCACGGGATTGCGCAGCATGAGCTTTATCATGCGGGGCAGATTGCGATTTTGAAGAAGGCGGGTTCTCGCAGGGGCTGAAGCCCGCGTTCATTGTGCGCGCTGAACGCGGCGCTGAAGCGCCGCTCTTCCACGGTCGCGCAAGCGCCGCTCTTCCTCGGCCGCGCAGGCGGTGTTGTGTGTGGTCTGGTTGGGGATCGGCTTCGGGACAGACAGATGCTCTTTGCCTGGTTTCCGTTTACAATTTGTTTCCGGCAACTGGCCATCGAGAATTTCTCCTGCCATCGCAGAATCTGCCATCGCAAAGTCCGGCATCGCAAGGTGCGGTTTCCGTCGCGGTTGTGGGCGTGGGTGTGTTTGGACGCAATCATGCCCGGGTTTATAAGGAACTCGAACAGCAAGGGGAGGCGGTGCGGCTGTTGGGAGTGGTCGATCCGGATTTGAGCCGCGCGGATGCTGTGGCCAGCGAGTTTGGGTGCAAGGGGTTCGGGTCGGTGCATCAGATGCTGACTACGCATAGCGAGCTGCAGGCGGCGTCGGTCGCGGCTCCTACGGTGCATCATCTGGAGGTGGCGCGGGAGTTGATGCAGGCGGGCGTGGATGTGCTGATCGAGAAGCCGCTGGCTGCGACGCTGGCTGAGGCCGATCAACTGGTGGCGCTCGCGGCCCGGCACAAGCGGATTGCGCAGGTGGGGCATCTGGAGCGGTTCAATCCTGCGGTGCGCGCTACGGTTCCTTTGCTGACCCAGCCCATGTTTTTTGAGGTGCACCGGCTTAGCGTGTTTACTCCGCGATCGCTTGATGTGGATGTCGTGCTTGATTTGATGATTCATGATCTTGACATTGTGCTGGCGTTTGCGAAGTCGCCGGTTAAGGAAGTGCGCGCGGTGGGGTTGCCGATTTTGTCGGGGAAAGTGGACATTGCGAATGTGCGGTTGGAATTCGAATCGGGGTGCATCGCGAATTTTACTGCCAGCCGGGTTTCTACGGAGCGGGTGCGGAAGCTGAGATTTTTCCAGCCGCGGCAGTACGTTTCGGTGGATTATGGGCGCCAGGAAGTGCTGGTGTTTACGGTCGGTCAGGATGGGGCGGCGGCGGGAACGCCTTCGGTGAATCCGCAGATTGGAGTTACTAAGCCGGCGGTCGCTTCGGAGGAGCCGCTGCACGCTGAGTTGAAATCGTTTCTTCAGGCGGTGCGGGAGCGGTCGACGCCGGTGGTTCCGCTTGAGGACGGGCGGCGGGCGCTCGGGCTGGCGCTGGAGATTGTGGGAGCGATTCGCGATCACGGGAAGAAAGTGGATCTCGCGGGGATGGGGAAGGCTAAGTACTAGAGCGCCCTCGCGACTTACGTCGTGACAACATGGTGACTGGTGTTGTGAGTAACCTCTTGAGTGACCTCTCAGTAGCGCAGAGGTGTGCCAATCGTGCGATTACCGTTATTAGTGGTTCACATTAGTGCTGGTGTGCTGGCGATGTTCGCGGGCGCAGCGGCAATCTCTTTTCGCAAGGGGTCCCGCTGGCACGGCACGGCGGGGAACGTATTCGTGGTATCGATGCTGGTCATGGGGACATTTGCGTCGTGCCTGGCGTACATGAAACATCAACCGAACAACTTGTTCGGCGGCATTCTGACGATTTATATGGTGACCACGGCGTGGGCGACGGCGCGGCGCAGAGATGGAGAAACTGGCGTCCTGGATTGGCTTGGGTTTCTGTTTGCGTTGTCGGCGGGAGGCCTCAGTATCTTCCATGGATACCTAAAGATGGCGGGACGGGAGCCGGTCGACCCGGGCACTTATCCCTTCATGCAGCTTTTCATGGGTTCGATCTTACTGCTTGCCGCGATCGGGGACCTGCGGATGCTGGTGCGCGGAATTTCGGGCAGACGACGGATCGCGCGGCATCTTTGGCGCATGTGCTTTGGGTGGTTTATCGCCACCGGTTCCTTCTTCCTGGGGCAGCAGCAGGTATTTCCGGCCTGGTTGCGGGGATCACCAGCGCTCCTGGTGCCGGCCCTTCTGCCGCTGGTGCTGCTGATCTTCTGGATGATTCGAGTTCGCTTCACGGGCGTATACAAGCGAATGTTGACGCCACGAGCGGGGCGGGCTTCCTTTGTGCGGACTTAGTGTGGAGGCGATCCTCCGGTGTCCCGAGTTAGCGCCTGCCGGGCTGCGCCCGGCGGCTGTCCCGGCATAAACCTCTCGAGCATCTATTCTCGTAGTGCCTACGCAGGTCACGCGCTTCATTTACATATGTTTACATGCATAGGTCGGTGGCGATTTGTAGTGAGCGGAATAGGGTAAAAGATGCGAAAATAGAAGGAAGCTGGTTGTAGAGTGCCGCGCGAGCATTGCATCCGATGCCGAAGGCTGGATGCAACGCTGTGGGGGTATTCGGTGTCTAACGAGAGGCAGCCAGGTCTTTGTACCTAGCTCTTTTCGCTCTATAGCCCGGCTTTTACAGCCAAACCCAGCGCATGCCGATCACGCAAATTCCATTTCAGGATCCGGTGGCTCCGCCCGAGAAGCCGCAACCGGAACAACTCGGCCTTTACGACACGCAGGACTGGGAGACGACATCGAGCGCGGAGGAAGCGCATGTTGTGCCGCACCTGCTCATTCAGTTGCAGGACGATCTGGCGCGGTCAAGGCGGCGGGAAGCGATCTGGATTTCGATTATCGTCCACCTGGTGCTGGGGATTGTGTTGTGGAACTTCAACTGGATTGGGAAGTACATTGGGTGGCACACGGCGGTGGTGGTGCCGATCGGCTCGAAGGACAACAACCTGACATTTCTGACGCTGCCGCCGGATTTGCAGAAGCTGACGCGACGGCCCAACACGAATATTGCTTCGGATAAAGACCGGATTGCGATGTCGCGGCATCCTGAGCTTGATCCTAAAGAGTTGCGGAAGAGTTTGGTGTCGCCGCCTCCGGGAGCGCCGGGGATGAGCGGGCTGCGCGCGCCGCAAGCGGCGCCGGCACCACAAGCTTTGGCTCAGAACTCGGCGCAGAATCAGCCGCCGGCTCCGCAGCCGCAGCGTCCGCAGTTTGAGAGCAATCAGACGGCGCAGCTGCAGACGCCGGATCGGCCTAAGAATGAGTTCAGTAAGTATGGTGCGATGACTGCGGGCCAGGCGATTCAGCAGGCTACGCAGGGATTGGCGGCCAACCGCGCAGCGGGCGGAGGGCAGGAGGGCGGATTCGGCCTGAACAATCCCGCGCATGGACGGCAGTATGGCGGCCTTGAGGTTCTCAGCGACACTCAGGGAGTGGATTTCGCGCCATATCTGCAGCGCGTTATCCAGGAAGTACGGGAGCATTGGTATGAGCTGATTCCGGAATCGGCTCAGATGAAGAAGGGTAAGCTGGCTCTGGATTTTGCCATCACGAAGGATGGACGGGTGCAGGGGCTGACACTGAGACAAACTTCCGGCGACGCGGCGCTGGACCGGCCGGCGTGGGGCAGCATTACGGGATCGGATCCGTTTCCGCCGTTGCCGACTGAGTTCACGGGACCTTATCTCGCGCTGCGGTTTCGCTTTTATTACAACCCGGATAAGGGCGAGATCGAGTAGCGGCTTACCTGCTGTGCACTGTTTGTAGGTTGTTCGTCAGCTTCCTCGCTTATTGCCCGGCTTCCTGCGGCGAATCCTTATCTTTCTGGCGATAATCAAACCGTCAATAGGTAAGCATGGCTGGAGCAAGTTACGACTCTGGCCAGGGGAGTTTTCGTTGGAGAAGATGCCGGTTTTGTTCGTCGGGCACGGATCGCCGATGAACGCCATTGAGCATAATACGTTCACGGAAACGCTCGGCGCCTTGAGCGCGCGACTGCCGAAGCCCAAGGCGGTCTGCGTGGTGTCGGCGCATTGGGTGACCGCGGGATCGCAGGTGCTGGCATCGGCGCACCCGAGGACGGTGCACGACTTCTATGGGTTTCCACGGCCGCTTTATGAAGTGCAGTATCCCGCGCCCGGGGCGCCTTCCGAGGCCGAGAGGTTGGCGAAGAATCCTGAGATTGTTGCCGACGACAAGTGGGGATTGGATCATGGGTCGTGGAGCGTGCTGCGGCATATGTATCCGCAGGCCGATGTGCCGGCGTTTGAGTTGAGTCTCGATGAGCGGCGGAGTTTTAAGGAGCATCTCGAACTGGGGCGTGAGATTCAGGCGCTGCGCGAGCGGGGAGTTTTGATTCTGGGCAGCGGCAACATTGTGCACAACCTGGGCCGCATTGATTGGGACGCGCCGCACGGGGCTTACGATTGGGCGGTGGAGTTTGACGGCCGAGTCAAGCAGGCCGTGGATGCGCACGATGCGGAGTCGCTGGCTCAGCCGCAGAAATGGGGCGAAGCCTTGCTGGCCACGGCGCATCCTACGGTGGAGCATTATCTGCCGCTGCTGTATTGCATGGGCAGCACGGACGAACGGGACGCGGTTTCGTATCCGTATGAGGGGTTTGATTTCGGGAGCATTTCGATGCGGATGATTTTATTTGGCGGCTCGGAAGCGGCAGTTTAACCGGTTGCCTTCCTTGCGCTGAGCTTGGCTGCTACGTCGCTGCTGCATTCCTGCTACATTTTGAGCCAGTGCTTCCCTTCGAAGAATACGTGCAGCGCCGGAATGCGCGGGAGTCGCGCGCGGCACATTACGGGAAAATTCATGTTCGGCTGGGAAACTTCCGGCTTCTTTTGTTTGTGCTGGGGATGATTACTGCGTGGGCTTCATTCCTGGCGCACTACCTCTCTTTCTGGTGGCTGGCGGCGCCGGTAGCGGCGTTCGTGGGTATCTCGGTTTATCATTCGCGGATTCTTCGGGAGCGCGAGCTGGCGCAGCGGGCCGTCGGCTTTTATGAAAAAGCTTTGGCTCGCGTGGAAGATCGCTGGGCGGGGTCGGGAGAAACGGGTGAGCGGTTCGACGATCCGCATCACGTGTATGCCGCCGATCTCGACCTGTTCGGGACGGGCAGCTTGTTTCAACTTCTATCGACGGCGCGGACGCGCATGGGAGAGGAAACGCTGTCGGCGTGGCTGCTTGCTCCCTCAACCGTAGAAAAGATTCGCGAACGGCATGCCGCGGTGGACGAACTTCGCGATCAAATCGATTTGCGCGAGGATCTGGCGGTGCTGGGCGAAGATGCAGGTGTTGGCTTGCATCCCGAGGCTCTGCTGAAGTGGGCGGAATCTTCGAACCGGATGGAGCCGTTGTGGATTCGTTGGCTGGCGCCGGTTCTCGTGGCACTGGCAGTTTTGGGCGCTGTGGTCTGGGCTGTGTGGGGGACCGCGACGCCGCTGGTTGTGGTCGTGGTGATCGAAGCCACCATTACTTACAGCTGGAAGAACCCTATCGAGGAAGTTCTGCACGGAACCGAGCATGCATTTCGCGATCTGGATCTGCTTTCGGGAGTGCTAGCGCGAGTGGAGGCGCACAAGTTTCAGGCACCGCGGCTGCAGGCGCTGCAGCGGGAGCTTGTATCCGGCGGGCTGCCGAGTTCGCAGGCGATTGCGCGGCTGCGAACTTTGGTGGACCTGATCAACTCGCGGCATGATTTCGCGGTGCGAGTGCTCGACGCTCCGCTGATGTATTCGGTGCAACTGGCATTTGCGACGGAGCGCTGGCGGCGGGCACATGGCAGTGGGCTGCGTTTGTGGGTGAGTGCCGTTGGAGAGATGGAGGCGCTGCTTTCGCTGGCGGCTTATAGCTTCGAGCATCCTGACGATCCGTTTCCGGAGTTTGTGGAGGGTGCGGCATGCTTTGACGGCGAAGAGATTGGACATCCGATCGTGGCTGCGGCGGCGTGCGTACGTAACGACGCTCGACTGTGTGGAGAAACGCGGGTTCTGCTGGTCAGCGGATCGAATATGTCGGGGAAGAGCACGCTGCTGCGGGCAGTGGGGATGAATGTGGTGCTGGCCATGGCGGGCGCGCCGGTGCGAGCGCGGCGTCTGCGGCTCACGCCGCTGCAGGTGGGCGCGAGCATTCGCGTGAGTGATTCGCTGCAGGAGGGGAGCTCGCGTTTTTATGCGGAGATTACGCGGCTGAGACAGATTCTTGACTTGGCAGGCGGCGATTTAGCGGGCGGTGATCCCGCGCTGCTGTTTCTGTTGGATGAATTGTTGCAAGGGACGAATTCGAATGATCGCCGCGTTGGGGCCGAGGGCATCGTGAATGCGCTGGTGAGTCGCGGCGCGATTGGGCTGGCGAGCACGCATGACCTGGCGCTGACCGACATCGGTGGTGCGGTCGCGGGCGGGCTGCGTAATGTGCATTTTCAGGATGAGCTGGCGAATGGACGGATGACGTTCGATTACAAGCTGCGCGACGGTGTGGTGACGAAGAGTAATGGGCTTGAGCTGATGCGGTCGATTGGGCTTGATGTGTAGGGACGGCAAGGGAACTGCTGTCGTCGGCACAGGGGCTGAAGCCCGCTCTAGATTTGTCGCTCCGACGCGGCCCTGAAGGGCCGCTCTTCCACGGTGCGTAAGGGTTTTCGACGGGCTATCGGCGTTAAAGTTGTGGAGGCGCGGCTCGCTTCGCTTCGCGGGACAGCCGAAGGCGGCTGTCTCCACATGAGCCGTTACGAGTTTCCATACAACCTTGCTCGGCCTACCAGACGCGGCAGAGGTTTTCGTTCACCATGGGCGCGCCGGCTTTGCAGTGGAAGGCCTGCTGGAATTCCGGCATGTTGGAGACTACGCCGTTGGTGCGATATTTTTCCGGGGAGTGAGGGTCGACGGTGGCGCGCAGACGCTTGGTTTCGTCGCGGGTTTGGCCGCACCAGCTCTGGCCGTAGCCGACGAAGAAGCGCTGGTCGGGGGTGAGGTCATCGATGGGCTCCAGCGTTTGATTTTTGGTGTCGTCCTTCCAGGCCATGTAGGCGAGGATCAGGCCGCCGAGGTCGGCGACGTCTTCGCCTAGCGTGAGCTTGCCGTTGATTTTGATGTCGTCGATGATTGTGTAGCTGGAGTATTGGTGGGAGATGCAGCTGGTGCGCTTTTCGAATTCTTTTGCGTCCTCGGGAGTCCACCAGTCGCGCAGGTTTCCGTGGGCGTCGAACTGGCGGCCTTCGTCGTCGAAACCGTGCGTGAGTTCGTGACCGACGGTGCCGCCGGTGTCGCCGTAGTTGGGAGCGGCGTCGGATTTGGGATCGAATGCGGGGGGCTGGAGCACGCCGGCGGGGAAGTTGATGTCGTTCATCTGGGGATCGTAGTAGGCGTTGACGGTGGGCGGAGTCATGCCCCATTCGCCGCGGTCGACGGGCTTGCCGATTTTCGCGAGTTGGCGGTCGAATTCGAACTTGCGGGCGCGCTCCACGTTGCCCAGTTCGTCGCCGCGGATAATCTCGAGTTTGGAGTAGTCGCGCCACTTGTCGGGATAGCCGATTTTGTTCGCCATGCCATGCAGCTTGGCCAGGGCTTGCTGCTTGGTCGCGGCGGACATCCAGGGTAGACCGGTGATGTCCTGTTCCATCTCTGACTGAATTTCTTTTACGATTTTCAGCGCCTGCTGTTTGGCTTCGGGGCTGAAATACTTTTCGACGTAGGCCTGGCCGAGAGCTTCTCCGAGGTAGTCGTCGACGTATTCCGTGCAACGCTTCCAGCGCGGCTTGAGTTCCTGCTGGCCGCGCAGGGTCTTGCTGTAGAATGCGAAGTTTTCATTCAGGAATGGCGAGGACAAATGGGCGGCGTCGGCGTGCACCAGATGCCAGCGCAGGTAAGTTTTCCAGTCCGCCAGACTTTCAGATTCTAGAGTCGCGCTCAGCGTTTTAAAGAAGGCGGGCGAGCTAACGTTCAACGACGAGAGAGAAGGCAGTCCGACTTTGGCGAAGTAAACCAGCCACTGGAACTGCGGTGAAAGCTTTTCCAGGTCGGCGGTGGTCATCTTGTGGTCGAGAGCTTTGGGATCGCGGCGTTCGACGCGGGTCATGGAACCTTTGGCCAGGGCGGTTTCGATGCGCATTACGGTTTGCGCTTCGGCTGCGGCGGCGTCCGGCTTATCGCCGAGCAGTTCGAACATTTTCTGCACGTGTGCTACGTAGCCTTTGCGGAGTTCCACGGACTTCGCGTCGGTTTTGGTGTAGTAGTCGCGGTCGGGGAGGCCGAGTCCGCCCTGGTCGGCGTTGGCGATGACCTGGCTGGCATCGCGGTAATCCTGGATCGACTCGAAGCGGAAAAGAACGTTGTCGTCAATCATCGCGGCGGCTGCGGTTGCGATTTCTGCCTTGGAGTTGATTTGCGAAATTCGATCGAGTGCTGGCTTGAGTGGGTCCGTGGACCGGGCATCGATTGTCTTTTCGTCGGTGCAGGAGGCGTAGTAGTCGCCGATTTTCTGATCGACGGCATCGCGATTCGGGCGGGGCGTGGCCGCAGCCTCTAGAATTCCGCGCAAGCGGCCGAGATTCTCATCCTGCATTTTGGAATAGGTGTCCCATGAGGATTGGTCGGGAGGGATGGGATTGCGTTTGATCCATCCGCCGCAGGAGTAGGCGAAGAAATCTGCGCAGGGGTCGACGGTGCGGTCCATTGAGGTTACATCGAGTGCGGGGGTGTAGTCGGGTGCGGGCTGCTGTGCCTGGGCGGGAAGGAATGAGAGCAGGGATGTAGTGAGGATGATTGCGAGAATGCAGGTGTGTTTGGCTGGCATGGAATATCCTTCCGTGGGATGGGGGTTGTGGGCATGGAAATGCGGACTAGAAGGTATCTCATAAAGGACCGCAAGGAGTAAACCACTTATGCGGGCGCGTGAGGCGTGCGCATTCCTGTCGACGGCATCCACGGCATCGGCTGGCGTAAGGTCCTTCGCCCGGCTGTCGCCGCGCTCAGGA
This sequence comes from Candidatus Sulfotelmatobacter sp., assembly GCA_049509155.1. Taxonomy (GTDB): domain Bacteria; phylum Acidobacteriota; class Terriglobia; order Terriglobales; family Acidobacteriaceae; genus Sulfotelmatobacter. The sequence goes on from JBELAE010000054.1 coordinate 11,798, forward strand.
TGACATCGGAAGTCGGGTCTGGCGGTACGGTTGAAACCGTGCCCGTCCGAAAGATGATTGATGAGCTAGCTTCGAGTGTGATCTCGCAGCATTTGAAGTTAGCGGGAACTATCCTGTCCGGCGGGTGGAGAGCAGGGTGAGAATTTCGCGGAGTCCCTGGCGGATGTGTTGGAGCTCGGGCGCGGACTGGGATGGAAATGGGATGGCGGCTTGCGATTTGTCGGACTTGGTTTCGGCGCGTAGTTGCTGGCGGGCGCCGGAGATGGTGAATCCCTGCTCGTAGAGGAGTTGCTTGATGCGTAAGACGCTTTCCACGTCGCGGCGGCGGTACATGCGTTGACCGGTGCTGCTTTTGACCGGCTTGAGTTGGGGAAACTCGGACTCCCAGAAACGCAGCACGTAGGCGGGCAGGTGGCAGAGCGTGGCCACTTCACCGATGCGGAAATAGAGTTTGTCGGGAATGAGGACTTCATCCTCTTTCTCGTGGCGCTTCGCCGTGCTCTTTTTGCGTGGCATTTTTTCGGATCGCCGCTGGTCTGGCTATTGTGACACAGGTGGGGAGATTGGCAATCGGGATTTTCAACGGGAGGGGAGGGCAGTCAGCAATCGGCGCTCAGCATTCAGCCCTTGCTGGGCTTGGGCGGCTCTCGCTTCGTTCGGGGCTGAAAGAGAGTGCGTGATAGCTTGTGCCGTGCTGAATGCTGATTGCTGAATGCTGAGTGCCGAATGCTGACTGCTCGAAAAGGAAAAGCCTCTCAAGAGGTGCTTCTCTTAAGAGGCCAGTGAGAAATCGTGGTGTAAGCGAGGCTTGCCTCGCTGACGGTTAGTGTTTCTTCTTTTTTGCCTTCTTTTTCGTTGCCATGAAGGATCCTCCGTGAACGATTTTCCCTTGCAAAGGTTCCTGACTAGGGCCCTTGTTCTTGAAAGACCTACCCTACGTGTAGTAGGAGAAGGTCCTATATCACAAGATATTGCGGCAGTATTAATAAAGTGTCAACAGAATTTTGCAGTTTTGCGCGGAAATCTTGGGGGCTGTCGTTGGTTGCTGGTCGTTGGTCGTGGGCAAAAACCTGGATGGCAATGCTCGTGGCTTGGGTTTGCGAATGACTGGCGGCCGGAACTGATCTCATCGTGTCCGACTTAACACGCAGCGCGCGGCCCTCAGGGGCTAAAGCCCGCACCTTGATTTGCTGTGGGCGGCACGGCTGAAGCCGTGCCCTTCCACAGCGATTTCCTTCCAACAAGATTCCCTTGCGACGATTCCCTTCCACAACGATTCCCTTCCACAACGATTCCTTTTCCGCAACGATTTATGAGATAGGTTCCAACGATCGGCGACCATTGATCAAAGACTGGTAGTACACTGCGCTGCATGTCCAGGAGTGCGCGGCGGGATCCGGTGGAATTGGAAATCTTCAAGAACTTGTATCACTCGATTGCCGAGGAGATGGGGGCGGCGCTGCGGCGGACGGCGTTTTCGCCCAATATTAAGGAGCGGCGCGATTACTCGTGCGCGGTGTTTGACGGCGCGGGGGAGGTGATCGCGATGGGCGACCACATGCCGGTGCATTTGGGGTCGATGCCGATGTCGGTGCGGGCGGCGATTGATGCGGGACCGATCGAAGCGGGGGATGTGGTGATGCTGAATGATCCGTTTCGCGGAGGGACGCACTTGCCGGATATTACGCTGGTGGCGCCGGTGTTTGTGGGGGAGGCTGCGGAGCTGCGCGGGGGAGATGGCAGAGAGAAACCAGCGCATGTCCCTAACTTGCGCGGGCGAGGCGCCCGCGGCCACACGGGTGTGCTCCACATGAAGCCTGATTTTTATGTGGCTTCGCGGGCGCATCATGCCGACGTGGGCGGGGCGTATGCGGGGTCGATGGGGCTTTGCCGGGAAATTTATCAGGAGGGCGTGCGGATTCCTACGGTGAAACTGATGCGGCGGGGTGCGATGAATGCCGATGTGCTGACGCTGCTGCTCAACAATGTGCGCACTCCGGAGGAACGCGAGGGCGACCTGGGAGCGCAGATTGCGGCTTGCCATACGGGGGCCGAGCGCTTGCGCGAGGTTTGCGCGCGCTATGGAGTGGAGCGGGCACGGCGGGCGGCGGGTGATCTGCTGGATTATTCCGAGGAACTGATGCGCGCGTTTTTGCGGAAAGTGCCGAAGGGGGAATATCGGGCAGAGGATTTTCTGGATGGGGATGGGATCGGCGAGCGGGCGATCAAGATCGCAGTAACGATCAAGGTTCATCCACCGGGGAATCGCGGGCGAGTCGCCCGTGCCCACATGGTCACCGTGGATTTCACGGGGAGCGATTTGCAGGTTGAGGGGAGTGTGAACGCGGTAGCGGCGATTACTTACTCGGCTTGCTTCTATGTATTTCGCTGCCTGCTGGCGGAGGACGTTCCGGCTGCGGCGGGGTTGATGCGGCCGATCCGAGTCATTGCGCCTGAGGGTACCGTTGTGAACGCGCGGCCTCCCGCGGCCGTTGCCGGGGGGAATGTGGAGACTTCGCAGCGCATTGTTGATGTGGTGCTGCGGGCGCTGGCGCAGGCCATTCCGGATCGCATTCCGGCGGCGGCGGCGGGGACGATGAACAATTTGACGATTGGAGGCATGCATTACAGAACCAACGACTCGCGAACGGGCGAGCCGTTTGCTTACTACGAGACCGTGGCTGGCGGAATGGGTGCGCGGCCGGGAAAGTCCGGCGTTTCGGGCGTGCACACGCACATGACGAATTCACTGAACACTCCGGCGGAGGCGCTGGAGTATGCGTATCCGCTGCGGGTGCGGCGGTATTCTTTGCGAGGGGGCAGCGGTGGAGCGGGAAAGTTTCGCGGCGGCGATGGGATTGTGCGGGAGATTGAAGTGCTCACCGACTGCGAAGTGACTCTGCTGGCCGACCGGCGATTGCGCGGACCGTGGGGACTGGCTGGGGGCGCGGACGGAGCAGCGGGAAAGACTTTTATTACGCGCGGGGATGGTTCGGTGGAGGAGATGCCGGGGAAGTTCAGCACTCGGCTGCGCAGGGGAGAACGGATTACGATTGAAACTCCGGGCGGCGGGGGCTGGGGTCGGGCGTAATTCGGACCGAGCGTCGGGGGTCTGGAGGAAGCGGCAATCATGACAACCGATCTTGCTACTCACTATCTTGACGAAGCACGGCGGCAGTTTCGCGGGCACAAGCGCATGGGCGAAGGTGCGATGGCGCAGCTTGGGGATGAGGATTTTTTTGTCACGCTGGATCGGGAGTCGAATTCTGTTGCGATTTTGGTGAAGCATCTGGCGGGAAATATGCGATCGCGCTTCACCGACTTTCTGTCGAGCGACGGGGAGAAGCCGGATCGCTTTCGGGATCGCGAGTTTGAAGTGACGGGAGCGACCACGCGGGGCGAAGTCATGAAGTGGTGGGACGAGGGCTGGGCTTGCGTTTTCGGGGCGATCGAAGGGCTTAAGCCGGAAGATGTGATGCGGACGGTGACGATTCGTGGCGAGCCGCACACGGTGCTGCAGGCCATCAACCGGCAGATCGCGCACTATGCGGGGCATGTGGGGCAGATTGTTTTTCTGGCGAAGCATTTGCGGTCGAGCGAGTGGAAGACGCTGACCATTGCGCGGGGGAAGTCGGAAGAGTTCAAGACGGTGGCGCCGAAGGCGCACAAGTCTTGACGCTGCAGGATCAGGGCTGCCGGACTGCGCCCGGCGGACAGGCCCCTTCGACAAGCTCAGGGCAGGCTCTTCGGCTTCGCTCTGTCGAAAATCCCCACTTCTCGCGCAACGAACGCGCGAGAAATGGGGCCCCCGGCTGTCCCCACATGAGCGTTCTTACCTGAACGCTACATGATCTCTGCTTCATGATTGCCTGAATCAATGTTTTCCTTCGCTTCCACCCTTGGAGTCGGATGCCGCGGATTTGGGCCAGACGGGCGCGACCTGCTCGATGCGCCAGATGGGGCCGCCCTGATAGGACTGCATCTCGGACTTGACGAAGACGGGGGCTTCTCCGCCAAGGATCCAGATGTGTGCGTCCGGTGGCTGCTTTCCGATGATTGGCGCGACGGCGCCTGCGACGCCTCCGACGTCAATTTTTACGACGTAGTGAGTGGCTTCGCGGCCGGATCCCGCGAGAGAGAAAGGATCGGTGCCCGGGACGGTAATCACGAGCTTCACGATACGGGGCTTGGGCGTGGCCACGACCATGGGAAACTCGATCTGCGGGGCATCCGGGCGGAGATTCCCCAGTAGCGTGGGGACTAAGCCGTTGGCGAGATCGGGCGGCAGCGTTAGATGTTCGTTGGCTACTTTCGGCTTACTATCACTGTCGGTGTACTGGACCGTCACTTGCCCGGTTGAGGCCGCGATGGAGACGTCCATGGGGTGGGGGAACGCTGGGCCCTTCTGCACGAGGTGGTAGCTGATGAGACGGAAGTAGTCGCGTTGGGAAAAGACAGTGGTTTCGTCTTGCAGAGAACCGTCCTTGAAATGGAAAGTCAGGCGACTGGTAATGCGGTCGCCGTGGGGGACCTGGGTGAGATCGCCTTCCGCGAGGGGCGTGCCGTCGAGCGTGCTGAGCAGCAGAAAACCATGAAGCAATCCCAGCTTATAGCGCACCGCTACCGGGGACGCGGTGAGCCGCACGCCGGAAAGAATACAGACGCAGATCAGCAGGATCGCCAAGGGCTTAGTTCGCATAGAAGTTCGCATCGATTCGTGTCGCCGACGCAGTAATGGCATAGCGCTTCGATGCAATTGCTGGCATTACAGTTTGCTCATTTGCTGCGCTTGAGCTGAATTGATGCGGCCGAGCAGAAGCGCCGCGGCGAGCGGTGCTAAAATCGTACGTTTTGTGTTTGATTCGGGTTTGGCGTCGAACTTCATAGGTGGCAATGATGGCTGGGGGAACGAAAGAGCGGACAACTACAGGTCAAACCATGCTGGCGGTGGTGAAGCCGGCAGCAGCGGCTGGGGCGGAGATTCGCGAGGTAAAGATTCCTGCGTTTGGGCCGACCGACGTGCTGGTGAAAGTGAAAGTGGCGTCGATTTGCGGCACGGACCTGCACATTTATAACTGGGACCGGTGGGCGCAAAAGCGGATTCATCCTCCGCTGATTCCGGGGCATGAGTTTTGCGGGGAAGTGGCCGCGTTTGGGGCTGAGGTCACGAGCGTGAAGGAAGGCGATTTTGTTTCGGCTGAGATGCACGTGGCTTGCGGCAAATGCCTGCAGTGCCGGACTGGTGAAGCGCATATTTGCCAGAACGTGAAGATCATTGGCGTGGACGCCGATGGGGCGTTCGCCGAGTACGTGGTGATTCCGGAGACGAACATCTGGAAGCTTGATCCGGCGATTCCGCTGGAGTATGCGTCGATTCTCGATCCGCTGGGCAATGCGGTGCATACGGTGCTGGCGGGGGAGATCGCGGCTAAGAGCGTAGCCGTGACGGGGTGCGGGCCGATTGGGCTGTTTGCGATTGCCGTGGCCAAGGCTGTGGGCGCGACTTCTGTGTTTGCGATTGAAGTGAACGAGCATCGCGCGAAGATTGCGCGGGAGATGAACGCTGACTACGTTCTCAATCCGGCGAAGGAAGATGTGCATGCGATTGTGATGGAGAAAACCGGCGGGCTGGGTGTGGATGTGGTGCTGGAAATGGCGGGGCATCCGGATTCGATTCGGACTGCATTTGATATTGTGCGGCGAGGCGGCAGGATTTCTTTGCTCGGGCTGACTTCGAAGCCGATCTCGGTGAACTTTTCCGAAGATATTATTTTCAAGGGGATTACGGTGCAGGGGATTAATGGGCGGCGGATGTATCAGACGTGGTACCAGATGACGGCGCTGCTGAAGAGTGGGAAGCTCAATTTGCATCCGGTGATTACGGATCGGATTCCGATGAAGGATTTTTCGAAGGCGATGGAGCGGCTGAAGACTGGGGAAGCTAGCAAGATTCTGGTGTATCCGAACGGAGTGCGGTGACTTCGTTGCCACGGACAAAGAGAAGAGAGATGGAAGCCCTTCCGAACGAACTTGCTGAGCTCGATGAGTGCGCCAGCCTCCGTTTACGCAGTATTGCAGAACCCGCTCAAAACTCTTTGCGCCTCTTGATTGAGGAGGCGTTCGTGATGTCTGAGGAAGTCACCGTCAAGTTTGCCGGAGCGGAGATTGCGAATTGTCATATCGTCAAACCCACCGCAGACAGTCGTCTTTTCGAGATCATCTGGGATAATTACGTGGCCTACTGCGTGACGAATGAATCATACTCGACCCGCAATGAGTCGGAAGAATTCTCCGGGCGATTTGCGCGGCTTTACGGCAAGTCACACTTTCTGGATTACATCTCCCGGGCATCGTTAGCGTGCAAGGAATACCCCGGG
>JBELAE010000540.1:0-2505 GCA_049509155.1 Candidatus Sulfotelmatobacter sp.
TCGAAGTCGGCGAAGGCGTGATTGAAGTCAAGGCCACCAACGGCGACACGCACCTGGGCGGCGACAACCTTGACCAGCGCATCGTCGACTGGCTCATTGACGAATTCAAGAAGGACGAAGGTCTCGACCTGCGTGGCAAGGGCAACGAAATGGCCCTGCAGCGGCTGCGCGACGCGGCCGAGCGGGCGAAGATCGAGCTTTCGACCACGATGGAGACCGAAATCAATCTGCCGTTCATCACGGCTGACGCGAGCGGTCCGAAGCATCTGGTGAAGAAGCTGACGCGGGCCAAGCTCGAAGGGATGGTCGAAGACATCATTCAGCGCTCGGTAGGTCCGTGCAAGCAGTGTTTGAAGGACGCGGGCGTCGATGCCAGCAAGATCAACGAAGTCGTGCTGGTCGGCGGGCAGACGCGCATGCCGCGCATTCAGGCGCTGGTGAAGGAATTGTTCGGCAAGGAAGGCCACAAGGGAGTGAATCCCGACGAAGTGGTCGCGATTGGCGCAGCGATTCAGGGTGGCGTGCTGGGCGGCGAAGTGAAAGACCTGCTGTTGCTCGACGTGACTCCGCTGTCGCTGGCGATTGAAACGCTGGGCGGCGTGGCGACGCCGATGATCCCGCGCAACACGACCATTCCTACTAAGAAGACGGAGACGTTCTCGACCGCGGCCGACAGCCAGACCTCGGTTGAAGTTCACGTGCTGCAGGGCGAACGGCCGATGGCGGCGCAGAACCGGACTCTGGGCAAGTTCCATTTAACCGGAATTCCGCCGGCTCCGAGGGGTGTACCGCAGATTGAGGTGACGTTCGACATTGACGCCAACGGCATCCTGAACGTGACGGCGAAGGATACCGCCACGCAAAAGGACCAGAAGATTACGATTACGTCGTCTTCCGGCCTGTCGAAGGAAGAAGTCGAGCGCATGGCGAAAGAAGCCGACGCACACGCGGCCGAGGACAAGGCACAGCGCGAGTCGATCGAAGCCAAGAACCAGCTCGACAGTATGGTCTACAACATCGAGAAAATGCTGAAAGAGCAGGGCGACAAAATCTCCGGCTCGGATCGTGGAGATGTTGAGAATGCCGTGGCTGACGCCAAGAAGGCGCTGGAGTCGAACGATAAGGCAACCATGGACAAGGCACGCGAAACGCTGACCGCGGCCTCGCACAAGCTGGCCGAACAGATGTACAAGGCAGCTCAGGCGACGCCGGGAGCGGGCACAGGTCCAACGCCGGGCGCGGACGCTGGTCCTTCGTCGAACGGCGGCGGACAGAAGAAAGACGAAGGCGTGATCGACGCGGAGTATGTGGACGTCGAAGACAAAAAGTAAGCTGTCAGCTTTCAGCCGTCAGCTTTCAGCGGGGGCGCCGTGCGGCGCCCCTTGCTGTAACTGGCAGGCGGAGTGAAGGAGAATCGAAGTGGACTTTCAGGTGAATGGCGACACGTATTTCTTGAGTCTCGCCGAAGATGAGAGGCGATGGCTTGTTTTTGTGGAGAGCGCCACGGGCTCGCGGGACGTGCCCGTCTATGTGGACGAGGCGGAGTTGGATGATTTGAAGATTGTCGTAGAAGATAAACAGAGGCGAAAGATTCTGAATTAAAGTTCGCTGGTATCCTGATGAGCGGTTTTGACACGGGAGGGCTGTAATGAGCTATGTTGCACCTCAGCTAAGGCATGCTTCATTTCATTGCTCCCGGTGTAATGTTTTCGCTCATCAGGAGTGGTTCACTCCCCAGCATCAGCAAAAGAACCAGCACGGCCAGCCGGAATTCGTAAATGTTCCGTCGCTAATGGTGAATCGCTGCGTTCACTGCGGGAAATACTCTTACTGGATTGAGGACAAGCTTCGATTCCCCGACGTCACGGGGGCTCCGATGCCACACCCCGACACCCCGGACGCGATAAAGGAAGACTACGAAGAGGCACGATCGGTCTTCGCCCGTTCACCCCGGAGCAGTGCAGCCCTCTTGAGGCTGACAATCCAAAAAATTTGCGTCCATCTCGGGCTGCCGGGGAAGAACCTGAACGACGATATTGGGGAACTGGTGAACGCAGGCCTCCCACTCGAGATTCAGCAGTCCCTCGACATCGTTAGAGTTGTCGGCAACAATCAGGTGCATCCTGGTACTTTGGATGTCCGAGACGATCCCGAGACCGCGACGCACCTTTTCGACCTGATAAATCTAATTGTTGAAGACCGCATCGCACGCCCTAACAAGATAAAGGCGCTCTATCAAAAGCTTCCAGAGGGAGCTCGTAAGCAGATCGAGCAACGCAACGCAAAATCGGCAGCCACGCCCAAGGTAGCCCAATAATTCGCAATGGCAAACACCCCCAAGAAGGACTACTACGAAATTCTCGGCGTGAAGAAGTCGGCTTCGGCGGACGACATCCGCAAGGCGTTTCGCAAGCTGGCGCGGAAGTATCATCCCGACGTTAATCCTGGGGACAAGTCGGCGGAGGAGAAGTTTAAGACGCTCTCCGAAGCCAACGATGTTCTCAG
>JBELAE010000541.1:0-4382 GCA_049509155.1 Candidatus Sulfotelmatobacter sp.
CGAAATGCTGAGGGCGCTTCCAGGCGAACTTAGCCCGGAAGCGGTTGCAGCCTTGGCTCCAGACGAAACCGCGGAACTTTGTGAGATGATGCTTCGTGTCCCTTCGGCAAGGCTGCGTAGGAACGCCGCAACCCTATTTCTCCAGGAAATAGGGTCACCCCAGAATCCGGCGAACGGAGGTACGGCCGATCTGCAGCCGGCGGGCGATTTCGGCCTTGCTGACGCTGGCGCGATGCAGCTTTCGCACCTGGTCGGCATGGATTCTAGCGGTGATAGGCCGGCCCAGCCTCTTGCCGTTCTGCCGGGCGTGGGCCAGACCGGCGCGTACCCGTTCCCGCAGTATCTCGCGTTCGAACTCGGCGAAAACGGCCAGGAGACCGGCCATCGCCCGGCCCGCTGGTGTGGTTAGGTCGAGCGCTTCGGTCAGGGATACGAAGCCGACGCCAAGATGGTTCAGTTCTTGGAGCGTCGTCAGCAGGTCTGGCACCGAACGTCCCCAGCGATCCAACCGCCAGACCAGCACGACGTCGATCTCCCGGCGGCGCGCAGCCTCCAGCAACTTCTCGCGCAGTTGCCGTTGCGAGGCGCCACTACCGACCTCTTTCACCAGCAGAGCGATCGTCCAACCGCGCCGGGCAGCGTATTCCCGCAGCGCGCGGATCTGCAACGGGATGGTCTGTTGGTCGTCGGTCGAGACGCGAGCATAGATGCCGGCGCGGAACATTTTCGACGGTCTTCGTGCCTGGCCAAAAACCCCACGCGATTTTGTTTTCTCAGATTGCGGTTTGGCGGGCCATTTTCGAAGTGATGCTTCAGCCTGGCCGAATCCTATCCTTTTCGGCCATGCTGGATTCAGCATGCCCTATGCCGCATCCAGGAAGGCGCCGGTCCGCGCCAGCGTCGCGCGGTAATTCCAGGGCATCCAATCCGACGGCGATCGCTTCAACTCCTCTGCGTGCCGCTGTAACTGATTCAGATAATCGAACGGATCGGCGCCGTTCAACTCGCAGGTGTGAATCAGGCTCATGAATAAGTCGCCTACCTTCGCTCCATTGCGAGTCTTGTAAAACAGAGAGTTCTTACGATGCAGGATGGACTTCTTCAATGCCCGCTCACAGATGTTATTATCCAGCGGCGCACCCGCCTGCCGCAAAAACAGAGTCAGTCTGTCCCAATGCTTGAGTAAGTAGGATATCGCCGCGCCCAAGCCTGAGTTAGGCTCCACTCTCCTCTCATCGAACTGAGCATCAAGCCAGATATGCAGCCTTTCCATGACTGGCCCGCTATGTTCCTGATGGAAACGCAGGCGCTGTTCGGGAGACATGCGCTGCGCTCGCGCCGCTCCGTCGTATCCGTAAACCTCACCCAGACTCTCTAAGACGAACCGGCACTCCTGCGGGAAGTTAGGCGTCACTTCCACAAAGTAGCGGCGAGCATGCGCCAGACAGTGTCCGATGATGACTTCCAGATTCTTGGGCAGATTGCGCGAGAGCGCATCGCACATCTGAATAGGCGCTTCCAGGTCCGCGGCCCGCTGCGTCAAAACATCTGCCAGATTCTCTCCGGCGTGCTTGCGCCCCGTGAAGTACAACCCAATCCGATGCCCTTCGCCGATGGATACGATTCCGCTGGTGAATACTCCTGTCCGTTCCGCTGCAAGGTCCGCATCGCTTGCCGCATCCCGGTCCAGCGACAGCACGCGCATGGAGGTATCGTCGTTGTGCACCACGCCGTCCTGGGCTGCTTGGCGGATCAACTCATCGCCCGCCGGCTGGATCTGAACGGCGGTTTCCTTGACGATCTCGCACTGCGTCGCCGCTGGTAACGGGATGCCCAGGTTCTCCTGCAGGCCTTCGAGCCGATTCCAGGGGAACCCGCTGCCATAGCGCAGCAGCGCGATCATGCTCGCCGCCGTCTCATCATACTTCTGTTCGCCCACGCCTTCCGGCGCCGCGGCGGTAAATACGTCCCCGCACAGGTTGCACCGCAACTTCTCCAACTCGTATACGGTCGCGGCGATGGGCGCTTGCCCCTTGATCCGCACCAACACGCCAGGATCGCGCTGTGGATAGACTTTGCCTTGCTGACAATCCGGACAAGGGTCGCCCGCCTTTAACGATGCGTGCGGAACCTCGACTTTGCGCGCGCCCCGATAGGCCGCGGCGCCGTTGCGACCATGCCCAGGAGGCTTATTCTTGGGGTCCGGCGTCTTGTGTTTCTTCTCGCCAGTCTCTATGCCTGCCTGCTTCAATACTTTCTCGGTCTTTTCCGTGCTGGAGTGACACAACAGCCGGCGCAGCTTTTCCAGCGTCGCCTCGCGCGTTTCGAGCAGCTCAGTTATATAACCCAGAGTTCTAATCGCCGCTTGCAGCTTCTGGTATCCGGGTTCACCTAGAACCTTCCAGTAAAGCCTCTAACTCCTCGCTGGTGACATCGAGCCGCTCCGCGCCTGCCTTCATACTTACTTACTCTTGCTGCAATAACTCGCGAAACCGCCTCGTAACTGGAAGCCCGAGCACTTCTTTGATCGACCGATTCGCCCGATGCGTCCGATCGTCTTTGCCGCGCCCCGTGGTTCGCCCCAGCACCATCCAGTTCGCCGCCCGATAACAGGTCCCGCGAAACCGTTCCGGGTCGATGAAAGTCTCCAGGTAATAGATCCGGTGTCCGTAGATGCGTTCCCAGTCCTCCGATATCTGACGCGCCATGCGGCCCAGAATGTGCGAGGCCAAGTGCGGGACAGCGACCCACGGCAGAATCAAAAAACGCGTGTTATAGGCGAGGAAGCGGATGTTGCGCCGCCGCGCCTCGCCGCTCCAGCCGATGAAGCGGTCCCGGCTCCCCAGATGCCGCGGCGCCGAACTCCATGCCAGACACGCCACAGGCCGTCCCTGCGCCCACACCAGATACTTCAAGTGCTCGCCCACCGGCTGCTCATAGCGCAGGTAGTGAAACTGTTCCATCAGACTATGGAAGAGGGGTTCGTCGGCGGTGCGCCGCACCAGCTGAATCTCAATCGGGCCCAACGCTGCCAGAGGCATCGCCAGCGGCGTAGTGTCGATCAGGACTGCTTCCGGCCGCGGACGCGCCGTCCGGCGCTGGCCGCGGATCTGACAGCGCACAGCCGGCAGTTCGATCTCGCCGGCCCGCTCCAGCATCAGCAGCAGACCGCGGCACACCACGTCGCGCAACGCGCCGTTGGCTTGCTTCCAGTCCAGAGCCTCGCATAGCTGCCGCGACAGTTTCCAACGGCTGCTGTCGGGATGCTCCCGGATGAACTCTCTCAGGAAAGCAATCTGTTCCCGGTCGATGGTTTGCCCGCGGTATCGCCACGTTTCCGCTTCCGGCATAACCGCAGCATGCCAGAAAAAAAGGCAGAACGCAAGCGTTTTATTGCGGAGTGACTCAACTTACTTTTCGCCACACTGGCGCGGCTTCTATCTCGGGATTGCCCGCCGCCAACAGCAGTTGCGCTTGATGCGCCTGGAGTACGCGCGAAGGCTCCTTGCCGCTTGGCCACCACACGAATCGCCCCTGCGACAGGCGTTTCTGCGCCAGCCAGAAACCCTGGCCGTCATAAACCAGGATGCGGATCGAGGTTCCCCGCCGGCTTCGGAACACAAACAAGCACCCCGAGAACGGATCGGCTTGCAGTTTGTCCTGACACAGCCTGGCGAGCGAGTCGATGCCCTTTCTGCCATCGACCGGTTCGACCGCCACCAGGATGCGCATCTGCGGCGTGATCTGAATCACGCCGGCTCCCACAGCGCCCGGCTCAGTCCGGCCAGGTCTGGCGGTATGACGCCTTTCCACTGGACGCGCATCTTACCGCGCGGCCCTTCCAACTCGATGACACACTCCGACAGCCCGGAACCGGAAGGCGCCACTGCGGGCGCCACCAACTCCAAGAACTCCGCCGCCGACGGGGCTCTTCGCTTCACTGGCGCGGTCGACTCTGCCAAGCGCTTAAGCTTGGCGTACTCCAGCCGCAAGATCTTAGCGGTGCGGAAGACGCCGTGTTCCCGAGCGGCTGCCGCGGCGGACGCCCACAACGCAGGCGGAATCGGCAAGCGAGTTTCATGAGAGCTCCGCCAGCGCTCGAAGCGGCGGTAAATCCGCCGCATGCCGTCTGGAAGCTCGGGAGCTGTCTTGGGGGTCATCGTCGATCCTCCGTCCCACGCTGGGATTAGGACCGACCTTACCAACTATCACCGGGCGGCGTCATGCAGGCTTGCCGAAGGCTCACAGAGTATCTGCCGGTTGCCCGATCATGCCAGAACAAAGGGGACGTTGCGTCCGTGGACGCCGCCGCGTACCTCCGGGCACCGAGATATGATTGCAGGGCCACAGCTACGCTGGCGGAAAGCGGCAGACGCCGCGAC
>JBELAE010000542.1:0-4873 GCA_049509155.1 Candidatus Sulfotelmatobacter sp.
TTCCTCTATGGACCGTGGTTGCTGCTGCCGGGAATTGTGATCGGTTCGGGCTTGGCAGGTACTCGTCGCGGTGCGAAGCGGGGACAACGTCTGCTGGGCTGGATGATCACGCTGGTTCTGCTGGCGTTGTTTTTATCCCTATCTCTGTCCTTGCCTTCCTGTGGCGGTGTAAGCAACGGGGGAGGGAGCGGCACGACCGGCACACCCGTCACCTACATTGTCACTATCACTGGCACATCCGGGGTGCTCAGTCACAGCACGCAGGTGACGCTTGTCGTAGACTAAGGCGTTGCAGGATGCCGTCGGCTGCGCTGAGAATCCTGGGCGGTGCGATCCTCTCTGGGTAATTCCGCAGTCCAAGTTTGAAGTCGCAAATCCAATACTCGTAAGCGCAATGAGCGATTCTCGCTACAACGTAGTCGTCATCGGCGGTGGTGTGGTCGGACTCGGGGTTGCGCTCGAAATCACGCGCCGCTTTCCACGTCGTCGGCTCCTGGTTCTGGAGAAGGAAGACCGCGTTGCCCGCCACCAGAGCGGACACAACAGCGGCGTGATTCATTCCGGCGTCTACTACAAGCCAGGGTCGATGAAAGCCCAACTGTGCGTCAGTGGAGCGGCGGCCATGGTCGAGTTCTGCCGCGAGCACGGAATTGCGCACGAGGTCTGTGGCAAAGTCATCGTCGCCACTAGCGCCGATGAAGTGCCGCGGTTGGAGGAACTGCGACAGCGCGGAGAAGCCAACGGCCTGGCCGGTCTGCGCTTGATCGGGCCGGAAGAACTGCGTGAAATCGAGCCGCATGCCGCTGGTGTGCAAGCCCTGGTCGTACCCTCGACCGGAATTACCGACTACGCCGTGGTTTGCGAGAAATATGCAGAGCTGATTTCAGCGGGCGGTGGGACCGTGCTCACTTCCGCGGCCGCCACCGGCGTCCGCCGAACAGGCAGCGAAATCGTGGTCGAGACTCCGCTGGGCGCATTCTCTACCGATTCGCTCATCAACTGCGCCGGACTATTCAGCGACCGCATCAGCCGGATGGCGGGAGACGAGCCCGGCGTCATGATCGTGCCGTTTCGTGGTGAGTACTTTGACCTCACTCCCGAACGCGCCTCGCTGGTGCGGGCGCTGATCTATCCCGTGCCTGACCCGCGCTTTCCGTTTCTCGGGGTGCACTTCACGCGGCGCATCACCGGCCGAGTGGATGCCGGACCAAACGCCGTGTTTGCGCTAGCGCGTGAAGGCTACCGTCACCGCGACGTCAATGTGCGCGACATGGCTTCCTCACTGGCCTTCCCCGGGTTCTGGCGCATGGCCCGGAAGCACTGGCGCAACGGCCTCGACGAATGGCATCGCTCGCTGTCGAAGCCGGCTTTCGTGCGCGCCTTGCAGCGCTTGCTGCCGGAAGTCGGCGAGAAGGATCTGGTGCCTGGCGGCTCCGGCGTGCGCGCGCAGGCCCTCAAGCCCGATGGCGCCTTAGTGGACGACTTTCAGTTTGTGCCTTCCGGGAACGTGCTGCATGTGCTCAACGTGCCCTCGCCGGCAGCCACGGCGTCGCTGACCATCGGCAAGGCGATTGTCGATACCGCGGCTGCGAATCTTAGCCTCGCCTGAAAGCCGCGCTGGCAGCCCGGTTCCGGCCGCCAGATTTGTGAGACGTTCGGCTAAAAAACAACATGCAGCGACATCTGGATCTGCCGCGGACTGCCAATTGTCTTGTTCGTGATGCCGAGACCGCTGAGCGACGGGCAGACGTACAGAGCTGTGAAGTCCGCGTTGCAGGGCGTAGTTGCCCCGGGCGTGCCGACGACGGGAAAGCCGTTGAAGTTGATGTTTTGGCTGACATCGTCGATGGGGATATCGAAACTCGCCGTATTGGTCAGGTTGAAGATATCCATTTTGTATTTCAACAACACTCGTTCGGTGATCTGCGTGGCCTTACCGATCGACAGATCGGCGCGCCGCTGCCAAGATTGCCGGAAGATATTGCGCTCGCCACTGGCGATGAAGGTGGTCTCGTAGGGATCGTTGCTCGGAATTGCGCCGTTCAGCGCGCCCGGACTCAGCAAGGGCAACCCGAAGCAACTGGCGTTGAGCGCAGGCACTCCAGGGGTCGCGCCCGATTTGCCGGTCAGCGCCTGCTTGGGAGTGCAGCCGGCGAGTGGAACCACTGGGTTCGTAATGCCATCGTTCACTCCGTAGAATATGCTGCCCACCGCACCCGAATAATCGATCACGCTGTATGGCTGACCGCTTTGCAGGACCGTCAAACCGGAGATCGACCATCCATCGACAATCATGCCCGACAATCATGCCTCGCAAGGAAGTTGCAGGAAAAAACTTGGGCAGTTCATAAGTGTAAGTGAAGTTGATGACGTGTTTGCGGTCGAAGTCCGAGAGTCCGTAGCCGGAGCGCAAAGCCAGGGGATTGTTGCCGTTGTAAAACAGTCCCATGGCGCTTTGCTCATCGGTGGCGTGGGAGAAGGTGTACGAGGCGCCGACCGACAAGCCGTGACTCAACCGCTTTTCGAAGTGAGTTTGAAGAGCGTTGTAAGCCGAGATTCCGGCCGCGGTGTAAGACTCCGACTCGGAGGAATAGCCGATGTAGGGAACGCGCAGGTCGACATTGCCACCTTCAAAAGTTTGCAGGTAAGGCTGGCCGTTGGGAAGAGTCTGCGGTGCGAACGTGGATGCGTTGGTAAGAATGGAATAGCCGTAAGTGTAGTCCTGCTCGGCCGGTGTGCCTGCCCGGATGGGAGCGCTCGGCGATGCGATCTGCGCCTGGTTGAAGGGCAATGGAACGACAGCATGGCGGCCCAGGTTACCGACATATCCAACTTCAAACACCAGATCGTTGCGCGGCTGCCACTGAATGTCGAGCGTCTGGTTCATGGTGTAAGGCAGTTTGTTGGTGCGGTTGTAATCGGCGAAGGAGAATAGCGGGATGCCGGTTGAGATTGCTCCCACATTGGGCAAGGACAGATCCGCAGGATTGCCGCTCGGGCCCGGCCCCAGCGTAGCGCCCCAGGGTGCTTCGAAGCTGCTGCAATAGGAATATCCGTAAGGGCTGCAGGACTGCTGATTCACCCACGGTGGAGTTTGGTTCACACCAAACGGGCCGCCAGCGATTACGCCGGAGGCGAATCCAGGGGAAAGATAGGTGAACAGTTCTCCGCGATCGTAGTACAGGCCCCACCCCGCGCGAACCACAACCTTGTCGCTAAACGCCCGCGGGCTCCAGGCGACGCCCACACGGGGCGCGATTCCCCATTGCCGTCCGGTCAGAGTCGAATCACTGACGCCCTTCGTCGGGAAGTCCGGATTGTTCCCGGCAACGATGAAGCCGTTGTTGGTGATGGTGTCTGAGGTTGCGTCATAGCTGTACTGAGAAGGGTCGAAGTTGAAAATGCGGCCGTTCCTTTCCTTCAAGCCGCCGTGATAGTCGAAGCGGATGCCGCCGCTGAAGCTGAGGTTGGGGCGGACCTGAAACTTGTCCTCAACATACCAGCCGGTTTCGTTCGAGCGGTAGTAGCGGTTGGCATCGCCCTGCAGGAAGGTTGTGGTGATGAATCCGTCGGCGCTATAGGTGATGGGGGAGCCGGTGAGGAAGTCGTCCCAATTGATAAAGCCGATCATGCCCGAATTCGGTCTTTCATCGCGCGCATTGAGCTGGGTGTAGGCGAAGCTCCCGCCGAAGGTAAACGTGTGTTTGCCGTGGTTCCAAATCGCATTGGCGGAAGGCATCCAGCGGTTCTGGAAAATGCCCGTAAATGCGCCCTGCGAAGCCGCCGTGGAGCCGATCGTGGTCCCGGCGTTGAACACGAAGTTGGTGTTCAAGGGCGAGGAGTTTCCCAGATCGTCCACGATGGTGATTCCCGGAAAAACATTGGAGCCCAGGTTATTGATACCCACCGATGCAGGAGAGAACGGCTGCTGAATCGTGCTGTAAACCTTTTCACGAATGAAGCCGAACACTTCGGCAACGCTGAAGGTCGGACTGAAGGATTGAGTGTTTGTGATGGAAGCAACCTGGCTGCCCGCGTCCAGGCGCTGCGGAAAACCTTCCACCGCGGAGTACCCGAACGGCGCAAGCGTAGGATCGTGCTGGTAATAATATTTCAATGACAAAGTGTCGGTGGAGCTGGGCTGGTAGTCGAGATCGGTAACCGCCTGATCCGATATGAAATACGCCGGGTCGGTGAGGAAGACATTTTCTGGAAAGTTCAGGCTGGGTACGAAACCAGGATTCATTGGGCAATTTCGCATTCAATAACTGCAGCGCGGTCGAGTCCACTCCAGCAGCCGTAAGGCAGGGTGTCGGGTTTTGGGTCGTTCCGCAAGGCGATCCGTTTAAATATCGGAAATTCTGATTGTCAACGGCTGCTAGCGTTGCTGCATCACGCGCGTTACCCAGGCCGGTGGGCACCGCCGTTCGCGAAGTTCCAATCTCCAGGTCGGAGGCGTGGGTATGCTGGTAGCTGATGTATCCGAAGAGCTTGTCTTTGATGATCGGACCGCCCAACGTGCCGCCCAGTGTGTAGCGGTGCAGTTCAGGCACATCTTCGTTCGCTGGGATGTTGCCATCCTGCTTATAGAAGTAGGGCGCCGCGTTCCACGCGTTGGTTCCGCGGTGAACATAGGCACTGCCGTGAATCGAATTGGTGCCGGAAGCCGTACTCATGTCGAGATGAGCGCCGCTGGTGGACCCCTGTTGCGCGTCGTACATCGATGTATTGACACGGAATTCCTGAATAGTTTCCGGAGCCGGCGTGGGCAAAGCCTGGCCGATGGCCAGATAGGGTGACGCCGTGCTCTGAATCTCTTCCGCCGTGGTGCTGCCCGCGCCGGACACGCCCGTGTTATTCACAATGCGCGCCG
>JBELAE010000543.1:0-2818 GCA_049509155.1 Candidatus Sulfotelmatobacter sp.
TCATCTACGCCCGCAACCGGCTGGCCTTCCAGTGCCACAATAATGTCCCCTTCGCGCAGGCCTGCGCGCTTTGCTGGGCTGTTCTCTTCGACCCCGACCACCACCGCGCCCATCTCCTTCGGCAGATCGTAGAAGCGCACCACGCGGCGATGTACTGGCACGGTCTGCGCCGAGACGCCAATGTAGCTGCGGCGGATGCGGCCATCGCGGAGCAACCGGCTGGCTACAAACTTTGCTGTGTTGATGCCGATGGCAAAACAGATTCCCTGCGCCGGCAAAATCGTCGCCGTATTCACGCCGACTACGCGACCGGCGGAATCGACCAGCGGGCCGCCGGAGTTGCCCGGATTCAGCGAAGCGTCGGTCTGGATCACGTCGTCAATCAGCCGTCCGGAATATGACCGCAGCGACCGTCCGAGAGCGCTCACCACGCCGGCTGTCACGGTCGACTGAAATCCGTAGGGCGCGCCGATCGCGATCACGATCTGGCCCACACGCAGGCGCTGCGAATCGCCCAGCGCGGCAGCTGTGAGGCCGGGTTCGCCGGAGTGCGGCTGGTCGAGGCGAATCACCGCCAGATCGCTGGCGGGATCATCGCCGATGACCGTAGCGGGCATGCGCCGTCCGTCGTTCATGGTCACGGCGATGCGCACCGCTTCGTGCACCACGTGACTATTGGTGAGGATCAGGCCATCGGGAGTGAAGACGAATCCCGAGCCGCCGCCGCGCCGTTCTTTATTTTTATTTTGCGGCTCGCCCGTGCGCGAGCGGCCTGCCGGCGCATCGAGCACAGCTTGGTGCACCTCTATATTCACCACCGACGGGCTCATGCGCTCGACCGCGCCGGTCACGGCGGTCGAATAGGCGTCCAGCAGGGGGACATCGTCAGCACCGGGGGCCCCAGACTCGGAGTACTGGCCGGATGGCTGAGAAAGATCCAGCACGGGAGAAAAAGCTACATCGCTTCGATCGACACTCATGAGGGATAGATGTCAGTCCATGTTTACGGGATTCAATCTGGAAGAGATCGCACGCTCCGCCCTTCGCGAACGCTCCGCAAGACTTGTCATCCTGAGCGAAGGAGCGAGTTCGCGAAAAGCGAACCCGTTCCGCAGTCGAAGGACCCTGAGCATCCATGCCCAGCCTGCGGCCTCTCACGTTCTTTCTGCGCATCATCGCTCTGCTTCGGTAGCCGATGTTGCATTCCTCAGTGATCGGGTCCGAGGAGCGAGTTCCTCGCCAAGCCGTAATTGCACGAAAGCTGAAAGGGGTCCTTCGACTGCGCCGCAACTCGCTTCGCGAATCGCGACTTCGCTCAGGATGACAGTCCGCTTGCAAGTGAAAAAAGCCGGGACCGATAACTCGGTCCCGGCTAGTGTTGGCTGGTTGCCCGGATAAAATTGTTTGCATCAACTGGGGGCTGAAGCCCATGTTGATTTTGTATACGTAGACGCGGCCCTGAAGGGCCGCTTTCCACGTCCTTACGCGCTTCTCCGCGGCCGCACGGTCAAGTCCCGCACCTGGGTCAGGATGCTCGACATCTGCATCCCGTTCAGTTGCGACACGAACGGCAGCAATTCCGCGATGAACTGATCTTTCATCAGTTCCATGACTTCTTCCTGGCGAGTGCGTTCGCCGCCGCTGAGCAAGTCGGGCACGGTGACCTCCAGTGCGCGCGCCAGCCGTTCCAGGGACGACAGCGTAGGCGTGGCCTTCTCGTTTTCGATTTTCGACACGTAGGTGCGCGGCACCGACATGCGTCCCGCCAGTTGCCGCTGGCTGAGCCCGTTGCGCAGGCGCAGGGAGCGGATGGAGGTCGCCAGGTTCAGGTGTCCGCGGCCGTTGTTGCCGGGCACGGGCATCATCAGCGGTGGCGCTACCATGACGGGCTCAGGTTCCGGTTCCTCGTCCATGGACGCGTGGCACCGTCGGCAATTGTTGTTGGATGTACGGAATTGAACTAACAGGCAGTGATCGCAACGGACAACTTCCCTAGAATCTACCGGGGCAAGGTTCGTAGCCATCGAGTTGTGGGAGTGCCAGAGCGGGCTCTCCTTACAGCCTAACTTCCCTACTAACTGCAGAGAACAAAATCACTTGCAGGAAACCACTTGGGGGAGGCTAAAATGCTAAATCCCCGCGAATTTTGCGGGTGAAACCCAATACGGGACGGTAAATACCCGGAGAAAACAGGGGAAAACTAGGGTTGGTTGTGAGTTCGCGTTGTGTTTACTAAGTATGTTCTCCCTTCGAAGCCTGAAGAACGCGGTTTTGACTTGCTGTCGTCCGGTATCATGCACCCGACATTCCAGCGCGAACGGGCAAGCCCCGATTCCGTGGTTTCAGGTGTGCTTATTCTTAGTCGCTCGTACCCGTTCCAGTCAGAGTGGATACCTGAGGACTGTTGCTGGCACGGTCGCTAACGGTCAACTGTCCAGTACGTATTCCTGTCTGCGTCGGCGTGAACGTTACGCTGATCGTGCACGTCTCCCCCGCGCCCAAGCTCGTCGCGCACGTCGTGGCCGTTATGGCAAAGTCTCCGTTCGTAGAGATCGCGATGCTGGTCAGAGTTACATTCTGCTTATTGCTCATTGTGAATGTCTTTGCCGCGCCGGTCGTGCCCACAGCCTGCTTTCCGTAGTTGTGGCTCGCGGGGCTTAACGTTGCAGGCTCGGCGCCGACGCCCAACAGTGTCACCATCTGCGGGCTGCCGACACTAGTGTCGGTAAATCTAAGCCGCCCGCTCTGTTCGCCCAGCACTGTGGGTGTGAACGTAACACCGACATCGCACGCCTGGCCTGCGGGCAGCGCACTTCCG
>JBELAE010000544.1:0-2708 GCA_049509155.1 Candidatus Sulfotelmatobacter sp.
GGCAGCCGAATCCCCGCTCATGACCGCATAGCGCGCTGTTGGCCAGGCAAACACAAAGCGCGGATCGAACGCTTTTCCGCACATCGCATAGTGGCCGGCTCCAAATGATCCGCCTACGATTACGGTGATCTTCGGCACCACGGAATTCGACACGGCGTTGACCAGCTTCGCGCCCGCCTTGATGATGCCGCTCCACTCCGCGTCGCGTCCTACCATGAACCCGTTCACATCATGGAAAAAGATCAGCGGAATCAGGTTCTGATTGCAGTCCATGATGAAGCGCGCAGCCTTCTCGGCCGACTCGGTATAGATCACGCCTCCGAACTCGACTCGCTTATGTCCTTCTTGGTCGGTCTGCTGCGCGTGCAGTTTCTGGTTGGCGACAATTCCCACGGCAAAGCCGCCGATGCGCCCGTATCCACAGATAAGAGTCTTTCCGTACTCCGCTTTGTACTCGTCAAAGCGGCTGCCATCGAGCACGCGCGCCAGCACTTCCTTCATGTCATAGGGCCGCGCCGGCGAAGAATCGTAAATTCCATAGATCTCTTCGGCAGTCAGAGCGGGCTCGACCGGCTTCTTGCGGTCCCAGGGAGAAAGCCGGCGATATCCCCACTTCTCCACGATCGAGCGAATGCGCGCGATGCAAGCCTCGTCGTTCGCCTCGCGAAAGTCGACCGTGCCGCTGATAGCCGAATGCATCGCCGCTCCGCCCAGATCCTCAGCGGAAACTTTCTGTCCAATTGCGGCCTGCACCAGCGCCGGCCCCGCCAGAAACAATCCGCTGCCATCGGTCATCAGGACGTGATCGCACATCACCGGCAAATAGCCGCCGCCGGCCACGCACATACCCATAATGGCGGCGATCTGCGGAATGCCCATCGCCGACATCACCGCGTTGTTGCGAAACACGCGGCCGAAATCGTCGGTGTCGGGAAACACGTCTTCCTGCAGCGGCAAAAAAACTCCAGCGGAATCGACCAGATAAATCGTCGGAATGCGATTCTCAATGGCAATGTTCTGTGCCCGAATGACCTTTTTCGAAGTCATCGGGAAAAACGCGCCCGCCTTCGATCACTCCCGCGGCGGGCGCGCCGCCCCACTCTTCGTACATGCCGTGCGCCGAGTACAGGCCCAGTTCGAAAAAAGAATCCGGGTCGACCAGCAGCGCAATGCGCTCGCGCGCTGTCAATCGCCCTTTGGCATGCTGATTTTCGATGGCCTTCGCGCCGCCGCCTTCGGAAATCTTTTCTTCCTCATTGCGGACTTGCGACATCAGGTCCGCCAGAAAGCGCATGTTGGCCTCGAAGCGCGCCGAAGTGGCATCGATCTTCGTCGTCAGCACGTTGGCCGGGGCGGACGCGTTCACTGTTTGAGGTTCGTTGCGATCAGCCATGGCTCGAGAATAATGGGTCGAGAAAGCTAAGACGCGGACTGCTTACGGTATACCACGCAGGCAGAAGCGCGCAATCCGGCGCGTCCCCTAGGCTTTGCGCTCCACCCACTCCGCCAGCCGGCACCCGTCTTCTTCCAGCAGAAACGTTCCCACGCCGAAGCATTCGCCGACAATGCGATGCGACTCAGGTTCGCGGGCGGCGCGCGTAATCCACTGCTGACCCACGCGGTACTGCGCCGCAGTAAACCACCTCTGCGGCAAAACTTCGAGCAATCCCGCCTGCGGGTAGAAAACAAAAAGTGCAAACGCCGGGTCGTCGTTCGACATGGCCTTGTAGCTGGTGGGGACAATCAGTTCGTCGACGCTAGTGAATTCCGCGGGCGTGTCGATCTTGTGCATGCCCGGTCCCAGCGTCAGTGGCACCTCGAAATCCGCAACCGGCGCCGTCGCCGAGTAAATGCGGTCCGCAGATGGTTTAAACCAGCCCGCGACCTCCGCCAGATCAAACGCTTTCAATTGATCCGGATCGAAGCAGGTGAGCCGAATATTGCGCCCCTCCGGGCACCAGATGCCCACGAAATGTGGCGGCACCAGGAACGGCCGGCAATACGTGTTGAGCGCCAGTCGAGCCTTGCCAGGTTCCTGCTCGAGGCCGAGAGTCACCAAATGGGCGATGGGCCGTTGCTCGCCATGATGCGTCCAGACGAAACGTTGTCCGGCGCGCGAGCCGAAAGCGGGAAATGTTTTCCAGTACCACGGCACCGGACCGACAGTTTGAGAGAGGATCTCTCGCGCGTGAGAAGCGTTGATTCCGGCCATCAGCCGGCTGCCGGCACGCCCGGCCCCTTCACGTGAGTGCGAATGAACTGGACGATGTCGTCCATCGCCGTTCCCGGCTGGAAAATCGCGGCCACGCCGATCTTCTTCATCCCCTCAATATCCTGGTTCGGAATAATCCCTCCGAGCACCACGATCACGTCGTCCATCTTATTTTTTTTCAGCAGGTCCATCACGCGCGGCACGATGGCGTTGTGCGCTCCAGAAAGAATCGACAGCCCGATCACCTGCACATCTTCCTGCAGCGCCGCCGAGACGATCATTTCCGGAGTCTGGCGCAGTCCGGTGTAGATCACTTCCATCCCCGCGTCGCGCAAAGCGCGGGCAATCACCTTCGCCCCGCGATCGTGCCCGTCCAGCCCGGGCTTCGCCACCAGCACCCGAATCTTGATTTCAGCCATCGAACACCATTTAACCACAGAGGGCACAGAGGTTCACAGAGGGAACCAATTGAATCCGCTCCTCTGTGCTCCTCTGT
>JBELAE010000545.1:0-3097 GCA_049509155.1 Candidatus Sulfotelmatobacter sp.
CAGTCCCGGAATCGAGCAGCACCTTGCGGATCTTCTCCCCCGTCAGCGTCCCGCCGGGCTCGCGCGTCTCCACCACCTTGTGTCCCGCCGCGCGCACCACCGCGGCCAGCTTCCGCATCTGCGTGCTCTTGCCGGTTCCGTCCAGCCCCTCGAACGTAATAAATTTCCCGCGCCGCGACATCTGCGGAATCATAGCAGCGTGCGCGCCTCCCTGTACCACTGCCGTCGCCGACTGCTATAGTCATAAATTCCGCCGCGAGACGTGAAACTCACTTCATCGAACATGGGGGCCTGATAGGAATGAAACTCTCAAGAGCTTTGGGAGCAGTTTTCATAGCGGTCCTGGCAGTTGCCACGTTCGCCGCAACCACGCCTGCAACACCGCCCGCGGCTCCGCCTATCGTCATTCTCGCCGTCGATGCCACGACCGCGCCCCGCAAGATCTTCCACGCCACGCTGAAAATTCCCGCCACTTCCGGCGACCTCACGCTCTACTACCCCAAGTGGATTCCCGGCGAGCACGCCCCCGACGGCCCGGTCATCGACCTCGCAGGACTGAAGTTCTTCGCCGCTGGCAAGCCTCTGAAATGGCGTCGTGACCTGCTCGATGGCTTCACCCTCCACGTTGACGTCCCCGCAGGCGTGAATGAAGTCTCCGCCGAACTCGACTTCCTTTCTCCCGCAACTTTCGAAGGCGGATTCTCCGCCGGCTCCTCCGCCACCGACAAACTGGCCATCATCAGCTGGAACCAGGTTCTCCTCTATCCCAAAGGCTACAAGTCCGACGACATCAACTACTCCGCCAGCCTGAAACCTCCCGAAGGCTGGAAGTTCGGTACTCCGCTTCCCGTGACCAGCCAGAGCGGAAATGAAATCCACTTCGCCACGGTTTCCCTCACCACCCTAGTCGACTCGCCCGTCATCACCGGAGAATTCCTGAAAGTTGTCCCGCTAGCCCAGGATCCCGTGACTGAAATGGACATCGCCGCCGACAGCGCCGCCGCCCTCGAAGCACCACCGGAAGTCTGGGACCACTACAAGAGTCTGGTCGATCAGGCCCAAAAACTTTTCGGCGCTCACCACTACCGCGACTACCACTTCCTCTACACGCTGAGCGATCACGTCGCCCACTTCGGCCTCGAGCATCACGAATCCGACGACAGCCGCGTCGGCGAGCGCGCTCTGGTCGACGACGGCCCGCGCAAGCAGTCGGCCAGCCTGCTGCCTCACGAGTACGTACACTCCTGGAACGGAAAATTCCGCCGCCCCGCCGATCTTGCCACACCTGACTACCAGCAGCCCATGCAGGACGATCTGCTCTGGGTCTACGAAGGCCTCACCAACTATCTAGGCTTCGTCCTGACCTCCCGCAGCGGTCTGCTGACGGCTGACCAGGATCGCGACGATCTCGCCCTCACCGCCGCCCACCTCACTCCCGGCCGCGAGTGGCGCAATTTGCAGGACACCGCCGACGCCGCCCCCGAACTTTATTTCTCTCCCCGCGCCTGGGAATCCTGGCGCCGCAGCGTCGATTTCTATGATGAAGACACGCTGAACTGGCTCTGGGTCGACGTCATCATCCGCCAGCAAACCAACGGCGCGAAGACCATCGACGATTTCTGCCATCTCTTCCACGGCGCTCCCAGCACCGGCCCGATGGTCAAGCCCTACACGTTCGACGATGTCGTCAACACCCTCAACCAGGTCGCAACCTACGACTGGCGCGCCTTCTGGACCGAGCGCCTCACCAATCACGGTCCCGGCGCTCCTCTCGGCGGCATCGAAGGCAGCGGATGGAAGGTCGCATACGACGAAACCCCGTCAGCCATGGACAGTGCCGCACGCCGATCCGTGAACGTCATGTACTCGCTCGGCCTAGCGTTGAGCAGCGACGGCAGTATTGGCGATACCGTCGAAGGCATGCCCGCGGCGAAGGCCGGCATCGGCCCCGGGATGAAACTGGTCGCAGTGAACGGCCGACAGTTCTCCTCCGACGTGCTGAGAGAAGCTCTGAAAGCCGCAAAGAACAGCCCCGCGCCCATCGAGTTGCTGGTCGAAAACACCGACTACTACAAAACCTACAAGATCGACTATCACGGCGGCGAAAAATATCCCCACCTGGTCCGCGACGACTCCAAACCAGATTTGCTCAGCGACATTCTGAAAGCAAAATAGATTCAGGAGCGGATGTCATCCTGAGGAGGGCGCAAGCCCTCCGAGGGACCTTACGATGCGCCAGCATCGGCAATAGCACCGCAGGGAAATGCCCACGCCGCATGCGCCAAGCGAGTTCTCGTCAGCAGCAGCGAAACATTCCGCGCGCGTAAGGTCCCTCACGCCGGCTTCGCCGCCGCTCAGGATGACGGCGCGATAATTCGTTCTATGCCGCAGACCACCTGTTAGCATGTTGTCCCGAAAGTGCATAAACAACCATGCCCTCCAAATATTCAACCGCCTTTTTCTTCCTAATTGCACTGTCGCCGCTCAGTTCCTCCCACGCCCAAATCCTCGGCTTCACCGCCGCCCATGCCACCCGCGAAACAGCAGTCGAACAAAAATACAAATCCATCCCCACCCCCGACGAAGAACGCCGCCAGCACCGCATCTTCACCGCCGAACCCCACGTCGCCGGATCGAAACGCAACAACGACCTCGCCGAATACATTCGCGACGAGTGGAAAAAGCAAGGCCTAGAAGATGTCATCATCCGCCGCTACGACGTCTATGGCACCAATCCCAAATCTGCCTCGCTAGAAATGATCACCCCGACAAACTACAAAGCCGTCCTCCGCGAGACCCCGCTCCCCGGCGACGAAGACTCCGGCAATCCCGCGATCTCGGGCGCATGGCTCGGCATGTCGATCTCCGGTGAAGTCACCGCGCCTGTCGTCTACGCCCACAGCGGCAATCCCGACGACTACGATCTGCTGCGCAAAAACGGCATCAGCGTAAAAGGCAAAATCGTCCTAGTCCGCTATTCCAATCCCTACAGCTATCGCGGATTCAAAGCCCTCACCGCACAACGCGAAGGCGCAGCCGCGATCCTGATTTACAGCGACCCGCAAGAAGACGGATACAAAAAAGGCAAAGTCGATCC
>JBELAE010000546.1:0-2782 GCA_049509155.1 Candidatus Sulfotelmatobacter sp.
ACTGTGTACTGCGCGCCCCACGCGATCACCCAGTCGCCCTTTACCGGTGGATTCGGGAGATCCGGCGGGTTCACCGAGATCTCTTCGAAGTTCGCCAGCGCGCCCGACTCCTCCCGCACGCGGGCGTGCCGGACTGCGGTGATGGTCAATGGATCGCCCACCGCAGTGCCGGCCTGCACCGGCTGATACACGACTGGCTCGCCGAACGTTTGCTGCATGACGACGTTCGCCGCCGCGTCGATTGCCGACCAACTGGACATCAGGGTTTACCCAAGGGTGATGACGCTGTAGTACGCGGTCACGACCAGCGTGCCGTTGCCGGTGGCGAACGCAGCCGTGCCGTTGGTGATATCGATGCCGGTCGCCGCCGGGGGCTGGTAAGCCGCCGAAGGAGGAGCCAGCACGTTGACGCTCGCGGTGCCGCTGTTCACGGTCGCCGCCGCAAGATTGCCCGCATGCGGATTGATGCTCGTCCCGTGATACTGGAACGTCACCGCGCCGCCGCCGGTGAAGTTCGTCCCGCCCGGTTTCGTCTGAATCACGAACTGATCGGGCACCACGACCTGGCCCGCAAGCGGCGCAGGAATGATATTCACCGGCGTGCCGTTCATGGCCTCGATCTGCGCGGCGGTCAATACAACCGTGATCTTCTGCAACAGGCCGGGGTCCATGTCCGACGAAGTCACCAAGCCGATGGAGCAGAGATTCAATCGCACGCGAACAGTCGCGTCGCCGGTCAGTCCGCCCGGTGCGTTGACGCCACTGGCCTGGCAAAGGTCGGCAACGCCGATCTCGCGGTTGCCTGGAGTCGTGGAAGGCGATGCGGGTGGAGCCGAAGTCGCCACGAGGTTGACGTTGTCCCAGTAGACTTTGTCGCCGGGATTGAAAGTGCTGCCATCCTTCGCGAGGTCGTAAACTCCCCACGTGACGATCTCCAGCGACGCGCCCGAAGCCGCGCTGAAGACCGCGACGCCGAAAAGATTTCCAGCAAGAACGCCCTGCCCGGTAACGACGGTGTAGGGCGCGGTGACGGTGAGGGTTTCCCCCCGATGTACATAGTTCTGCATGATCTGTTCTCCTTTTTCCTGTTGAGCTTTCTATGCGCCCGCGCTCTTTTGCAGGCCGCGATAATCGATTGCCGCCGCGCCGAAGTCCATGCGCGCCTTGATCTCGACGCCGTCCACTTCGAAGCCCTGGCGGGTCTCGATGTACACGCCCTGCTGCCCTTCGAGGTAGCAGTATTCCAGCGTGTCGATCAGCGCGGGATCGGTGAACAGGAACCAGTTGGTCGCGGTGCCGGTCGAGTTGTCGAGACGCGGCTCCACAACCGGAACCAGCGAACGGACCCACTCGGGCACGACCTTCGTCTGGTCCGACGAGGCGATGTTGATCGGGTAGATCAACTGCAGGGCGTAGGTTTCAAGCGACGGAGGCACCGCCATGAAGCGCGGCACCAGGTCGAGCGGTGTTCCCTGCGGAGCCTTCTGGAGCCGCATCTGCACGCGGGCCTTGGCCAGCGCGGTCAGCGGAGCGGAACTACCCACGGTGGGATCGATGCTGCTGGCCACGCCGCTGAGCAGGTTGCTGTGAGCGGTATGGAAGATCGCCTTGCCGTCGAGCGTCATCACCGGGTTGCTGGTGATGAGTCCCCAGACGGTGTTCGATTCGAGTTGTGCAGCCGCCACGCCCAGAATCGCGGGGATGCGCGTCATGGCCTGGAGATCGTCGGTGAGGTTCGCCCGGTGGTACTCGCCCTTTTCGTTCAACTGCTGAAGGGCCGGAGCGTCGCTCAACTGCACGCGGTTGATCGGCTTGAAGTCGGGCGCGGTCACCTGGCGGCAGAAGGGCTGGAAGGTGCGCGGATAGGACTCGTAAGCCTGGCGCAGCGTCTTGTTGGCGACATTGGCGAGGATCGCGGGGAAGTCCGAGGTCGATTCAGCGCCGCCGCCGAAGTATTCCGCTCCGCGGCTCGGTGCCTGCAACGCCAGTTCGGCGATGCGGTTCTTGTTCATGCCCCGGTGGTTGATGCCGCGAATTTCGAGGGACTCGCGGGCCATCTCCATGAGCGACAAGCCCACGTACTCGCGTCCCATCTCCTCGGCGCGCCGCTGATTTTCCGCACCGCATCCGTTCAGCAGTTCTCCGGTCTTCGGATGCTTTGCCAGGAAGAACTTCGGATCGTGGCGCAGCAACATGGCGTTCTGCATTGCAGCCAGCCGGGTTTCCCCGCCATCGCGGGTGATGCTCAACTCGCTGCGAATGGGCCGGTCTTCACCGCCGGTGGTTTGCTGACCCTTTGCGCTCAGCGCCGCGAATGCCTCGACGCTGAACTGGTCTGCCGTCTTGCCATCGGAGATTGCTTTGCGGACAAAGTCATCTCCGAGGATGGATTTGAAGCGAGTGGCGCGGTGTTCGATTTCAACGATGCGCTCGCGCTCCAGTTTCACTGCCTCGCCGCGCGCTGCGACGAGTGCCTGTTCGTTCACACGGGCCTCTGCGCCCGCCGTCTGTGTAGTGCTTTCTGCCATGGCAGGTTTCTCCTTATGTGGGCTTGAGGCCCGTGCTGCTTGCCCGTCGGTCTTTGGGGACAAAGGCTCGGCGGACAAAAACGTTGTGTTGAAATCGGCGGGGACCGGAACGACGGATATTTCGAACGGTTCCCAATCGGTCGCCGTGAACATTCCGATCTCGTTCGAGTTGCCGTACGGCGGCTTGCCTTCCGTCTGAGCCTGTACCGTAGTTTTCTCGCGGTTGTAAATCCACGCTCCAAAGCTCAGGTTCT
>JBELAE010000547.1:0-5330 GCA_049509155.1 Candidatus Sulfotelmatobacter sp.
GTACTGGCGAAGACGGGATCGATCACGCCACATACGAAGTTCAAGGCGGAAGTCTACATCCTGACCAAAGAAGAAGGCGGACGGCACACGCCATTCTTCAAAGGCTATCGTCCGCAGTTTTATCTTCGGACAACGGACGTGACGGGCGTGGCGGAGCTTCCGGCGGGCACCGAGATGGTGATGCCCGGCGACAACGTCAGCCTGGTGATCGAACTGATCACGCCGGTGGCGATGGAAAAAGGCCTGCGCTTCGCCATCCGCGAAGGCGGCCACACGGTAGGCGCCGGAACGATCGCGGAGATTATTCAGTAGCAGCGGTAAGGTTTGAGCCAAAAGCTAAGAGCTAAAAGCTAAAAGCTAAAAGCCAGGAGCGGTTGAAATGCCCCGAGAAATAGTGACATTACAGTGCGGTGACTGCAAAGAGCGGAACTATTCGACGACCAAGAACCGCAAAACGACGACGGAACGGCTGGAATTCAAGAAATTCTGCAACCGTTGCCGCAAGCACACGCCGCACAAAGAAGTGAAATAATTGTTGATTGCTGATTTTCGATTGTTGATTGCCGGAGGCTGAGGTTTTCAATCAACAATCAGCAATCAAAAAATCAACAATGATTCAGGGGCGTAAGCTCAACGGTTAAACTGTCGGTCTCCAAAACCGAACTTGGGGGTTCGAATCCCTCCGCCCCTGCCAGAGTTTTTGGAGAGCAAGTATACGGCCAGTAAGGCAAGCAGCAGCCTGGGAGCAACGATGTCAGTTGAGACGAAGAAAATGTCGAATCTAGCGGCCGGCAGTTTCGGCGACCAGATCAAGTCCTGGCCGGAACGGATCCGAACCTTCTACAACGACGTGCGCACCGAAATGCGCAAAGTCACCGCGCCGTCGTGGAAGGAAGTTCGGGCCACGACCACGGTGGTCGTGATCACGGTTTTCATTTTTGCGTTGTACTTCGCCATTATCGACTACGTCATTCAGCACGGCGTAACCGCGCTGTTCAACTATTTCAAGGTTCACTGAGTCAGGTTTTATTGAGTCAGGTTTACTGAAGTCAAGGTTCGCTGATTTGCAGTCGATTACAGAGCCGACCGCAGAAGAGATCGCAGAATTTGATGAGAGCTGAAGCACCCCATATGCAGGACGAAGAAAAAAACCAAGCAGCCACCACCACAGCAGGCGAGCCGCAGACCGGCGCGGAAGGCGCTGCCGCCTCCGCCGAGCCGCCCAAGAATCCGAACATGAAGTGGTACATCATCCACTCCTACTCCGGCTTCGAGCGCAAGGTGAAAGAGTCTCTGGAATCGCGGGTCGCAGCCTTCGGGCTGCAGGCGAAGATCGGCAAAGTGCTGATCCCCACCGAATCCGTCACCGAGGTGCGCGGTGGCAAGAAGTACACCTCCGAGCGCATGTTCTATCCCGGCTACGTGCTGGTTGAAATGGACATGGACGATCACGTCTGGCACGTCGTCAAATCGACGCCGCGCGTGACCGGCTTCGTCGGCACCGGCCAGCAGCCGACGCCGCTGTCCGAAGAAGAAGTCCAACACATCGTCTACAAAGTCGCCGACAGCCGCGAGAAGCCGAAGCTCAAGGTCAAATTCGAGAAGCAGGAATCGGTCCGCATCACCGAAGGCCCTTTCGCCAGTTTCACCGGCATCGTCGACGAAGTGAACGAAGACCGCGAAACCTTAAAAGTCATGGTGACAATTTTCGGCCGTTCCACTCCGGTGGAACTCGAGTTCAACCAGGTAGAAAAGGTCGCGTAAAGGTTCGAAGATATCTAGGAAGCATCCAATGGGGATTTTCACCGCCAAGTTGCGAGTTTGGAATCCGGCGAGTTCTTCTTCAACCGAAGAGATCGACGCGATGGTGGATACCGGCGCTTCGTATAGCTGGGTTTTGCGCACGCGACTTGAGCATCTGGATGTGCACCCGGTGCGGCGAATGCAGTTCCGGACGATTGAAGGCAAGACCATCGAGCGCGATCTGGTTCCTGTATTTGTGGCGGCGGACGGCTTCACGGGTGGCGACAACGTTGTGATGGCGGAACCCGGGGACATGGAAATGATCGGTGCCCATACTCTGGAGAGCCTCGGGTTAACCGTTGATCCGGTGGGCAAGAAACTGGTTCCGACCGTTGGGCTGGCATTAACGGCGGTCCTTAAGAATTCAGTCGAAGGATAGAAGAGAGATCATGGCAAAAAAAGTTACAGGTTACGTAAAGCTGCAAATCGCGGCCGGCAAAGCGACTCCCGCGCCCCCCGTGGGCCCCGCGCTCGGCCAGGCGCAGATCAACATCATGGAGTTCTGCAAGCAGTTCAACGCCAGAACCAACCAGAAGGAAATGGAAGGCCTGATCATCCCGGTCGTGGTCTCGGTATACAGTGACCGCTCGTTCACCTTCATCACCAAGACGCCGCCGGCCTCAATCCTGTTGAAGCGCGCCGCCGGTATCGCCAAGGGATCAGGTGTACCGAACAAAGACAAAGTCGGCAAAGTCACCGCCAAGCAGGTCGAAGACATCGCGAAACAAAAAATGCCTGACCTGAACGCCGCCTCAGTCGAGACCGCGATCAAGAGCATTCGCGGGACGGCGCGTTCGATGGGAATTGAAGTAGTCGGCTAGCTTCGTGGAAGGACACGGCTTTAGCCGTACCGCTGATACGCCGATTTTAGAAGGGCTTTGGCCCCCTGAGGTTTGTAAGTCAAACGCACCACGGCTCAGCAAATCATCGCCGAGCGGTGGGAGACAAAGGAAAGCAATGAAAAAAGAAGGAAAAAACATCGCTAAAGCGCACTCCGCAGTCGAGAAGCGCCCCTACATTCTGCAGGATGCAGTCCCGCTGCTGCAGAAAGTGAAGTTCGCTAAGTTCGACGAGACCGTCGAGATCACGCTGCGCCTGGGCGTCGATCCCAAGCACGCCGATCAAATGGTCCGCGGCACGGTCGTTCTGCCGCACGGCCTCGGCAAGTCGAAAAAAGTCCTGGTCATCGCCACCGGCGACAAAATTAAAGAAGCGGAAGCAGCCGGAGCCGATTTTGCCGGCGGCGAAGAAATGGTCGAGAAGATCACCAAAGAAAA
Source organism: Candidatus Sulfotelmatobacter sp. (assembly GCA_049509155.1). Lineage (GTDB taxonomy): Bacteria > Acidobacteriota > Terriglobia > Terriglobales > Acidobacteriaceae > Sulfotelmatobacter. The sequence continues at coordinate 3,081 of JBELAE010000547.1, forward strand.
CTGGACCGACTTCGACGCCCTCATCGCCACTCCTGACGTCATGAAGTCCGTCGGACGTCTGGGCAAAATTCTCGGTCCCAAGGGCCTGATGCCCAATCCAAAGACCGGCACCGTCACCTTCGACGTAGGCAAGGCGGTGCAGGAAGTGAAAGCCGGCAAAGTCGAATTCCGCACTGACAAGACCGCGCTGGTGCACGTTCCGGTGGGAAAGATTTCGTTCACGCCCGCCAAGTTGATCGAGAATGCGACGGTCGTGATCACCAGCGTGATCAAGGCCAAGCCGTCGGTCGCGAAGGGCAAGTACATCAAAGGCTGCACGCTGAGTTCGACCATGGGGCCGGGGATTTTGCTCGACGTAACCCCCATCGAGACGGCGGCAAAAGCATAGCGTCGCTACGCGACGCGGACAGCCGAGGGCGGCTGTCCCCACATTAAGACCAAGATCAGAAGGATAGAACAATGCCAGTTACTAAAGCGAAGAAGACAGAGCAGGTCGAAAAGCTGAGCAAAGACCTGAAGAATGTTTCCAACGTCGTCGTGGCGACTTACACCAAGATGACCGTGCCCCAGGACTTCGAACTGCGCAAAGTATTGCGCGGCGCGGGCGCGAAGTATCAGGTGGTCAAGAACACGCTCGCTGAGAAAGCCGCCAAGGGCACTCCGGTCGAAGGCGCTTTGAAAGATCTGTCGGGCGTGACCTCAATTGCCTACACCACCGGCGACCCGGTTGCCATGGCCAAGGCGCTGGTCAAGTACGCCAAAGACACTCCGGAGTTCACCTTCAAGGTAGGCGTGGTCGAAGGCCGCGTGGTCACGATCAAAGAAATCGAAGCGCTGGCCACCATGCCGTCGAAGGAAGAGCTGTACTCGAAGCTTCTGTTCCTGATCAGCTCCCCGGCGCAGCGCCTCGTCACCGTGATGAACGCAGTCGGCCGCGACATGGCAGTTGTGCTCGGCCAGGGTGTCGAAAAAGGTAAGTTCAAGGAAGCGTAAGAACAAGATTTGGTTGTCCGCAGATCAGGGGTTGCGCGGTTCGAATCCAGGCGTTGTCTGGCGCTAGGAAATCGAACCAGCCGCACTGGAAACCGTGATCTTCGGACAGCGAAAAGCAACACGGAATAGCAAGACAAAGAATTCAAAAATACTGGAGAACTAACATGGCGGATCTACAACAACTCGAAGATTCAATCGTAGGCTTGTCGCTGCTCGACGCAGCGGCGCTGGTAAAGAAGCTCGAATCGCGTCTCGGCGTGTCGGCGGCGGCAGCGGCCCCGGTCATGGTGGCTGGCGGCGGCGCAGCGGCAGCAGGTGCGGCTCCGGCGGAAGAGAAGACCGAGTTTGCGGTCGTCCTCAAAGAAGTCGGCGCCAACAAGATCAACGTGATCAAGGCCGTCCGCGAAGTTACCAGCCTGGGCTTGAAAGAAGCCAAGGAACTGGTCGATGGAGCGCCCAAGACCATTAAAGAGGGCGTGTCCAAGGACGAAGCCGAGACCATCAAAAAGAAGTTCACCGATGCCGGCGCCGTTGTTGAAGTGAAATAACGGTTTATGTGGGGCGGACACTCCTGTCCGCCTGCTTTTGACTTTGACTCCGGGCGGTAGGTCCAAAGTCAAAGTCAAGACCAAGCGGGCAGGAGTGCCCGCTCCATATTAGGCTACTGGGGCTTTTTCCCGAAAAAGCACCGACTAGGGTGCAAAATCGTTATTCTCTTACGTTCTTAGTTGTGAGTCCGAGGCGACGGTGGTAGCATCTATACTTACGTCGCTTCCCTTGGCCTCACTCAATCGCGAGCGATGGCTCGCAAGGGAAGTTGTAGGCGGGCTGCTTCGCGGGCAGGCGAAGCGGAAACAGGCCGGAGAACTGGCGCGAAAGAATTCAAATCAAGATGGGCGAAACGCCTTGGTTGGCGTCAGCGGGAACGACTGTCCCCGCAGACGCCCCATCGCCGTTTCCGGCTGCTCGATAAATCTGCAGGTTCTGGTTCCACGTAGTCGAGGTTTTAACTGGCAAGATTCTAAGCAGGCTAGGTTCTGACAGGCAGGTTCTGACAGGCAGGTTCTGGCAAGCAGGTTCTAATAAGTAGGTACCGCGGCGCGGTTTTCCGCAAGAAAGCCCGCGCCCCACTATCCGCGGTTTGGCGCGGCCTTCGGCTGTGCCCGAGATTGGGAGTCTCTTGACGATGAAAAACGCCTTCCGTAAACGATTCGATTTTTCCAAAATTCCGGCCACCATCCAGATCCCGAACCTCAT
>JBELAE010000548.1:0-5019 GCA_049509155.1 Candidatus Sulfotelmatobacter sp.
TCCAGAAGCCGGTCGAATCCGGCTCATTCCATATTTCCCAATACCGGATGTGTGCGTGGTTGGTCAGATAACCCGAGTTGCCGTCCTGCCCATTGGCGTGCTGGGCAATCTTCGTGATCCACGCCTTCCACGTCGCATTCGTCCCCGAGCCGTCGGCATTCAGGTCGCTCGGTGGATAGCACTCTCCATTCCCTCCGCCCACCGCCGGCAGCTGATAATTACAAGTCGTGTCAGTCGGGTCTGAAGTAATCCACGGTGGCGTCCGGGCCAGCGTATAAAAAGCCTCAAACGTGCCTTCCGTGAAAGCCTGTGCCAGGTCCGAATCCAGACTGGTGAAGGTATACGTGCCCGCCGCCGTTTCAATCGATGGCCACTGCATCGGCGGAGAGTCCCAGAAGCGCTGCATCCCGTAAGTATCCGCAGGCCATGTCCCAGTTCCCGTGGTTGACTCCGAAAATCCGAAAAAAGGCGAAGGTTGCAGCAGCCATATCTGTCCAACCGAAAAGTGCGAACTCGTCGGCCCGCCCGTCCCTCCATAGTTCGAGTAGCCGGCAAACACATGCGCCCCAATTTCCCACCCAGTACCATAACTGTTCTGATTCAGTCCGTTGATGTCGATCTCATACGTCGCTCCCAGATTCTCCCCCGCGTCCACCACCGGAGAACTATACGTCGGACGAAAATCCACCCCTCCGCCCGCCGAATAAGGAATCGTAGCGGGAGACTTGTAATAAAAGTTTCCATCCGTCCCCGCTTCCAAAGTCCCCGTCATCAACCAGTTCACTAGCCCGGTGTTCGTCTGAATAGTCGCCCCGCTAGCCTTGAAATCCTGAATCAGATTCGTAATCTCCGTCCCGCCCACCGGATCAGTCTGCGTCAGCTCATTCAAGTGCCAGAAAACTCCCCACGGCATTCCCCACACCTGCTCTTTCCACACCAGCGCCTTGATCTTCTGATTCAACAAAGCCGGCGTCACTCCCGACGATCCCATCCATGAAGGATTCACTCCGAAACTAGTAATGTTCTGCGCATCGAACCCGCTCGCATACGTATTACTAACTCCCAAATCTTCATTCAAAGCTCCCCGCGCCCCTGAGTACGGCACGCCCGCCGTAATCCCCTGCATCGTCGTAGTCTCATACCCTCCCGGATACACATACACCGGCGTCGCCGGCAGTCCCGTCAGGTTGGTCGTCATCCACCCTCGCGACAGCGTGATCTCATCCGTGGTGAGCCGCGTCACATTCAGCAGCATGTGATAAACCGATGTCTTCACATCGATGCCGCTAACATCCGCCAGATCCTGCGACAGCAGTGCCGCAAACGTATACGCCGAACACCCCGTCCCATAAGGCCCCTGGCATGGTGTCAAATACGAAGTCGTAAACTTCCCCGTGCCGGTAAGCGCGATATTCAGATTTCCAATCGTTCCCTGAGCATCCCCCTGCGCCAGGTTGTAACTCACGCTGTCCGCCGCTCCCGTCACCGTAATCGTCAGCACCTTGCCACTAATGCTCAACGATGCCGCCGTCCCCGAACCCGTGTACTGAATGTCGAGCGCATCCGTATTCGTGTAATACGTATGCGAAATCGAATGCGACGTCACATCCCGCCCCGCATTGATCCATCCCTGAAATTCCGACACCAGCGTCTGCGCCAGCGGATATCCCACCGTAATCGCCGCTCCCACCGGAACCCCCGCCGCATCCGCAATCGGCAGCACCGTGCCCGAGTAATACGTGTCCGCTCCCGCCGTCATTCCCGAATCGTCCACCGTCAAAGTGTTCTCCGCCGGATATCTCTGCCACACCTGCACCGCCGGCGCCGTGTCCGCCGCAATATTCCCCGCTCCCGCCACCGGCCCCGTCCCGGTAACCCACTCCACATCCGTCGATCCCGCCACCGCCAGGCTCGAAGCATAAAAATGACAGTACGAATAAGTCACCGCTCCCGTGTTATCCACCAGAGCCCCGTCACGATTCGCATACGCCTTGTCATTCACCATCGTGATCGCCGTAGCCGCGCCGTCAAACCGGAACCCGTCATAATTCATATGCGCTTCCGCGTTATAGATCTTGATGTTCCCCGGCCCTGGCGTGCTCTCATTCACATAAAACCCCAGCGGCTGCGTCCCCTGCGGAATCAGCGAGTCCGATTCCATATTCGCGAACACCAGGCCATCGCTGGCTCCCTGTACATACACTCCATAATCATCAAACCAGTTCACCAGAATGTGCTGAAAGCTAAGCCAGCTCTTCCCGTTGATGTTGATCACCGGCACATTACTCAAAGCCATCGGCACAATTGGCCCGTTGTAGTACGTCGCCGGATTCCCCACCGAGTACACGTACACATACGTGCCCGAAAGATAAAAATCCCACTGCGCCGTCAAATTCCCCGTCCCGAACGGAACCTTCTGTCCCCACACCGACCCGAACAAACAAAAATTGATCGTCGTATACGTCCCCGTCACCGGCGTCAGCTGTGCCTTCCACGCATTCCCCGTCACGTTTACCCACGCCGACGAAGGTACCGCGTAATATCCCGTCAAATTTGGCAGTGCCCCCGTTCCGTATGCATCAAACGAAATCGGATTCCCCGAAGCCCCCGACGACGGCGGCACCAGGCTCTCATTCCAAACATCCCCGCGCCGCAACAGAATCGAATCCCCCGGCAGAAACGTCTGCGCATTCAGATGCGCTAAAGTCTGCCAAGGTGTCGCCGCTGCAGTCCCATTATTAGTGTCGTTCCCCAAACTCGAGCTCACGTAGTAAGTCGTCCCCGACGCCACTCCCGCAAGCCCGAGCATCAACAAAATCATCGACGAATTGAAAATCGTCCTCATAACCCTCTGTGATCCCCTGTGTCCTCTGTGGTTAAAGGTTTTTCTACGTGCGGGTCCCCCACCCTCGTCGCGCCCTTTGCGACCGAGTCTGCCCTGAGCGAAGTCGAAGGGGTGGGGATTCCGACCTCCCTAATACTTCACCCCAACTTCCAGCCCCGCATTCGGCGAAACCGCCGGACTCTCCGGCGTCATCCGAACCTCCGCCACGGAAGGCGCTGCAATCTGCCCCCCTCCCTCGCCCCACTCCACCACCACCGGATTCCGATCGCTAAACTCAAACGACTGCACCGTCGTTGGCTGCGCCGCTTCTGGATCAATCTTGCTGCTCATAATTCATCTCCTCCTTAAAAGAATTTCTCTCCCTTGTCATCCTGAGCGGAGCCAACGTGATTCGCATCGCGAATCACGTTGCGCAGTCGAAGGAGCCCGCGCCCCCCGAAAGCCATTACCGGCTCGAACAGGAATGTTCACAGCGGCCTTCCATCAGTTCTGCATCTGATAGGTCACAATCGCCACCACGTTCGCGGCCGTCGTCGTGCAGCCGGCCTCTCCAGTAGTAGTCTTGATCCGGAGCGCATGCCCGGAAGCCACATTCGTGCTGCCCGTCACCTGTGTGTAGAAGTTATTTCCATTGCTCAGCGTCGTCGAGAAGCTACCCACTTCCGTATTCGCCGTCCCATCCCAAACTTGAACCACCGCCGACGTTGTGCAGCCCGCCGGGTCGGTCCCTGCTGAAAGATCGAATCCCGTTACCGTGATCGCCGCCGGAAGTGTCCAGGTGCAGAACTGCTCCGCCGTCCCCACCGTCGCCACCGCACAGCTATAAGTCAGATACTGCTCGCCGCGCACATAAGCGGTCGTCGCCACCTTCGTGCTGTTATCCCCCGCCGTCTGCGTAGTCGCCACGCTGCCACTTGGCAAAGTTAGCGCATGCGCAAACGTAAACCCGGTCGATGTGTTCGTCGTCCCATCCGGCACGGTCACCGTCCCCGTGAACGTCGGCGAGGCCAGCGGCGCAGCTCCCGTAATCTGCGCCACCGTATAATCCCCGCTCGCCGCCACCACCGCTCCCGTCCGCCCAAACACCGAACTCACCGTCGCCGCCACCGCGCTCACGCTCGATCCCGGCATATCGAAAAACATCTGCGCCGTCGTCCCGCCTGCGGTCGCCTGTAAAACGCGTCCCAACACCTGCACACCGTTAGGCTGCGTAGTCCCCGCATCGTGACACAACGGATAGAACCCGCTGCTCCCCGGATTCTGTGTCGGCGACGCCACCACATAGTCCCCCACCACCGTCGCCGTCGCATCAAAGCTGCAATACGCCGACCCCGTCCGCACCAGCGTCGCCGTCCCACTCGTTCCCGGATTCGCAATCACCACTCCAATCACTCCGGCTGTCGTGGCGCTTGTCGGCTTCACCGCGCATCCCGCTGTCGTTAGCACAGCCAGCCCATTCAACACCGTCCCATTGGTCGTGTCGTTGCACAACTCATAACTGTTGTTGGCAAATTTCCCCAGCTCAAATCCGCTGTCGCTGCTCGTGCTCCCCGCCACGAACACCGTCCCCGGACGCAACCCCACTCCCGTCGACGCCGTGAACGCCCCAATGTTATAAGCCTCATCCGCCCAAGGCTTCAGGTTCCCGCTGGTATCAATCACCCACTTCAACCCATTGTTCAGCCAGAACCCCAGCCCCAGAGCGCTTCCCGAGGGATCACTCTCGCTGCGCACCACCGCATAGTTATCCGTCGTGTCGAACCCCAGCGAAGCCCGCGTCCAGGTCGTACTATTCGTATAGCTGTAATACACGTGCATATTCTGCGGAGTCGTCCCGTTGTACTCCCCCAGATCGTTCGCATCTTCCTGAAACAGATTCGAGAAATATGAGCTCGCCGCCGTGGTCGCCACTTTCTGCGGCGTCCCCGCATTCGCGGAAATATAAAAATTCCCATCATTCGATATACCCAGGGCCGACGTCCCCGCTCCTGCCGCCCCCATCGCCGTCCCCGGAATCGGCGTGCTCACCATCCACGGCCCTGCCACATTCAGCTGCCCGTTCACCGTCAGGTTCCCGCTGAATGTCCCCGAAGCCGCTGCAATTCCGCCACTCCCGCCGTAAGTAAGAATCGTCCCGCTGTCCGTCAGCGCGCTGTCCCCGCTCACCGCCGTCC
>JBELAE010000549.1:0-6656 GCA_049509155.1 Candidatus Sulfotelmatobacter sp.
GCGCGAGCAGAGCCGTCGTGAGGCAAGATTGCAGGTTCAAAGTGGTCGGCTAACGCAATCATCACATGAGTATTGCCGCGCGGCGTACGGCGCGTCGCCCGCTGCCAAGCATAGGAAGGAAACCAGCGCAGGGTGCGCCATGCCTTCTTCCTGACAGTGAAACCCTTTTTAGGATTCGGTGGCACTATCACGGGCGGATCGGGGGCAGTATGCTCTGGAGTGATAGGTTCGGAGCGCGATTCAGGCTGCGCTCCATGTAATTTCTGAACTGGCTGGGAAAATGGAGCACTGCCCTTGACTCCAATCGATATGTCGGCGACGGTCAGATGCTCCAAGCCGCAGCTTTCAAACCAGCGGAACACCTGTTCGTAAGTATGTTTAGACTGATATTTCGGCGAGTACCAGTCCAGCGTGTCGAGAATCCTAACCTCCGGATTCGGATTTCGATTCACCGGAAAGACGTGGTGCACCACACCTGCCAGGGGCGGACCGATTAGGGGAATGACACGAAGGCCGCGATCTATCCAGTAAAAACATGGCACGGCTACGCGAAGAAACGCGTGCAGTTTTCCCACCGGGATGCGATGTGTAATCTTGCGGTAGTGATCACTAAAGCGATACCAGTTGTTGTAGCCACTGTACAGCCAGACGGCGATCGTTCCACCGGGCTTTAAGTATCGGGGAAGGTTCTTGAACGCCTTTTCGCAGTCGGGAGTATGGTGGAGCACGCCTACGCTGTAAATACAATCGAAACTACTAGGAGCAAAGGGCAGGGCAAAAACGTCCGCCTGAAGAGCTAAAAAATTGCGGTCCGCCAAGTTGCTGGCTGCCACTTCAGCTGCCGCGCTGAGGTCAATCCCGATTACAGTGGCGCCCCATCTTGTGACGATGTCAGCGAACCTGCCCATGCCGCAACCCACATCGAGAACTAATTTTCCGCGGAGATCCTCCTCCCGCAGTCCCGTTTTCCGGCCGAAATTTGGGACAGGAGAATCGGGCCTGAATTGGGTCTGTGAATATTTCTGCCACTGGTAGCCAAAGCTATCCGTGTAGTTACTGGCATCGACAAACCGCAATACTCCGCGCACTAAAGGGAATTCTTTTTGGCAAGCGGTACAGCGGCAGCCCTGCTCTTGCTCCTCCAGCGAGGAGCCGCAGATCGTACAACGGAGAAGGGGTAACAGATCAGTGAGAAGGCGCGAGCGCACATGATCTCCCAGCGCCCATTAAGCCTGCGCAAAGCGCCGGCGAGGTAAGGGCATTAACGTGGTCGTAGAAATGTCGGAGTCTTCTCGCTCCCTGATCATCGCGAGAAAAACGGACGTGTAGCACACCGTGAAATAAGGAAAGTATTGATAAGCCTCCGGAGCAAAGCATGCGCCCACCGCAAAGCCAACCAACGAACTCGTCAGGGCTCCCGCAAACAACTTGGTTTCGTCGTCTAAATCTTTTCGTTTCCTAAGCTTTTTCAGATTAGCAAAGCCCCGAGAGAAGAACATCAGATACAGAATTAGAACCGGGATACCCCCCTCGGCAGCGATTTGCAGATATGAAGCATGAACATCCTTCCACCTTCCCGAGTAGACAGCAAAGTCCCCCACCCCAAGTCCCAGGATAGGGTAGTGACCGATCGCAGACAGAGCCCGGAACATCAGCAACTTACGCTCTTCGTAGGATTCATAAGCGGAATCCTCTTCGGCGGTAGTCACATTCTCGCCCGAAAAAGCGGCGAAGCGCCGCATCAGCGTTTTGCCGGCCACCAGCAACAACACGCAGCCGAGAAAAGCGGTTGCGACTATCAGATACAACCGTTTCCCTTTCACTCCGAAATACCAAAGGCAAACCACGCCCGCGATAACCAAGTCGATGAAACCGGCTCGCGAAGCGGTCAAGATCAGCGCGACCGCCATTATCAGCATGGCAAAACACCACAAAACTTTCCGCGGGCCGCTTTTAGCCGCCAGAAAGAAAGCTAAACAGAAGGGAAGAGACAGGACGATGGCGAATGCCAGGTCATTCGGATTGGAGTACGTACCTCCCAGAACACCGTTCAAGCGCGGGATAGAATGGCCCTTCGCGACGGCTACAAAGCAAACTACGGCGACGGACGCGGATTGAATGAAAATTATGCGTCGGAGTCTTTGGAAGGATGTAACCAGCAGAAACGTTATCGCCCAAACGACACCCACTTTCCCGAAATCCATGGTGCCGAAAAAGGCGCCGCCCCTCCACACCGGAGAAAGCACGGCGGAAACAAACAGGAGAATGACGAGGACAAACAGGTAAGAATACTCTCTTGGAAGATCCTTAAGGCGGCGCGAAGTTTTCAGCGACTTGCTAAACAGACTCAGGGCCGCCAAGCCAAGTGTGATCTTAACCAGCGGAATGAGCGCCAAACCCGGAATCGAGTCCGCTGGCCGGGCGCAGTAGAAGAAGTAAAACGCACTCAGCCAGAAAAAGGCTCCACTGAGAATTTCTTGATTGCGTTCGGGCAAAAGCCCTTGCCTCCCCTGCAACAGGGCGCCATCTGATCTGGTTTTGACCAATGTAGCCAAGGCTTTAGAATCGCGGATGGACGAAAGTTAGAGAAGCCAAACGGGGGAGTTTTCTCTCCAAGATCAGTAATCATAGCAGCATTGGTTAGGATGGCTTCCGAAACGAATATGAAAGTTCGATGAATTTCCTTCGCGCATGAGCACTGTCGAAGAGTGGGCGAACCCCTTCAATTTCTTCAAATATGGCCGAAAGTCGCTTAATTTGGCCCCCAATGCCGAATTCACTTTGGGTTCACATTTTCCATCTACAATGCGCAGACAGTTTGCTCATTCGGCTTCGGTGCCAGGGCGGCGCTCCATGTTCTGGGCAGGGGAGAAGGCCCTGGGGAGAATCGCTTCTTGGGCGCTGAAGCCAGTGTTATCCTCAGGCAGTTACGGGTACGAATCCAGCCGTGCCCCACCCGGAATAGGTGACATGCGGGACCAGGCGATTGTGGCGAGTCCGACCAAGCATTTGGGCCCCTTCCCAAGGCCAGAACAGGACATTGATTCCGCGGCGACAGTGGTCCGCCGAAAGCCGCCGACGCTACGGTCGCTGCAGGCGCTGCGGGCCCTGGCTGCCACTACTGTTTTATTCGTGCACATCCCCTGCATGGGTTGGGGTTACTTCGGCGTAGACATCTTTTTCGTGCTCAGCGGCTTTATCGTATGCTACATTTCTGAGTTCGACGCCGACCGCTTTTTCTTGAGGCGCCTGTTCCGCGTGGTTCCTCTTTACTGGGCCGGCACGCTCGGAGTTTTTTGCCTGGCCGCGCTTGCTCCCCATTTGGTTTCGTCGACATCGACCCATCCACTGTATTTGCTGAAGTCTTTATTCTTCGTGCCGTACGCGCGAGAGGATGGAGGCGTTTATCCGGTATTGTTTCTGGGATGGACCTTGCAGTACGAAATGTTTTTCTATTTGCTGTTTGCCCTGGCTCTATCATTCTCCCGCAAGATTGCGGGCCCCATTGCGATCCTGATGCTAGTGAGCATCGCATCCCTGGGCCAGATAATCCGTCCGGAGTCCATCGTTCTGCAGTATTACTCGAACAACGTTATCCTGCTTTTTGCCCTCGGGATTTGTGGATACCTCTTGTGGAGGCGCTATAACGACTGGTTGCGTCGTGGTCCGATCGCGATTTGGGCAATCGCAGCCGCTCTAGCCTATAGTGCCGCTTGGCTGCTTGATATTAAAGTTCTGATAGGTCATTCGCGATTTCTGAGGACGATTCCGGGGTTTGCTTTGCATGGAATGCCCGCACTCGTGATATGCGTTGCCTTCCTCGCATTAGAAGGTAGGGTACGGGTTCCCTGGACGGTGCTGCTGATTGGAGATGCCAGCTACTCGCTTTATTTGTTTCACCCCTACATTCTCGAGGCCATCAACAAAGAGATCTTTTCGCTGGCCCGCCTTACTCCCGCGACTGTCGCGGTTTCTCTCCTCGGCATCTTTCTCTGTTTCGCTTGCGCCATTCTTAGTTATCGTTTTGTTGAGTTACCTTCGAATCGGTTCTTGCGGAACAAATTTCTGAAGAACAAGGGAGAACTGACTGCGGGCGTTCGGTGAATCGAGCCTACGCGCGATCCAGCGCCTTTTCTGGGCCTGCTCCGGATGCGATCACTTCTTTTTTGCCAACTTGAATTCACACCAAATTCACATATAACTTTTAGAATCCGCAGTGGTTTGAGGTTGAAACGGATTCGTTTAGAATCAGCCGGTGACACGGGGTAGAGGGCGACATAAGGGACAATAAGGGATGAAAGACGTCGGCTCGACAAACATGCGTATTCGATCTTTCGTGCTGCAGAAGTTTCCTGCGGCAAGAAAGCGGGTCTTCAATGATGACGTCCAACTCCTGGAGTCGGGAATTATTGATTCTCTGGGTGTGCTGGACGTCGTGGGATTTCTGGAGCAGACGTTTAACATAAGAGTCGATGACGACGATCTGACGCCGGAGAACTTTGGAAACGTGAAGTGCATCGGTTCGTTTGTCGAAAAGAAAAGTGGTCAGAGTAAGGTCAATGCTGGCTAACCGGGCTTAGCCGTTGAGTTCGCTGGCCGGGTAGCAAGGAATCCTCTGAAACGTCCTGTACTGATTCTGGGTTGGATCCCGCGCATTGTTGTTCCTATCGCGCGTTCCTTGCACAAACATGGTGTGCCGGTTGACGTAGCCGACTTTTCTTCGGCGCCGCGCATTCCTTCGCGCGCGATTCGCGACTTCAGGCGCATTCCCCGTCCCGACGTGGGCCGGACCGAATTCGTAGAGCAACTCAGCCAGTTCATTCAAGATCGGGGCCATGACATGCTGATCCCCGCGGATGATCAAGCGTTAACGGCCATGACGGAGCACTACGACGATTTCAAAGATCTGTTGCACGTGGCCTGTCCGCCGCCGCAGATCACGCGCCTCGTTCTGAGCAAGGCTTCGACGCTGGACATTGCGAAGCAATGTGGAATTCGAGTGCCGAATACCGTTGTGGTTTCGAATTCCGCGCAATTGTCCGACTTGGTTGGGAGCTTCCCTTTTCCGTGGGTACTCAAACCGGCGGAAAAAGAAACGCGAGTGGAAGAGACCAAGAGCTGCATCTTTGCGAGTGCCGAAGAGGTTGCGCTGAAATTTCCCACCGCTCGAGAGTTTAGACCGCCCATGTTGCTCCAGGAATATTGTGTGGGCGCGGGGGGTGGCGTCGAAATGCTGATGCACGAAGGAAATTGTCTGGCGGTTTTTCAGCATCGCCGTCTGAAAGAGTTTCCTTATACCGGAGGGTTTTCGGTGACTGCGGTTGCTGAGCGTCCAGATCCTGGCCTGGTTGAGTCATCGCTCGCTCTGCTGCGCGCTTTACAGTGGGAGGGAATTGCGATGGTTGAATTTAAGGTCAATCCTGACGGCGGCGGGGCAGTGTTGATGGAAGTGAATGGACGCTACTGGGGCAGCATCTCTTTCCCGATCTCAGTCGGGATAGACTTTCCCTGGTATCACTGGCAAGTGGCGCACGGCGAGCAGCCCGTGATACCGTGTACCTACGCTGCGGGCCGAAAATGGCGATGGACTGTCGGTTACCTTTATCGGATATTCTTCCTTTTGGTTGATGCACGTCGTTCCGCTGTCGCGAGCAAGGAACTGTCGGACGGTCTACTGGATCTTCCCGAAGATTTTGGCCCTCGGGTGTTCGACTCCATATTCGCGCTGAGGGATCCGATGCCGTTCATGGCCGTTTTATTGACCGCTGTGAAGTACTTCGTTTCCTATAGTATCGGTGCACTGGTCCGACGTTTGCCGTGGAGAGGGCATTCCGAGTGAAAGTTTATGCGCACCGTTCGGGAGGATTTCGGAGCTATTGAGGTTCAACTGCGACGGCGTTTGAATCGTTTACACGGCGTTCACATCTTCGATCTAGAATTCCGACTGTTCCTAGGCAAGAAGTGAACAGGCCCCGCTTAGGGGCGCGAATGCAAGAATCAAGGGCGAGCATGTATGAGCAGGCCGATTTGGATCAAACGACCCGTCCGAAGCCGGATCGAGGTTTCTGCCGGATGAACTTAGCTGTTAGACGAGCCTCACTGACCGATGATCGCGAGGAAATTGTTGAACTCTTGAATCGGAACTTTGAGCCGGGTCAGGAGAAGCGTTTTGAGTGGCGCCATCTGAACCATCCTGCAGGGCCAGCATGGTGCTGGTTTGTGTACGACCGGGATAGCGGGACGACGGTGGCAACGGCCTCGGTTTACCCTCGCCGCATGTTTGTCGCCGGCAAGAAACTGCTTTGTGGGCAGGTTGGGGGGTTCGCGGTTGAGGCCGCATACCGTAGTCTCGGCCCCGCCGTACTCATGCAGCGCACAACCTTCGAACCCGCCGATTCTGGGCTGGTCGCCTTTTGTTATGACAGTCCTCCGCACGCCAGGGGGATGTCGACTTTTGTAAGGCTTGGCATGCAGCCGAATTGCGAGATTTCTCGGTACGTTCTTCCCCTGCGAAGCGATGCGTTCTTAGAGAAGAAGCTGGGAAATGCGGTGTGGACTAAGGCGCTAATCGTCGCCACGAATTTGCTTCTCCGCGCGGCCGGCCCCAACGCGCGACCTGCCATGCCTGGACTGGAGATCAGCGAGTTCGAAGGAGC
>JBELAE010000055.1:0-18117 GCA_049509155.1 Candidatus Sulfotelmatobacter sp.
TTGAACGGCGCGTTAAATGTAGCCACTGCCCCCGCGACTCCGAGCGAGACGACCTCTGGATATAACCAGCCGCCGAAAAACATTCTGGATGTCATGCGCGCGCCCTCACCTCCCCAGCCCGAGGTGAGCCCGACGTACGACTCGATTCTGCTGGTGTCCTGGCAGGAGTACCCGTCGATTTCGCGGGTCGCAACGCCTTTCTTGCGCCTGGCAGGCGTGCGCGTGGAACCCAAGAATCACAGCAAACACGACACTCCAGGCGGCTACGGCATTACCCCGTGCGCCACAGGATTCGACCTGGTGCACATCGCCGATGGCGCACAAAAAGCAGCTCAGATTCATATCGCGCTTCCTGAAGGCTCGTGTCCAGGCGAGCCGACGTGGGCCGCGGACGGAAAACGATTCGCCTTCGTGAACATCGCTCCCGAGTCGGTCGAACTCTGGATCGGCGACGCCAAGACTGGCGAAGTCCATAAAGTCCCCGGAGTCCGTCTCAACCCCATGTTCGACGATGAGATGAAATGGATGCCTGACCAGAAGACGCTCCTGGTCAAGTTGGTGCCCAACGGGATGGGCGCACCGCCGCCCGAACCAATCGTGCCCATCGGCCCCAGCATTCAGGAGACCGAAGGCCAAAAAGGGGAGAGCAGCACCTACGAGAACCGCGACACGCTCAACAACAAGCACGACGAAGATGTCTTCGATTACTTCGCAACCGCGCAACTCGCTTTAGTCGATACGGCAACCGTGTCCATCACGCCCATTGGCAAGCCGGCAAATTACGAATCGCTCGATCCCGCGCCGGACGGAAAACACATACTCGTCACCGCGATCCACAAACCCTACTCCTACGTCACGACTTACGATCGCTTCCCGAAGGAAGTCGAAGTCTGGGACGTATCGCAGCGCGCCCACGTTGTTGCTCACACTATCGCATCGCTTCCTTTGGCGGATCGCGTTCCCATCCATGGCGTTCCGACAGGGCCACGCGATTTTTCCTGGCGTCCGACGGACGCGGCGACGCTTGTCTGGGCTGAGGCGCTGGATGGCGGTGACTGGAATGTGAATGTTCCGGCTCGTGACAAGATCATGCTTCTGAAGGCGCCGTTCAGTTCGTCCTCCGTGGAAATCACGCGCACCGAGCAGCGCTACGACGGCTTCGATTGGAGCGAACAACCGAGCACGGCTTTGCTGACCCAGTACGACAACAACCGGCACTGGAGAAAGAGCTTCCTCATCAATGTTGACGCTCCGCAACCAAAGCTCCGCTTGCTTTGGGATCTGTCGACTGACGAGAAGTACAAGAATCCCGGCTATCCGGTGAGACGCCAACTGGCGAACGGGTCGTGGGTGGTTCGGCAGGATGGCGATTCGATCTACCTTGCAGGAATCGGCGCTTCGCCCGACGGGAATCGGCCATTCCTCGATCGGCTCAATCTTACGACGCTGAAATCGGAACGCCTGTTTCGCAGCGATAAGACTTCACTCGAACGATTTCTTGCCCTTAACCCGGTAGACACGCGAACCTTTCTTACCTGGCATCAATCGCCAACCGACCCGCCGAATGTGTTCGTGCGCACACTTTCGAAGCCTGTCGATGATGCGGCCCCAGGAGAAGCGGTTTTTTCTTCGACCAGCGTCGCGATCACCCACATTCCTGATCCCACGCCAGTGGTGCGGCAAATCAAGAAGCGCCTGGTCAAATATAAGCGCGCCGACGGGTTGGATTTGTCGTTCACGCTCTACACGCCGCCCGGTTATCAAGAGGGCACGCGCGTCCCCACGATTCTCTATGCGTATCCTCTCGACTACGCCGACGCTTCTACCGCTGGTCAGGTTTCCGGCTCGCAGGAAACCTTCACGCAGCTGTATGAATACCGGCTGCTGCTCCTCGGGGGCTACGCAATCATCGACAACACTTCGTTCCCCATCATCGGTGACCCAAAGAAAGCCTATGACACTTATCTCGAACAGTTGGTCGCCGATGCCAAGGCCGCCGTCGATGAGGCAGTGCGACTCGGAGTGGCCGACCCCAACCGCATCGGAGTCACCGGACACAGCCATGGCGCGTTAATGACCGCAAATCTGGTGGCTCATTCTGATTTATTCCGGGCTGGGGTCGCTACTAGCGGGTCGTACAACAAAACGCTCACGCCCTTCGGTTTCCAGAACGAGCGGCGTTCGGTCTGGGAGGCAACCGATGTCTATCTGAAAGTCTCTCCATTTTTCTTCGCCGACAAAATCAAGACGCCGCTCCTCATCATGCATGGCGCGGAAGACGCAAATCCTGGTACCACGCCAATTCAAGCCAGCAAGCTCTATGAGGCCATTCGAGGCAACGGCGGCACCGCTCGCCTGGTGCTGCTCCCCCACGAGCCGCACTGGTATACGGCCATGGAGTCGAATGAACAACTGGTTTACGAGATGTTGCGCTGGTTCGACAAATATGTGAAGAACGCGCCGCCGCCGCAGGCCGGAACCCGTTAGCCCACACCCGTGCGATGTGGATTTTCCGGCGATGCCATCAAGCGACCGTCCCTTTCGCGATCGTTTCGCCTAAGCTCAGCTGCACCGGCGCCTGGTTGATGACCAGCCAGTACAGTCCAACTTTTGTGATCGTTTCCCGGAACTGGTCGAAGTCGACGGGTTTCTGGATGTAGCTGTTGACGCCCAGCCCGTAGCCCTTGATCAGATCACGTTCTTCTTTCGATGAGGTCAGAATCACCACCGGAATGCTCTTGGTGCGCTCATCCGCTTTGATCCGCCTGAGAACTTCCATTCCGTCCACTTTGGGCAGCTTCAGATCCATCAGAATGAGCTTTAGGCTGTCCAGCGAGTGTTCGCCATGAGGGCTATCGCCAAAGAGGAGCTCCAACGCCTCCTCCCCATCGCGCACGACCTGAATGTGGTTGGCCAGATTTTCTTTGCGCAGGGTGTGCAAAGTCAATTCCACATCGTCCGGATTATCTTCCACCAACAAAATCTCGATCTGCCGTTGGGTCATGCCTGCTCTCCTGCGATGGCTGCTTTGGTCTTGAGTTCGTCCTTCTCGGAACTGGCGAACGAACCCCCGAGAGTGAAATAAAATGTTGCGCCT
The DNA here is from genome assembly GCA_049509155.1 of Candidatus Sulfotelmatobacter sp. Classification (GTDB taxonomy): domain Bacteria; phylum Acidobacteriota; class Terriglobia; order Terriglobales; family Acidobacteriaceae; genus Sulfotelmatobacter. The sequence goes on from JBELAE010000055.1 coordinate 3,098, forward strand.
TTGTCCAATTCGGCTTCAGCCCAAATGCGGCCGCCGTGCTTCTGGACGATGCGCTGGGCCGTCGCCAGGCCCACCCCCGTGCCTTCGAAGTCCTCGGCGCGGTGCAGTCGCTGGAACACGCCAAATAACTTATCGGCATATTTCATGCTGAACCCCACTCCGTTATCGCGCACGAAGATCACCGGGCGGCCGTTTTCTTTGATTTGTCCAATCTCGATTACTGCAGGGGAGCGGGGACGAGAATATTTCAAAGCGTTGCCGATCAGATTCTGAAAAACCTGGCGGATCAACGTGGGATCGCAGGCCGCGGCGGGCAGACTGCCGATCTTCAATTCAATCCGCCGGCCCGCGCACTCGTGCGCCAGCTCCGCGATCACTTCGTCAACCAGCGGTCGAAGTCGCGACGTGCTTATGTGCATACCACGCCGGCCCACTCGCGCCAGGTTGAGTAGGTCATCGACCAGCTGCCCCATGCGCAATGTCCCGCCCTGAATGCGCTGCAAGTGATGCTGCGCCTCTGGCGGAAGATTGGGGCCATATTCCTCGCTCAGGATTTTGGAAAATCCACTGATGTGGCGAAGCGGCGCCCGCAAATCGTGCGACACCGAGTAAGTAAAAGCCTCCAGCTCTTGATTGGCGGCTTGCAGCTGGGCGGTGCGCTCGACAACGCGTGCTTCCAGTTCCTCGTTCAGTTTGCGGATTTCCCGCTCGTCCTTTTTCCTTTGCGTAATGTCGCGGAACGCGATCACACCGCCTCGGGCTATGCCGTCCTTGCCACGCAGCGGGTTGGCGCTGGCCTCGATCCACACCCCGGACTCGAGTTGCTTGTTGCGCACGTACATTTCCGCGGTGCAGGCCTGGCCGTGAATGGCGCGCAAGAGAGGATTCTGCTCGGGCGGGAAAACAGTCTTCGTGTCGGCCAGGTACACTCCGTAGTGATCGCTCCAGCGCTCGGGTGGAATGTTGTCCGCGCCCAGGCCAACGATCCTGGTAGCGGCGGGATTCCAGAGTATGAATTTCCCTGTCTCGTCGGCAGCCACCAGGCCCTCGGAGATGCTGTCCAGCACGGACTGCAGCATGATTGACTGCGTCTCCAGCGCCTGCTGCGAACGCAGCAATTCCTCCGTCTGCCGGGACAATTCCTCCGCTTGCCCGGCGAGTCGCTCCTCGGCGTGCTTGCGCTCGGTGATTTCCTCAGCGAAGATCACAATGCCGGCGATTGCGTCGGTCCGGTCGTACCACGGCCGTGCCTCCCAGCGAATCCACTGCACGCTGCCGTCAATCCGGTCGAGTCGGTCGTCTTCTCCCCGCAACACCTCGCCCGCCAGGGCGTGCCGGTGAATTTCCCTCCAACGTTCGGGAATCTCGGGAAAAAGTTCGTAGTGCGACAAGCCGCGCAGGTCGCGGCCCTCGAGACCGTAGTCCCTCTGCCAGCGGCGGCTCCAGCGCAAGTAACGCATTTCACGGTCAAACATGGCCAGCGCCGCCGGAGCGTGTTCGACGAACAGCCGGAAGCGGTCTTCGCTCTCCTTGAGTTCTGTTTCCTGTTTCTTTCGCTCGCTGATGTCGTTGAAAATGATCGCCACTTTCCGGTCGTGGGCCTCTCCCACGCGGAAGGCGTGTACCTCGTACCAGCCGCGCAATTGCGCAGCCTGGTTTTCAACGCGCACGGGCTCCCCGGTCAAGGCGACCCTGCCGTAGAGCTGGAACCAGTACTCTTCGTGCCGGGGGGCAATCTCGCGCATGCTTTTGCCCCGCGCGTTCTGGATTCCCGTCTGCCGTTCGAACGCCGGATTGATTTCCAGAAAGCGGTAGTCCACGGGATTGTTGTCCGGGTCGAAGAGCACTTCGATGGTGCAGAAACCTTCGTCCATGGATTCGAACAGCGTCCGGTAATTCTCTTCGGACAGGTTCAACCGCTCCTGTGCATCCCGGCGTTCGGTCACATCCATGGCCACGCCTTCCATGCGGACGGCCTTTCCGGCCGCGTCGTAATAGCCCTGGCCTCTGGCCGCGATCCAATGAAGCGTGCCGTCGGGCCACAGCGCCCGGTACTCGACGCCATATCCACTGTGCTCATCCAGGCTGCGGCGCACCGCTTGATCGGCGGGGGCGCGGTCGTCGGGATGAAGCGCACCGAGAAAGATCTCGTAGGTCATCTTTGTGTCCAGCGGCAGGCCGAACAATGCCAGACAACCCGGCGACCACACCAGTTCTCTGCTTTCCAGGTTCCAGTGCCAGGTGCCGAGCTGGGCGCCGTCGACGGCCAGACGCAGCTGCTCTTCACTGCTGCGCAGGGCCTCGGCGATGTTCTTGCGCCCCGTGATGTCCTCGACCGTGCCAAACATCCGCGTCGAATTGCCCGCCGAATCCCGGTAGAGGTCGCCGCAGGCCCGAATCCAGCGAACTTCTCCGTCGGGGAGAATGATTCGGCATTCCGTGTCCAGCTTGGTCCCCTGGCTTACGGCCAGTTCAAGATTCGTTCGCGCGCGCACCCGGTCGTCGGGGTGGACGTGCTGGAAAAAGATCTCCGGACTCCATTCCATCTGCGAAGCGTAGCCAAAGATCTGGTCGTGCCGCCGCGAGCGCCGGCTCTTCTGCGTGCTCAAGTCGATTTCCCACTCGCCCAGATTCGCGGCTTCCAGCGCGACGACCCGGCCCGCGTCGCTCCGGCGCAGCGCCTCCTCCGCCAGCTTGCGTTCGGTAACGTCACGAGCCAGCCCGAGGTGGAGCTTCTTTCCACCCATGTAGTAGGTGCTCAGCCGAACCTCTACCGGAAGCGCTGTTCCATCCTTGCGCCTCTGGCGTCCTTGTAGGGTATAAGCCTTTCCAGGCTCAGCCTGTTCCCACGCCTGTCGTGCCGTGCGTAGGTCAAGATCCTGCTCGACGTCGGAAACACACATGCCGAGCAATTCTTCCCTGGTGTAGCCGAGACTCTCGCAAGCCTGACGGTTCACTTCGAGGAAGCGGCCCTCGCTGTCGTGCAAATAGAACGCGTCCGACGCCTGCTCAATCAGCGTGCGGAAGCGCTCTTCACTCTCTTGTAAGGCCTCTTCGGCCAGCTTCCGTTGGGTGATATCACGGGCGATTTTGGAAGCGCCGACGACGATGCCATCGCGACCTCGGATGGGCGAAATGGTCACCGAAACGTCAATGCTTTCGCCGTCTTTCCGCACCCGCACAGTTTCAAAATGCTCCACGCTCTCGCCCCGCCGGATGCGGGCGAGAATGTCGGACTCCTCTTTCACGCGGTCCGGCGGAAACAGCATGAGCATCGGCCTGCCCATAGCCTCTGCTGCCGAGTAACCGAATACGTTCTCGGCGCCGCGATTCCACGCGTTGATGATCCCGTTCAGATCCTTGCTGATAATCGCGTCGTCCGACGAGTCGACCACCGCCGCCAGGTGTTCGCGAATTTCCTCCGCCTTTACGCGTTCGGTGATGTCCCGCAGGATCACGGTAAACAACTTCTTGCCCGCCGCCTCGATATGAGAAATGGAGGCCTCAATCTGGAACTCCGCGCCATCCGCGCGGACCGCCCAGAGCTTGCCCAACGCGCCCATGGCCCGGGCGGTGGCTCCGTTCTCGCCGAACTTCTTGATGTACCCGCCGTGTTCCGCGTGGTAGCGCTGAGGAATGAAGCGAGTAACCGGCTGGCCCAGGGCTTCCGCCGCCGGGCAGCGGAACATTCTTTCTGCAGCGCCGTTGAACATCACCAGGTTCTGCTGTTCATCCACGGTAAGGATCGCGTCCATGGCCGTCTGAATCATGCCCGCCAGGCGGCCCTCGCTTTCGCCCAGCGCCGCTGTGCGTTCGGCCACGCGCCGCTCCAGATCAGCATTGAGAGCGCCGACCTGCGCCCGCGCCCGGGTGCTGATGCTAATCTCCCGGCTCACAATGATTCCGGCGACGGACAGGAAAATCACACCCAAAACCGACCCCAGCGCGATGACCGCAGCGGTGAGGCGCTCCGTCGCGCGGGCGCGCTGGATACGCTGCTCCAGAAGGGTCTTCTCCCGCGCCTCCATCTGCGCCAAAGTAAGGCGTGCCGCATCCATGATCTGCTTGCCGCGTTGCAGCTCTGGATCGCCAGGGCCCTTCCTGGAGTTCCGTCTCATCGCTGTCACCTCTTCTGTGGCCTTGATCTTGGCGGCCGCCTGCCCCGCAAGCACGTCCAACAGGGGTTTTTGATCTTGATCCAAAATCAGAATGCGCAATGCCTGCAGGTCTTCACCGACTTCAACCTTCCCGGTCTCGTAGGGTTCAAGGAATTTCTCTTCTCCAGTGAGGGCGTAACCGCGCCCTCCAGATTCCACGTCGAGCAGATGGCGCAGAGTGAGTTCCAGCGCGGTTGACACCCGGTGGGTGTGGGCGACCCAATCGGCATCCGCGGCGGCCCGTTGTGCGTTACGCCAGGAAAGAAGGCCGAGTGCGCCCATCAGGAGCAGGGCCACAGCGAAAGCCCAATTTACCTTGCGCAGCAGCCGCGTCTCCGACTCTGGCGCTTCGATCCGGTCCATGAACCGGTCCAACTGCTCTGGGCCGATGTTTAATGCCGCCTCCGCTCTTTGGCGCTGTAGATCGCTGCGCTCGACGACGAAGGCCATCCAGGCGATGAAGCCCACCAGCGTAAGGCTGGAAAATAACGCCAACACGCTCATTTCAACCCAGGTAAAGTGCGAATCCCTAAGGAGAGGCTTCGATAGGAACCAGCCAATCAGGCTCAGAACCAGCAGCGCGGCGGGCGTTGCCGTTCGCAGCAGCCGCGCGCCCGGGCTCTGGCTGGTCAGAAGCCCCCCCAGAGCCCAGTTGGCCCGCGAGCAGATCAGCCCCGACGACAATGCAAAGAAGGTCACCGCCGTCGGCCAAGCCATGCCCGTGGGGGGCGCGCTGGGCGACAGAACCAAGGCGAGGAGGCCAAACGAGGCGGGGATGGCTGCCCCGAGACAAAGGAACTGGGCAGGCCAATCGCCTCGCCGCGTCTTCCAATCGAGCAGCAGCAGGGCGATCCCCAGAATGAGAAAATCCGCCGCCGTGAGCGCGGACATCAATCCTGGCCTGGCACCGGCAGGGTAGTCGGTCAAAGAGACATGGACCAGCAGTTGATCGATGTGGAAGTCGCTTCCGAAAAGGTGTTCTATGAGGCTGAGCAAACCCACCAGCCCGGCGACGGTCGCGGCGGAGTTTGCGGCAAACCTTCCGGCCCACCCGCCGGACCGGCGGTCGCTATTTCTCTGTAGCCACAAGGCGGTGCCGAGCAGAACGAAGCAGACCGCCGTGTTCGTCACCATCTTTATGGGCGCGATCCCCCAGGTGGTCAAAAAGGAGACGTGAAATGTCCACCCCGCCAACGCCGACACCCCTACGGCAAGGGAAAACAGGCTTGCCGCCGAGGCAAAGGCGTTCAGCCTTTTGACCAAGCCGAGATCGGCGGGCGTTTTCATGCGGGAAAGGACGAACGGGACTCGGCGGCACCGCATTGCGATGCCGCCTCGTCCATTAGGTAATCGGCGGATGCGACCCTGGCATTACTCTTGACTGTTACTTTTGTGCGGAACGGTCCCATTCCGCCGGCTTCAGGCATGGCCAGTGGCGCCCGCGATTTGCTGCCGTTCTTCCGCAGTCAGCCCGACGAACTCGAATCCGGAGCGCACGTCGGTGGTGTAACGGACAATCGCCACCGCGGTAAGTGGACACCCCGCGATGCAGACGTCAATCTCGACCAACTCTCCCGCCCGCAGGCCGCCACGCACCATGGCGCCGAGACCACCCTCACTGATGTCGAGACTGATTCCACCCGATGAACGAATTCCTCCTGTATCCAGGTGGCGAAGCGTCACCGGGACGCTGAACAAGGCCCGCGGGTAGCGCTGTTGCGGGCGTTGCTCAGAGTTGGCGGTGCGCGAAGAATGCAGATCGGCTGACATAAAGGTTGCCCTCCCGGTCTCCGGCGTTCATCGTCCGTGGTCCATCGTCCAGCGTCCGGCCTCCGCAGTGCGGTCGCGGTTGCGCAGTTGTCAGGACGGCAGATTCGCCGTCGTAGTCTCGTGCGGCAGCGTCGCCCGAATCACCTCCAGCAATTCGGCGTTGTCGGCCGGCTTCTGAAAAAATGCGGCTGCCCCGGCCTGCAGGGCGCGCTGCTCGCTGCTCTGCGGGTCGCGGGCGGTCAACACAATCACCGGAATGCTCGAGAGCTTGTCGTCGTGCTGCAATCGGTCGAGGACCACATAGCCGTCGCCGGCTGGCAGTCCAAGATCGAGAATGATCAAGTTAGGTTGTTCTTTGTGGGCTTGGGCGATGGCCGAGTAGCCATCGCCGGCATGCACGGTGTCATAGTGATTGGCTCGCAGGCGCAGTTTCAAGGCCTGTCTCAGGTCAGGGTCGTCGTCCACGATCAGGATTTTTGAGGTTGCCATTGTGTTTCTCCATTTCCGAAGTCCACGCTTAAGCGATCGGCGTGAATCTGGTTAGAACGATTTAGAATTCGGTGTTCCCGCCGGGGCAGAGCGCACCATCTCGCTTACGCGATCGGCGACATCCTGCACCTGCTTCTTCAAGCTGTCTTCGTTTCCGGCATGCTCGCTTCCGGCAGCCATGCTTCCAGGGTCCGGAAGAGTCACAGCTGCAGCCGAGACTTCCAGTGAGCCGTGACTATTCAAATCCGCGACTTTCTCCAGTTGCTCGCGAATGCGGGTCATCATGATCTGGACTCGATCCATATCCGTCGAGGCCACCACCAGGAAGGTTTCCTCCAAACCGGCCGCCGCCATCGGAGGCAGAACCAGGTCCTTGTCGAGGTAGACGCAACGCTGCAAGGTTTCCAGACAGCGCTGGGAGATGTCCTTCCACCTTCCCCGGAAGGAGTTGGAGAGGGGCCGCAGCACAACCTTGACCAGCACCACGGCATCGCGCAAGCGGCCCTGATGAGTGATCACCGGGAAGAGCAGCTTGGCCAGCGAATACAATGGCAACGTAAATGAGAAGGTTGAGCCTTCTCCCGGTTCGCTCGCCAACCAGATGCGTCCTCCGTGCAGTCCCACCATTTCCTTCGCGATGAACAGCCCCAGTCCCAGGCCTTTGCGGCTGCTGCTCACCGCGTTCAGGTCCTGATACATCCGCTCAAAGATCAGTGGTCTGGCTTCCGCCGCGATGCCACAACCTGTGTCCGTCACCGAGATGTAGGCGAAGTCCGGATCGGATGGTACGGCGCAGGCCTTTACCGTGACCGCTCCGCCGGACGGGGTAAACTTCACCGCGTTGTCGATCAGGTTGATCAGTATCCCGAGAATGCGGTCGGGATCGGCGTGAACGAAGGGAAGAGTCGTGTCTACGCCCACCTCCAGTCCCACGCCCTTCTGGCCGGCTGTGGCCTGCATCATGGCGACCGCGGAATGAATCAGATCACCGATCGCAACACAGCGAGGCGCCAGCCGGATTTTCCCGGACTCCGCCCGGGTCGCTTCCAGCAGGTCGCGAACCATCGCTCCCAGCTGGTTGACGCTGCGCAGAATGGTTTTGAGGTGGTCGCGCTGTTCCGGCTGAACGTCTCCGGCCAGGCCGTCGAGCAAAATGGTCACATACTGATGAATGCAGGTCAGGGGGGTGCGCAGTTCGTGCGAGACATGGGAGAGAAACTGGTTTTTGAACTCCAGCTGCTGCTTCCGGCTCATCTCCAGGGAGCGCAGCAGCGCCTGGCGCTCAACGGCGTAACGCATGGCCCGGCCCAGTCCGCTGCTCGAGATGGCGCCTTTCACCAGATAGTCCTGCACGCCATGGTGCAAGGCCTTCATGGCCAGCACTTCGTCGTCCTGTCCGGAGAGGATCACGACTGGCACATTCGGCGCATTCTCCAGCACTTTGCGATAGGTATCCGCTCCGTGGCTATCCGGGAGGTTGAGGTCCAGCAAAATTACCGCCGGCGACATTTCCTTGAGAGCGGCGAGTCCATCGGATAGACGATTGACGCAGTTCACGTCAACCGGCGACTCACCTTCCACCAAGCGCAACCGCACCAGATCCGCATCCCCGGGATTGTCTTCGATGAGTAAAACTTGGGTTGACTGATCCTTCATCGTTTTTCCCTCTGGGGCAGGGTGGCAAAGCTAAGCCAAAACTGCGCCATCGATTGCACCGCCGCCACGAATTCCGCCAGATTCCCCGGCTTTCGCAAATAACAGTTCGCCCCTCCTTCATAGCTGCGGGCAATATCGCTGCTAGCCTGTGAGGTCGTGAAAATGACCACGGGAATCCGCGCCAGAGCAGGATCAGTTTTGATATTCGACAGCACTTCGCATCCATCTTTGCGCGGCAGATTCAGATCGAGAACCACCAGATCCGGCACCGGCGCCTTGGCATATTTCCCTTCGCGCCGCAGAAAGGAAATAGCCTCCTCGCCGTCATTCACCGCATTCAGGTGATAGTGTCCTCCGCTCTGCGCCAGCACTTCGCTGGTCAGATCGATGTCCGCCGGGTTGTCATCCGCCATCAGTATTTCGGGTGTAGTTTTCATGTCTTGTTCGCCTCTTTCACGTCGCTAGTTGGTGTTTACTTTGATTGGGAGAGTGAACCGGAAGCTGGAACCGTGGCCCGGTTCAGATTCGAACCAGATCCGGCCGCCATGTTGTTCGATGATCTTCTTGCAGATCGAGAGCCCGATTCCGTTCCCCGGATATTCGGCGCGGGTATGCAGACGCCGGAAGATGATAAACACGTTCTCTGCCTGCTCGGGGGCGATGCCAATCCCATTGTCCGCCACCGAGAAAACCCATTCCCTGGCCTGCGCTTCGGCATTTACTCGAACCAGGGGTGATTCCGCGCCATGAAATTTAACAGCGTTTCCGATCAGGTTTTGGAATACCTGCGCGAGCTGGGAACTATCGGCCATCACCACCGGAAGTTGACCGTGCTCGACAACCGCATGGCCTTCCCGAATCGCTGCTTCCAGATTCAGCAAAGCCGTCTGCAGCACGATGTTGCAGTCGGTGCTCTGAAGCGCAACGTGTTGCCGTCCCACCCGTGAAAAAGTCAGCAGGTCCTGCACCAGCTTCTGCATGCGTAGAGCGCCATCCACCGCGTAGTGAATGTATTTGTCCGCGTCCGCATCGAGTTTGCCCCGGTAGCGTTCCGCCAGGAGTTGCGTATAGGTGGCAACCATACGCAGCGGTTCCTGCAAATCGTGCGAAGCGACGTAGGCAAACTGTTCGAGATCCCGATTGGAGCGGGCCAGATCCTCTTGCGCTTGCCGGTTCTCCTCCCGCAATTCTTTCTCGCGCACGGCTCGGCGCACCGAACCCGGCAGCCGCGCCAGTTGGTCCTTTAGGACATAATCGGCGGCGCCCTGCTTGATGCACTCCACCGCCGTCAGTTCGCCCAGTGCGCCCGATACCAGGATCACCGGAATGTCCAGGCTTTCCCGACGAAGAAGCTCGATCGATTCCATTCCATTCCAGTTGGGCAGTTTGTAGTCGGCCAGAATTATGTCGTAAGAATTCCTGCGCACCAAGGCGATGAATTCCTCCGCCGTTTGCACGAGGTCTTCGTTGGCTTCAAAGCCGCTCTGGCGCAAGGCGCGTAAAACCAGTTCCGCATCCGCCAGTTCATCCTCGACCAACAAAACTCGCAACTTGCCGCCGCTCTGGTCGGGGAGTTGCGCCGCAGCTTTGTCATCGGCAATGAGGGTTGTCGTAACGGAACCTCCCATTCGATTAGGCCGTTCTCATTCGCGCGGAGGTTCCAGCTGCCGACACAAGCATGCTCCCGCGTTATGTGATCGCTTACACATGCGCCATCGGCTCCCCTGATTGCGACTTGAGTCGAAAGCAGCGTATCGACATCCGGAGGGTCAAGGCACTCGCTGGCCGATCGCGGTGCGAGCGTCGAGTTTGGGCCGTGTCCTTCCGTGTGAATGACCGCAAGCCACTGAAGGAACAGTCACTTGCTCCCGCTTCACCACGCACTTTCCTGGGACGAAACTAAGTGCAGCCCGGAGTGATACTCTGGACCGAACGGGCTTCGACGACCGAGGTCTTAGCAGAATCCAACCGCCGCTGATGGAGGTCTTTGTCTAATGTCCAACGACGGACCGCGCGTTAATACCGGGTAAGGTAAGTAAACGCACTGGAAGAAGATAGAGAAGTGCAGAAAGAAAAATAGAATGAGAAGGAGCTGCGAATGACCCAGCCACTGACCGAAACTGCCTCGTGGCGTGCTCTACAGGCGCACTACGAGAAGATCAAGGACGTTCAACTGCGTCAGCTGTTCGTCGGCGATCCTGGCCGGGGCGCACGATTGGTTGCCGAAAGTGCTGGTCTCTACCTTGACTATTCGAAGAACCGGATTACCGACGAAACCATCCGCCTGCTGATCCAACTGGCCAGGGAACGGGGCGTCGCCGAGCGGCGCGACGCCATGTTCCGCGGCGAGAAGATCAACATCACAGAAAATCGCGCGGTTCTGCACATTGCGCTGCGCGCCCCGCGAGGCACGCAAATTAAAGTCGACGGCCAGGACGTCGTTCCCGAAGTGCACGCCGTGCTCGATAGGATGGCCGCGTTCTGCAACCGCGTGCGCAGCGGAGAATGGAAAGGTTACACCGGCAAAGCTCTGAAGAATGTGATCAACGTCGGCATCGGCGGCTCCTACCTGGGCCCGGAGATGGCCTACGACGCGCTGCGCGCGTTTACCGATCGCACCATGAAGTTCCGTTTTGTGGCGAACGTTGACGGCGCTGCATTCGCCGAAGCCACCCACGACCTCGATCCCGCCGAAACTCTATTTATTCTGTCTTCAAAAACTTTCACCACGCTCGAGACCATGACCAACGCCGCCACGGCTCGCCGGTGGATTGTGAATGCACTCAAAAGCGATGCGGCCGTAGCCAAGCACTTCGTTGCAGTTTCGACCAATGCAGAAGGCGTCTCGAAGTTCGGAATCGATACCGCCAACATGTTCGAATTTTGGGATTGGGTCGGTGGGCGCTATTCCATGGATTCCGCGATCGGACTTTCTACCATGATCGCGATCGGCCCAGAAGGTTTCGCAGAGCTACTCGCCGGATTCCGTGACATGGACGAGCACTTCCGCACCACGCCGCTTGAGAAGAATCTTCCCGTCCTGCTCGGTCTGCTAACGGTCTGGTACAACAATTTCTTCGGCGCGCAAACCATCGGGATCATGCCGTACGCGGATAATCTCAAGCGCTTTCCGGCTTACCTGCAACAACTACAGATGGAAAGCAACGGTAAACACGTCGACCTCGATCGCCAGATCGTGAGCTACCAGACCGGGCCAATCTTGTGGGGAGAGCCGGGAACCGACGGACAGCACTCGTTTTACCAGCTCATTCACCAGGGCACCAAACTCATCCCGTGCGACCTGATCGGATTCTGCCAGCCACTCAGCGAGTTCACCGGCCATCACGATCTACTGATGGCGAATCTTTTTGCGCAAGCAGAGGCTCTGGCTTTCGGTAAAACTGCAGAGGAGTTGAAGGCCGAAGGCTCGCCCGATTTTCAAACACCCTTCCGCGTGTGCGAAGGCAACCGGCCGACCAATCTGATCCTCGCGGAAAAGCTGACTCCGCGAGTTGTCGGCTCGCTGGTCGCGCTCTACGAACACAGCGTCTTCACGCAGGGCGCGGTCTGGAACATCGACTCCTTCGACCAGTGGGGTGTGGAACTCGGTAAAGTGCTGGCCCAGCGCATTATTCCTGAGCTGCACAGTTCCACCGATCCCCAGCTCAAGCACGACAGCTCCACGAACGAGTTGATCGGGCGCTATCGCCGATTGCGCAGCAGTCGCTAGGCTACGGCTGAATAGCATCGCCCGGCTACCGTGAAGTTACATTGCATACACCCGAGCCGTTTTTATAGCTCTGGCTGAGCAATGCCTTTGGCAATCGCTTCATCAAGCAGTTGCTTCATTTGCCGCGAGGCTTCTCGGGCCAGTTCGCCTTGCTGTTCGCCGAGCCTGCCTTGCTCGTCGCCGAGTTTCCCCTGTTCGTCGCCGAGCGCGCTCATTTGCTCACCCACCTTGCCTTGTTGTTCGCCGGCCCGAGACTGGATCTCGCCAATCTTGCTCTGCAGCTCGCCGATCTCCGATTGAATCTCGCCAACTTGTTCCGTGGTAGCTCCGCCGCTAAGTTTCTTCAACTCCGCTTTGAGTTTGTCGAGCTCTGCGGTCATGTCTGGAACGTTCACGTGAACCTGTTCCATTTTGTCTCCAAGCTCTTCCTGTTGTTTTCCCAGGGCTTCCTGCTGCTTGCCGAGTTCTTCCTGTTTCTTGCCCAGCTCTTCCTGCGGAGCCCAGAACTTGCGGGCGCGGTCGATCGTCGCTTGATCGCGAATAATGTACGATTTTTCGTCGCGCTGGAACCAGATGAAATCCCCGGCGATCGACTTCCTGAGTTTCTCGACGTGCCGGGCATCGTCGACCGAGCCTGACATGGTGAGCGAATTGGTGCCGCCCTTGACGATGACGAAGCGCTGTTCGTCGTCATAACCGTACGAATAGGAATAGCCGTGCCCGTTCGACGGGGCGTATGACGCTCCCGCGCCGCTGGATTGTGTTCGCCACGCGGACGGCGGTATCGCGACAAAAGGTGCAACCGGTGCGAGCGGCGCAATGCCCGCCACGGGAGCGACGCCACGAATCGGAGCGACGGGAACGCCCCCGCCGACCCCTCCGCTGATCGCCGGAGGTGCAGCAACAGTTTCAGGAGAACCTGGTGCTGGTGACGGAGTCTGGTCTTGTCCAATCGCAACGCCGGGCGCGTCGGCCGTCTTGCTGGCTGCATGAACGGAAGCTGCGAGATAGACAACCGGAACCGCGAGTGCGAGCACCACAATAGCAATCGATTTTTTCACACGCATGGCAACAGATCCTTTCCAGGAGAGAATTCTTTCTAATCTTTGTTCGGCTTGGCGTTCAGCTTGACCAGCCTTGGCCATCGCAACCCCTTGCCACCAAACTCGTCCGGGCGTGGCCTGCAATGCTTCGAAGAATCCCAGCAACGTCCTGGCATAATCCTCGCGGTCCGCGCCGCAGATTAATGCGGCCTCGTCGCTAGCTTGCTCTGCGAGGTCGGCGAGATGCCGGTCGAGCCACCAGGCCAACGGGTTGAACCAGAAAATCGCGCGATGCAGCAGCGAGATCCGTTGGGTGAGCGCATCGCGCCGCGCCACGTGCGACACTTCGTGGGCCAGCACCGCGTCGAGCTTGGCGTCATCCCACTCGTGCCAGCCCGCAGGCAGCAGAATCGTGGCGCGCAGCACTCCCATGGTCAGCGGCACAGAAATCAGTTCGGATTCGGCAGCCCGTGGAATAGACGTCAGCCCGGAGGCGTATGCGCGCGACGCAATCCTCAGCGTTACGCGTGGATCATCAATGCATTGCGAGGCTTGCCGCAGACGCCGGCCGAAGGCCAGCCCCACGCCGAAGCGCACGATCAGCAGCAAAGCGACTGCGAAATAAATTCCAGCGGCGATTGCTCTCCAGAGATTCGAACTAAGATGATCCGAATTCAGATGAACCGAACTCAGAAGGGAAGTCACCGGCGAAGTCGCAAGCATGGGGGAATCCGCCCGACTCGTTCGGAGGCGAACCGTTTCGCTCGAGCGTAGATTGCGACCCGCCTCAGAGGCTGTCGCCGGCGCTGCTCCCCGCGGGCGTGTGCGAGCAATCCCGCCCGTCGCTGCGGCATGCAGAGTCTCGGCACGGGGCTGCATCGAAGCAGACTGATAAACCGTGGGCGTAGGAACCGATAGAGGTGGAATCATCCACTGCAGCAAAGGCATGGCGAGCGCAGCATAGAGAAACGCGGTCCAGACGAAGAGGCGAACCGCGGTCGACTTCACGCGCAGCGCAGCCAGCCCAAGACCCACTACGCCGCTCAGCGCAAGAGCGCGCACGGCGGAATTCGCCAGCAGGACGAGAAGGCTTGTGGACCCCGAAAAGGCGGCGATTAACGTCATGGGTGACCTTCCTTTTTGTCAGCGGCCGTTTTTCCGGCAGTTGTGCTCTCGGCAACCGTCCGTTCGGAGATCTTGCGGGCCAATCGCTCCAGTTGCTTGCGATTGAGCACGGCGTTGTCCACCATGCCAAGCACCAACTGCTCGGCGGATCCGCCGCAGAAGCGGTCGATAATGGCCTTCACAGCGCGGACGGCAACGTTCTGGCGAGCGTCCGAAGCTTCGTAGATGAATGTCCGGCCTTGCGTCTCGTGGGTGAGAAAGCCTTTTTCCTCCAGCCGGCGCAGCACGGTGCGAATGGTCGAGTCCTTCATCGGACGGGATGCGGCCAGCCCTTCGCGGCAGGTTTCCGACGATGACGGACCATGCGTCCAGATGTAATCCATCACGAGCTGCTCGACTTCGCCCATGTTCTTTAGACGTGCATTCAGTGTGTTAGTCATTGTAGCGTTACAATATGTAACATATGAATTGAAGGCTGTCAAGAAAACAGATTGGCCGCAAGCGGGCAGTGGTGCATTTTGATAATTGAAAAAGAAAACCTTCAACCACAAAGGGCACGAAGGATCACGAAGGCCTAGGCGTTCGATGGCTTTCCTTCGTGTGACTTCGTGTCCTTTGTGGTTAAGGTCCCTCAAACTGCACACTGCCGCAAACCCCAGTCACTTGCTAATCATGCCTGCCGCGCATACTCTCAGAGTAGGGTCTAGGGTCCTCGGCTGAGAAAGGGAGCACATCTGACAAACGACGAGATTAAGGCGTCTTACGTTGTCATCCGCCACAACGTCCGTACCTACGAATCGGCGGGAGTAGTCGAAGTTGTCAAGGGACGAACCAACGCGGAATCCACGTTGAAGAAGTTCGAAAACAATCAAAGCTCGGCCGACCGGCATGAAGGCTGGCGTTACTTCCTCGAAAAAACAAACCTCAAGGCGGGAACGGATCCAGCGGAAGCCACTGTACTTCGCCAGGCGGAACTGGAAACCCGAGAGTCCAAAGCCGCGCAGGAAGCCAGCGGGCCCAACGGCGGCGTGACGTCAAGGTAACTCCCCT